>NZ_JBFUKZ010000011.1:0-169364 GCF_056400585.1 Mucilaginibacter sp. P5_A6 | reverse complement strand
CAATAAATTGGCAGAAAACACTTCACCGGCAAGGTTTAAGATGGTTACCTGCTCTAAATTTATCTTTTCTTTGATGAGCAATCCGCAAACGGAAGGCACAATATTCAGGAGCACTTTATCATCCTGAACTACAAAGTCTTTAATTTCTAACCCTGATTGAAGTATCCGGATGGTTTTCCCAACGGTTAACGGAAAGACTAATTCGAATACCGAAAGGTCAAAACAGATGGAAGAAACTGCGTAAACAATTTCAAAACGTGACGGCACAAACTCCTCCATTGCCCAGTACAAAAAGGCAACCGCATTTTTGTGCCGGATAGCAACGCCCTTTGGTTTTCCGGTAGAGCCGGATGTATAAATGATATAAGAAAGATCTTCAGGCGTATTAATTATTTCGGGATTTGAATCCGGATAGGTATTTATTTCTTCGAGTGTTTTTTCATCCCAAATTAAAACCGGACCGGTAATTTCGACAGCAACACCCGCTAAAGATTGATCAATTAAGATCATCTTCATACCGCTATCCTGTATAATGTAATTGATACGTTCTTTTGGATAAGCCGGATCAAGCGGTACATACGCCGCTCCAGATTTAATGATACCCAACAAAGCAATGAGCATTTGYTCCGAACGGTTCATAAAAACACCTACCAAACTTCCCGGAGCTATGGCATGTACCTGGCGTAAATAATGCGCCAGTTTATTGACACTGCTGTTTATCGCGGTGTAAGACCATTGCTGTTTATTAATTACCAGGGCAGTTTTTTCCGCAGAAATCGAAACCTGATCCTGAATTAAATCTTGAATTAATTTGTGTTTAGGATAATCTTTTAAAGTGCCGTTAAAATCAACCAATAATCGTTGTTGATCCTCCTGCGATAAAATGCTTACGTCGGATATTTTAGTATTCGTATCGGTACTGATGGACGCTAATATGTTCTCGTAATAACGAATGAAACTGATTATGGTAGTTTCATTAAACAGATCGGTATTGTAATCACATTCCAGAACGAATTCACCCTGATATTCTGTGATATCAAACAGCAGTTCAAAAGCGGTATAATCTATTTTTTTGGGGAGCAGACTTGTTTCTAATCCGGCAAAAACAGGCAAAACCACGTTGCCCGGATTTAAATTAAACAAGGTGCTTACTATCGGCGAACGGCTGGCATCCCGCTCCACTTTCAGTCTGGTAATTAACTCGGTCAGCGTAAAATCCTGGTTTTCGAAACCGCTTAAAAGTTGTTTGCGAATAGATTTTAAAAAATCCAGCAGGGAATCATCTGATAGGATCTTCGCTCTCACAGGAAGCACATCGGTACAATAACCAATAATAGCCGCTTCAGTTTCGATATCCCTGATCGCAACCGGTATTCCAACAACAATATCCTGCTGCTGACTAAGTTTAGAAAGCAACAAATTGTAAGCTCCAAATAAGATCATGAATGGTGTAAAACCCTTCTCTTTACCTGCTGCTGTAACTTTTTTGGTTATCTCCGGATTGAGACGGACGGCAATGGTACTTCCGTTATAGGTTTTAATTACAGGTCTTTTCTTATCAACAGGAAGCTGCAGTGCACTTAATGGTTTACTGTATTGATCTAACCAATAAGCGGCTTGTTCTGCCAGTGCCGATGATTTTTTAAACTGCTCTCTCTTTAAAAGGTACTCCCCAAACTGAACCGGTTTATTTAAATTTAATGGAGCCCCGTTTAAAAGCTTGGTATAAATCTCGCCTAACTCGGATGAAAGCACACCTGCCGACCAGCCATCATACACACTATGATGAACCGCTACCGATAAAATATGCTGATTCTCCTTAATTTTTAATAAGCCCGCCAGCAATAAAGACCCGTTAATCAAATCAAAAGGAGTTTGGCTCATTTTCCTCCGCCATTCATTAATAGCGGCTTCTTTTTCGTCGGCATTTTTTAAGGAAAAGTCATCAACTAAAAATTCCACTTTCAGGGATGGATGAATCAGTTGATAATCTCCCCGTTCGCTAAAAGTGGTTCTTAGCGCTTCGTGCCGGTCTACAATTATTTGCAGTGATTTTTGAAGAAGTTGGGCATTTACCGAACCATTAAGTTGAAGCGCTACAGGTACATTATAAGCTACTGACCCGGCTGGATCCATTTGAGCCAGCACCCATAACTGGCGCTGCGCCTCTGAAATGAACTTTTTTCTCGGGCTTGCTGGTCCTCCCCGCCCATCAGATTCTGGAAAGAAACCACCATCAATCATTTCAAAAATAACCTCTTTAATTTTAGCAATGATGAAATCTACATCTTGATCGGTATGGGCTACAGATAAGAAATTAATTCTTCGCTCCCAGGTAAAAACACCCTTTTCTATCAACGCGAAATAAAAGATGTCCATCTCGATGGGCTGTAATAAAGGGTTATACTTTCCGAACGGTTCAAAGCGGAACAGGGAACCAAAATTGACCACCTTTACAGTGATATTCAGTTCGTTAAAAAAGGTATTAACTTCAGTTGCTAAACGATCTGTTTTTTGATTAACAGCTTCCTGTAAAGCCGGACCAGCCTCTTTCATCCGCAGCAAAACCGCCTTTGCAGCCGCTAATGCTAAGGGGTGTTTGCAAAATGTACCTCCAAAAAGAGTCATCTGCGTAGCCGGATAAGAGTCATCGCCATACTGCCACCAGCCACCATCAACCGCATCCAGGTATTTTGCTTTGGCAGCAATAACCCCAATCGGCATACCGCCACCTACAATTTTTCCGTAAGTAGTAATATCTGCCTGGATACCCAAAACAGCCTGAACACCGCCGGGATGAATTCGGAAACCGGTAATAATTTCATCCAGAATGAAGGCTACATTTTTACGTGCAGTAATTTCGCGGAGCTTAATTAAAAACTCTTTTGGGAAATTACCCGGTCGGCGGCTTTGTACCGGTTCAACCAGTACAGCAGCTAATTCATCGGCATGGTCTTCAATATATTTTAAGGAATCGTCGCTGCCATAATTCAACGGAACGATGTCATCAATCATCCCCTGGGTAGTTCCCGGTGCAGCCGGATTTGAAAAAATTAACGCACCATTTTGGGTTGATTCTGCCAGGTAACCATCAAAAGTACCGTGATAAAATCCTTTAAAAATGACAATCTTATTCTTTTTGGAAACCGTACGCGCAATACGCATAGCCGCCATCACTGCTTCCGTTCCGGTATTTGAAAAAGCTACGCGCTCGTGTCCTGTAACTTCTTTGATCAGCTCTGCTACTTCGCCGGCAATATCCGATTGGATAGCCAGTTCAAAACCCTTATCAACCTGGGCATGTACTGCTTCTTTGATAAAGTCCGGGCTATTTCCAAAAAAATTCGCTCCAAATCCGATAGCCAGATCCACATATTCATTATCATTTTTATCCCAAAATTTTGAACCAGAAGACCGGACAGATACGATTTGATAAATCATTTCTTTGATCGCCAGCCTGAATCCAAGCGAATTGATCCAGTCGGCAAGTACACCACGATATTGCTGGGTATATTTTTTAGACTCAGACGTTTTGCGATTATAGCGCACAATTAAATCAGCTAAAAACTGCGATTGATCTGCGTTTAGTTCCCGGTCTTCAATTAAACGTATGGCATTGAATTTACTGGTTGCATCGGCTGTTGCTGCTTCTGGTTTATTTTCCGGAGATTTTACCGATTGAACCGGATTAACAGACTGGGACGTTTGAATTTGCTGCGTTGGATGGGATGCGGATGATTGCAATACTTGCAGCTGGGCATTTATTGTTTGCTGCAGAACATCCATTTGTTTCATCAGCAAGCTTTGCAAGCTGTTATCGGGCAAAGTTAAGGGCTGTAAATTTTGGTTATTTGTTGAAGCGAAAACCGGTTCAGGATGGATGGTTTGATCTTTTACAAAAATTGGCTCGGCAACTTCCATATTTGCATGAATGTATTCGGCAAGATTTGCCAAATTAGAAAGCTCTTCAAAAAGCTGGCTAATTTTTAGTTTTACATGATAGGTGGTTTCTATCTTTTTTAAAGCCTCTACCAAAACAATTGAATCTGCTCCCATTTCCACAAAGGGCATGTGGTTATCCAGTTTGGCAGGATCTTCATGAAGTATTTCTGCCAGAATTTTCTTTAATTCCGGTAATACATCCGGCTTATGGAAACCGTTTTTGCTGGTACCATTTAATTCTAGTCCATTTATCACTGTACTATTCATTGCCGGGGTGGTYGAAACAAGCTGAAGGGTTTGATTAATTTGTTTTTTAGTAAGCCAATAACTTTGCTTTTGGAAAGAATAATTTGGCAAGGTGACCTTAGCATAGGAATAAGGCTTGTAGAATGCAATCCAGTTAATTGGATAACCGCTTACATAAATTCTTGCCAAAGTCTGATTAATGCATTGCCAATCAGCTTTTTTAGGATGCAAAGTGGATAACCACAACGTATCTGTAGTAGATGCATAATCTTTAGTCATAGCCAACAGCGAAGGCGTTGGACCGATTTCAATATTAATGCTGGTTTTTTCTTCTTCTAAAGTTTGGATGCCTTTATAAAAAGCTACAGGAGCCAAAATATGCTTGCACCAATACTCCGGATCAGCCATTGTTTCATCCGCTATTTGTCCCGTTAGGTTAGAGATTACTTTTAATTTGGGAGCCTGAAAGTTAATTCCTTTTACAAACTCCCTGAATTCCGCCATAATAGGCTTCAATAACGGAGAATGAAATGCGTGCGAAACTTGTAGTTTTTTAGTTCGGATTCCTGCTTTCTGATAACTTTCTAAAACCTCGTCTATCACATCCAAATCGCCGGAAATTACGGTTAAGCCAGGGCCATTTATCGCAGCGACAGAAACCTTGTCTTCAAACCCAGAAATAGATTTTGTTACCTCAAATTCCGGTGCAAAAATGGCTGCCATGGCACCGCCCGCAGGTAATTTTTGCATCAGCCGACCGCGTTCCGCAATTAATTTTAATCCATCTTCCAGCGTAAAAACTCCTGCTAAACAGGCGGCCACGTATTCGCCAACGCTGTGACCTATTAAAACCGAGGGCATTACACCCCATGACTTCCATAGTTCGGCAAGAGAGTACTCTAATGCAAATAAGGCAGGCTGTGTATAAGCCGTTTGATCAAGAAATGCGGCATTTTCTGGCAAATAAATAATATCCGTAAGGGATTTGCCTAAATAAGATTGCAGCATTAAGGAACACTGATCCAGTGCCGCTTTAAAAACCGGCTGGGTTTCATACAGCTCTTTACCCATACCGGGATATTGAGCGCCCTGACCAGTAAACAGAAAAGCGATTTTATGGTATTTATTCTTATCAACCTTCGCTTTTACGATGTTAAAATTATCTTTTTCGGCAAGTGCGGTAATCAGTTCTTCTGTTGAGGCTGCAGGGATACTGAAGCGATAGTCAAAATGAGTTCTGGCAGCATTCGCTGTAAAACAAATACTTCCCAGGCTTAAATCTTTATTCTCTTTTAGGTAATTGTGATATTTTAATGCCTGCTGTGTTAAACCTTCTTCAGTTTTAGCTGATAAAGTTAGCAGATGCTGTGCAGGCTGCTCAAGAACTTGGGTATTTTCTTGAGATGTATATTCCTCGAGTATTATATGTGCATTGGTACCGCTAAAACCAAATGCACTTACACCGGCAATTCGTTTCTTTTCGCCGTTTTTCCATTTTAATAAGGATGAGGGCACCGTAATGGGAAGCTCAGCCCATAAAATCTTTGCATTTGGTTTGGTTAGATGAAGCGGAGCCGGAATTTCTTTATGACGCATTGCCATCACCGTTTTTATCACGCCGGCAACGCCTGCGCAAGCTTCTGTATGCCCGATAATCGTTTTTAACGCTCCTAAAATTAAGGGGCGATCAGAAGGACGGTCTTTTCCATAAACGCTGGCGAGTGCGTTTACTTCAATCGGGTCGCCTAAAGGAGTACCTGTACCGTGAGTTTCAATATAATCTACCTCCGAAGGTTCTATTCTGGCCGAAGCCAATGCTTTTTTCAAAAGCTTTTCCTGGGCTTTACCGTTAGGCACGGTTAATCCGCCGCTGGCGCCATCCTGATTTACGGCAGAACCTTTTATCAACCCTAAAATGGTATCGTTAGCTGCTAAAGCGTCTGAATATTTTTTTAATACAATAACCGCACAACCTTCACCTCTTACAATCCCATTTGCCTGATCGTCAAAAGTTTTGCAGCGCCCGTTGGGAGAAAGCATGTTCATCCTTGACATCCCGATGGTTGAAACCGGGGAAATCAGCAGGTTTACTCCTCCTGCAATTGCCATGGTACTATCGCCGTTACGTAAACTCTGGCAAGCCAGATGGATCGATACCAAAGACGAGGAGCAAGCAGTATCAATAGCCATACTCGGTCCTTCGAGCCCTAAAACATAAGAGATTCTGCCTGCGGCAACGTTTAATGCGTTACCGGTATTGAAGTAAGCATCTACCAACTCCGGCTGCTGATCGTTTAAACTATTTTGGGAGTAATCGTTGGTAGTAATACCTATGAACACTCCCGTTTCACTTCCGCGGATTTGCTCTAACGTTTTTCCGGCATTTTCTAATGCTTCCCAGGTAACCTCCAGCAACAAGCGTTGCTGCGGATCAATAGCCTGAGCCTCGCGGGCAGAAATCCCGAAGAAATGTGCATCGAACTGGTCAATACCATCCATAAAGCTTCCGTATTTAGAATAAATCTTACCGGCTGTTTCTGGATTCGGGTCAAAATAATTTTCAGCAGACCACCGGTTTGAAGGCACTTCCGTTACACAATCAATCCCATCTTTAATTAATTTCCAAAAATCATCAGGAGTGTTTCCACCCCGAGGGAAACGGCATCCAATGCCAATGATGGCAACAGGTTCGTGCTTTTCGTTTTCCTTATCTTTGAGTTTGACCTCTAAATTATTAATCGCCAACACCGCCCGGCGCATCAAATCCTGATTATTGGAATTCATTATAGAAATTTGTTGATTTGTTCGTTTAATAAGTTTTCTAATTCCTCATTTGAGAGTTCGTCTACCGTTATGCTTTGCACATCAGTAGGTTTGGAGGGTTGGTCAACTAATTCGGATTCGGTAGTTGCCGGAAAATAATTCGACAGTTTATCGTTTATAAAAAAATCGACGAGGTTTTGTATGCTTGGATAATCGAATACAACCGTTTGATTCAGCTTTATTTGAAGGCTTTTCTCCAGTTTTTCTTTAATATCTATAGCTGATATCGAATCCATTCCCATATCAAAAAGCCCTTGATCAACTATGGGATATTCACCTTTTTTATAGCCTAACACCCCGCCTATAACCGTACGGACATGGTGCAGCAGCACATAAGGGCGATCGGGTATGGATGTTTTTTCAAGGATCAGTAAGAAATCAGATTTTTGCACCGTTATCTCGACTTTTTCGATGGATACTTCCTCATCAAAAATGGGTCTGGCAGTATGAAACTGATAAATCTTCTGAAATTTTTGCCAATCAACTTTGGCGACGATCTTTTGGGAAGAATTGCCTCCAATAATTTTCGATAAAATGGCAAAAAGCGATTCCGGATGAATTTCTTCGATGCCTATCTTTTTAAACACATCGGCGTTTTCGGCAGCCATTCCGCCGCCGCAAACCGGACCAAGATTAACAGTTAATGATGGGAATCCTAAGTTTTTACGGTAATAGGTAAGACTATCTAAAAACTGGTTGGCGGCTGCATAATGCGACTGCTTTTTACCTCCCCAAATAGATGTAATGGATGAAAAGCAAACAAAGAAATCCAGATCGACGGTTTGAGTTGATTTGTGCAAAAACCAGGCACCTTTTATTTTAGGTTCCAGCGTTTCATCCAGTGAACTGTTATCCAATTCTTCTATAAACTGATAGTTTGAGATACCAGCCGCATGAAATACACCTTTAAGTTTAAAATCACTATTCTGAACTTCGTTTACCAGTTTTTGCACCTGTTCTGCGTTTCCTAAATCGAGTTGTACAATGGAAATATTGACGCCCATTTTCTCCAGTTCCAGAAGTTCCCGGCTTTTTATTAACAAATCCGGATGCTTGCGGGTGCTAAGAATTAATTGACCGGCACCATTTAATGCCAACCATTTTGCCAGTTTTAAACCCAGATATCCTAGTCCGCCAGTAATGAGGTAAGATCCAGTATCCGTTAACGGAAACGGCTTTTTATTATGTTCAGTAGCTTTGGCTAAACGGAATACATTTCGCTGATCGTTGCGAAGAACGAGAAGATCTTCTGTACGGTTATATAAAACTTCCTGTGTAATTTGATTTATAATGGCGGACGGTTCCTGGTTTCCGATATCCATCATGCCGCACCAGAATTTTGGATACTCTAAGGGTACCGATTTTGCAAAACCCCAAAATGGCGACTGGAATAATCCGGTTATATTGATATCATCAGCGAATAATGCATTTTTAGTGAGGAGCCAAAGCGCAGGCTTCGTGTCAAAATGAATTGTGTTTATTTTTTTAACAATATTCAGGAATTGATAATACGGAGTAAATGAAATATCATCCAAACCATCCAACGTATTCTCTATAGGCCATAGATAGATAAAACCCATCCACGGAAGTGTAGTAGATTCTTTAATTTCCTGCAAAAGAATGTCCAACCGGGATTCATCTGCTTTAAAAATTTTAATGGCAAAATGACCCTGATCTTTTAGCTGCAGTGCCAGTTCTGCACCAATTCCAACCGTATCCGAAAAAATTAACCATGAACCTTTTTCCACATTCGTGAACGCGTGATCGAAGGTTTTTTTAATCCACTTTATCTCATACAAATGCTCATCCAGGCTGTCTGTCTGTTTATCATCACTTACAGGCAGCCATGAAATAGTTTCGTTTGCATTTACCCAATAGCGCTGGCGCTGGAACGGATAGCCTGGTATGGTCACTTTATTACATCCGGAATCTGTAAAAACTTCTTTCCAGTTTTCGCTTAGCGCTTTCTCTGCTATCTCAACCCCAGCTGTAATTAAAGCTAATTTCTCCGAAGCTTCTTCTTTAGTGGAAGCAGTTATATGCAAGGTTTCTGCAAATGCGGTACGACCAAAAGCTGCCGTATAACAGATATCTTTAAAAGCTTTGTCCGTTTTATCTAAAAACTGCTGATAGTTTAATGCTAACTCTTTTAAAGCTTCCTTATTTTTTGCAGATAAAACCAGCGGATAAACCTTATCATCATTCACCGAAAGAATAGGTTCCTGGTAAACTGCTCCCTCTTCTATGATGATGTGGGCATTCGTGCCTCCAAAGCCAAAAGCACTTATACCGGCAATTCTGCTTCCTTCTTTAAGTGTCCATGAAGTATGTTCCGTTGGGATTTTAAGAACACTTTGATGCCCATTCCGGATGTAGGGATTTACATTACTGAAATTTAAATGTTGCGGTATTTCTTTATTCTGAAGCGATAACACCGTTTTTATTAGCCCTGCCATACCAGCGGCTGCTTCCAGATGCCCAATATTTGTTTTTACAGAACCTATCCAGCAAGGTTCATTGTGTGTACGATTTTTTTGTAAAGTTTCATCTAAAACCTGATACTCAATCGGATCGCCCAATGGAGTTCCCGTTCCATGAGTTTCAATATAAGAAACCGCAAGCGGAAGCACATTAGCCACTTTCATTGCTTTTTGAATCACCGCTTTTTGTGCCCTGCCATTTGGAGCAGTCAATCCGTTACTTTTACCATCCTGGTTTAGTGCGCTTCCACGGATAACCGCATGAATGGTATTTTGATCTTTAATTGCATCTGAAAGTCTTTTTAGCATAACAATTGCACCTCCCTCGCCTCTTGAATAACCGTTTGCCTGCTGATCAAAGGTTTTGCATTTACCATCATCAGCCAGCATATTTGCTTGTGAAAAAACGACATTCAAAGCAGGACTTACCATAAGGTTAACACCCCCAACGAGGGCAGCATCGCTTTCTCCCGACCGTAATTGCTGGCAAGCCTGGTGCAGAGCCACAAGAGATGAGGAACAAGCCGTATCGACTGCCATACTCGCACCGCAGAGGTCAAAAAAATATGATAAGCGGTTAGCCGAAATACTTAACGCATTGCCTGTACCCGAATAGGCGTTTAATGCTGCCAGATCATTTATCTGCAGACTTGCATATTCGTTACCGCTTGTGCCAATGTATACGGCAGTATTTGTATTTGATAATTCAGTTTGAGGAATACCTGTATGTTCCATGGCTTCCCAGGCCAGCTCCAGCAATAGGCGTTGTTGAGGATCCATTTCCATGGCTTCTTTGGGCGAGATGCCAAAGAATGACGCATCAAACAGATCGATATCTTTTAAGTAATTGCCAAGCGTGATGGTTTTATTTTTATTGCCGGAAGTTAAATCTTCAACCGCTGTCTTGTTCCATCGGGAACTTTCTATTTCAGAGAGACTATTTTTCCCGTATTTAAGTAACTGCCAAAATTCGTCGAGATTGGCAGCGCCAGGAAATCGGCAAGCCATACCAATAATGGCTATCGGCTCGTTTACTGATTTTTGTTGATTACTGTTTTCCTGATCGGTTTCAGAATCTAAACCAATAAGATATTGAGTGAGGGTTCTGATGTTCGGGAAATTCCAGGCTACAGTAGTATTCACCGCTTCACCCGTTTTTTCTTCAATAGCACGGGCAAATTCAACAGCCATTAATGAGGTTACGCCCTGTTCTGCAAAGGTTGCGTCCAGATCTATATCGTTCAGCGAAACATTCATCCGGTTGGAAAGCCAGCTACGCAGCCATACCTCTAAATCAACCGTGCTAATTGAAATTGTTTTAAAACTTTGAGCAGACGTTAATCCATCCGCAAAGGCTCCGGCAATGAAATCATCTGCCAAAACCACCCGCTGAATCTTTCCGCTGGTGGTTTTGGGTATTTTTTTGATAGGTACAACCCAGGTAACTTCTATTCCTGCTTTGGCAGCGATGTGTCTTTTAAGCTTAGCAGCTATCGGTAAAAAATCTTCTGCTTTCTTTTTGAAAAGAACAAATAAAACCAGTTTCTCCAGACCTGATTTTTCATCAGGAATACCGCACGCCACTATTTTACCGGCTTCAATTTCATCCAGATCGTGCGCTATTCTTTCAATATCATGCGGATAAACGTTCTGACCAGCAAGAAAAATAAGCTCTTTCATGCGCCCGGTAACATACAGGCAACCGTTGAATATAAAACCCAGATCGCCGGTATTGAGCCAACCATCCGCAGTAATTACTTTATTTGAAGCTTCGTTATTGTTGTAATAACCAGAAGTTACATTAGCGCCTTTAATATTGATAAATCCAACATGCCCATCTTCAAGCGCATTATGATGTTCATCAGCTATTAAAACCGAACAATGAGTTATGGGGCTACCACAGTTTACAAGTTCAATAGCATAATTGTCTTGGGTTGTTATTTCTTGTACTTTTTCGCCCGGCCCTAATTTTCGGCGGTCGAATTTTAAGGAAGAAAATGGAGCGGAAGCTTTGGGAAACGTTACAGCAAGGGAAGCTTCTGCTAACCCGTAAACAGTAAACATAACACTTTCTTTTAAGCCAAAAGGACTTAATTTATTTAAAAAATCACGGCAAATATTAGCTGAGATCGGTTCGGCTCCGTTAAAAATCATTCTCAAAGAAGACAGATCGATATTCAGGAAATTACTCTCGTTAAGCTGGTTGAGAAAATGCTGATAGCCAAAATTAGGGGAAGAGGTAATAGTAATGTTATATTCTGATACTTTCCTCATCCAAAGCGTTGGATTCCTGATAAATAACTCCGTAGGCATCAGGTACAAATCAATTCCGCAAACCAAAGGAACTAAATGAAATCCTATCAAACCCATATCATGAGTAAGCGGCATCCAGCTCAATAATTTATCCTCCGATACCACTTCAGTACCTATTGCTATGCCATCAATATTTGCCAATAAATTACCATGTGTCAATTTAATCCCTTTCGGATCGCCAGTTGAACCAGAGGAAAACTGGATGAAAGCTATGTCATTGGAATCAGCTGCATATAGCTCACCAGCACCGGTATCATCTTTTAACTGCTCCAATAAAACTATTTTTAAATTAACATCGGATTCTGTTAACCTTTTCGATAATTTATCTGCATTTTTTTCACTGGTAATTAAGTGGGGATCGTTTAAGGTTTTCCAGACTCTAACTAATTTTTCAATGCCTTCTTCATGATGAATAACCGATAGCGGTACCGGGATGATACCCCCTAATATGCATGCCCAATAAGTAACAATAAAATCCTTAAGGTTTTCGATCTGAAATATAAGTTCAGCCCTAGGCATTAAACCTTTATCTTGTAAAAACTTCAAACTACTTAAAGCCTCATTAAATAAAGCCTTATAAGAGAGAAATTCTTCCCTATCGCTTCCTAAAATAAAGGATATCCCTTTGCTTTTTTCGCAGCTAAGAGCGCATAGGTATTCCCCGAGTGATCTGAACTTCTTATTCATGATCTGAACTTCTTATTCATAGGTAGTTGAACTAATCAGATTAATTTTACACAAAGCTATACACTCAAATGCGTAAGCCGGTTAAGCGTTTGTGATGCTTTCCTTAAGTTTACATTTCCCATGGGTTAATAAAAATGGCTTACAACACAATAAAAATTTAATTAAAGGGAAAAAATTTAATTAAATAATACAAAATCGGCACACGAAAAAGAAATAAAAATCGTTGTGGGAGAAACGGATATGCTCATCAGATCTTATGTAAATATTTGACAGTAAGCACGCTATACAATCCGTGTTAAAACGGCTATTTTCTGCTCAGAAACGGGGCTTTTTGCGGGTTAAAAACCTTTGTTAAGAATTTAATTCAGAGATCTAAAAAACTATTCAATGTAAAATCTGGGTTAGATAATCCAGACAGATTCGTATGCAAAAAGCCAAGCTTTAAACCTACTTGTTATTTGCAATTGGCAGTTGGTCAATATTAGAATTTGCCAGGTAAGAGATATCGATTAAATCAATGTTTAAAAAATGCGTCTCGGTAACAACTGCAATCATAAAATCGCCCGGCAAACTAAAAGTTTTGTAAAAGTAGCTACAAGCATTCGCGATAGTGACTTGTTCATCTTCAATGCAAACATCATGTAGAGGTATACTTAAACCCCTCCCGTCAGCCTTAACTGCAGCCTCTTTAATGCACCAGTATTTAAAAAATGTAAGATTGGGGTTGACGGAACTTCTAATCTGGGCGAGTTCATTTACATTAAACTGGTTTTCAAAGTCATCTAATAAAACAGGTTTTATTTTTTCAGCGTCCACGCCAATGCGGTTACCTGCATTTACACCACAAACAACCAGATTATTGGTATGGGATATATTAAAAAAATATTCACCTGTTAAATATGGTTTGCCAAATTCAGTTCTTTTTATTTCACTAAGATGCATCGAAATACTATTTACTTCAAAAGCTTTCAAAAGTGCTATTTTTCCGAGTAAACATCCATGAGCATCTTCCCAACGCAAAAACCTCAAGATTCTTTGCTGTTCATCAGCAGGTACGAGATTTAGATAAGAATTAAACACCTTTTGCGTTAATGGGCTTTTTAAATGAATATAGTGTAACGTTATACTATTTTTCACCATCTGTTATTTTACATCTAACGAGCCGATAAAATTATACATAATTGATTTAGAAATATTTAATTAATCATTAACTCATCACATTTATCCGCTTATACTCGCTGAGGAAATTTCTACGATTCCTGCAATGATATCAAGACAAAGATTTCTATGAACGATTTAATGATAAGGCCTGGAATAACGAGGGTTGGTTAGATGAATCTTCGCATCTTAGTAACATTACATGGTTATCTTTAAATGCCATGTACGTTACGTCGTACYCATCATTTGAGCATTTTTGTTTAAGGTTGCAAAAAAGATTGAAAGCACTCCGGACAGAAAAATTCAACCTAAGCATATCGGCGGTACTGCCACTTAGATAAATATATAAACTATATACATTTAGTGGGTGAGATGGATACCGCAGATCACGCAAAATCACCATGGGATAAAATCATGCAATTCAAAGCAATAAGAAATTTATTTTTGCATAATAGTGGTATAGTTCATATCTACCTTTAGAACTTATCCTAAAAAATAGGTTTTAATTAACTCACCGAGCTTATAGCATGTCCTACTTAGGCTATTTAAATTAAAGATCTTAAAAAATGACAACATAACTGCTAATAGCTGGCAATTTGGTTACTAGTTCATCCTGAACTCAATGTTTCATTTTACTATTTATTTAAAATGTCGGCATCCGGATAACCTAAAAGCTTAAGTTTTTTAATAATGCTTTTTGCTACCCTTTTCCATCTATGTCTACAATCCGAATATTAAAATAAGGTTTATCCGCCTTAACTAAAATAACCGTGTAGTTATACCTGCTCAAAAAATGTTTGGACTTGAGGGCGTTACGCAATTAAAAATGTGCTGTTTGAATAGTTACGGTCTTGTTTAAGGGAACAATTATATTTATTTCAGATTTTTGGCTCACTGAATCCTCTATAGCTAAAGGCTCATCAATAGATTTAAGAATAAATTCAAGCCAATCTAGTTTCTCCTTTATAATCGACTGACAAGGAATAAAAACAGCCGCAGAAAACATGACCTAGCCGGGTATAGCTTACCAGTTCGTACTCCTAAAGTGAACATAGTTGCAATCTATTTTCCGTAACTTAAATTGGTATGTATCGTATAAAACAGTATCTTTATTTCATAAGATTTGCAATTAATCTGTAACAAAAAGTGGTGCGTAATTCGGTGCGTAAGCTATTATCCCACTCATAAGACGTTGGTTATCAAACTTATTTAGAGGGATTAGAAATTCCTAGCCCTCCAATGAAGACATAAAGCCCTGTAAATCAAGCATTTACAGGGCTTTTTTAGGTAAATACGTTGATATCGAACCTAACTTTGAAAAAACAAAAACCCTCTAATTTCGCTAATTAGAGGATTTTTGTTTTTAGAGTTAGTTAAAAAACACCAAAACTCGTATTAAATCGCAAAACTCATCAGCGTCTTTTGGGGCGTTTTTTGGCCCTAAAAAATGACTCTCCAAGCTCTATTTTACAATAGCAAAAACTAATTAAATAAAGTGTTCCTCGTATTTACGTCTGCTGCATTACTTACATCTCCCTGAACCGCAGTCGCCCGTCCGCCTGAATTATTAATCTCCGTCACAACCCGGTCAGCATCTTTCGCGCTGTTTGCATAATTCACAATAACCTGAACGCCTTCAGCAGCCAGTCCCTTGGCAATTCCTGCCCCTATTCCTTTAGATGCACCGGTAACAATGGCAACTTTTCCTTTTAGATTAAAATCCATTTGGTTAATTATTAAAATTTATAGCAGAAATTTAGTCCCTTCAGCACGATCACTCGTGCTAAAGCAAATCAATAACCATGATCTTTTCGGTTCGATTGAGTACGTCCATTTGTTTCGGCGCAGCTTTGTCATTAAAACCAAGTTTATAATATAGTTTATGCGCCTGCGGCATTGACATCGTAGTTTGCAGCCATAATTCTTTAGCATCATTCTCTTTGCACCTATTGATACAGTCTTCGATCAATTTAGTTGGTACCCCCAGGCCACACGCCCCCGGATCAACGAAGAGTTTAGCAAATTCAAAACTGTCTTCGTCAAGCCTTTTTAAAGCAACCGTACCCAGGCATTTATCATCGTACATAGCAAAAAAGATGAAACCGCCTTTTAAAAGGTAGGCCTGGTCAGGATAGTGCACTGTAAATTCGTCTTCTGTTTCAAGTATTCCTTTAAGAACGCCGGAAAGCCAGGGTTTCACCAGTTCGGTGAAATGTTCTTTGAACGAAGGCCTGTAATCTAAAATTTTAACTGAGCTCATAATTGGAAATTTAAAATTGTTTGTGATCAATCCGGGCAGCTAATTGCTGCCCGGCTATTCGTTGTTTATTGCTGATCAATATCGATGACTACTTTTCCTTTTGCGGTGCGGTTTTCCTGTGCCAGGTAAGCATCGGCTATTGTTTCTAAGGAATAATTTACCGGGTCTACTAACGGGATCACTTTTCCGGCTTCGATCAGTTTAGTTGCTTCCCGCAAGATCTCACCATGATGAATGCGGGCTTTACCGGAAATAAGGGGGTATAAAGCGAATACGCCTGAATAAGTTGCGCCATGGAATGATAATGGGGCAATACTGTGGGTCCCCCATCCCAGGATACTCAACACATGTCCGAAATATTGTTTGGCCGCTTTGAAAGATGCGTCCAGAATATCACCACCGACCGTGTCATAGATAATATCAAATCCTTCGCCGCCCGTATGTCTGTCCACATATTCGTCAACACTTGTGTTTGTGTAATCAATTGGTGTGGCGCCATAACTTTGTATGAGTTCATTTTTATCAGTTTCAACAGTTGTGAAAACCTGTGCACCCTTTGCTTTGGCAATTTGTACAGCAATATGCCCCACGCCTCCGGCTCCGCCGTGGATCAGTACAGTTTTGCCTTCTTGAACGTTTGCGCGGTCTACTAAACCTTCCCAGGCGGTAATAAATACCAATGGAATTGCTGCAGCTTCGCGCATGCTGAGGTTTTTAGGTTTGAATGCCAGCAGGTCAGCGTCAACGGCGGCATATTCGGATAGCGTTCCGTGTACGCCGGCAATACCGCCTGTCATACCATAAACTTCGTCGCCGGCTTTGAACTTTGTTACGCCTTCACCAACGGCTTCTACCACCCCAGACATATCAATACCCAAAATTGCAGGGAGAACTGTCTTTGCGTGACCTGCCTGACCCATTTTGATCTTCAGATCTATTGGATTGACACCACTGGCTTTGATTTTTACTAAAACCTGGCCTTTGGCAGCCACTGGTTTTTCAATATCTTTTATTTGGAAGGACTCATTATAGTTCTCCAGGATCAATGCTTTCATTTTATCGTTTTTAAGTCTGTTAAATTTTCTTTTTGTTTTCTTCATCAAATCTCCGCAAACTAAACCAGGGAAATGTTGAACTTTTACATTAAATAGGTGTACTTTTACAACATGGAACAAGATCACCTGCGTCAGCCGTTCGAATTGGTGTTAAAGGAGTTTTTAGACGAATGCCCTCGTGGATTACACAAGCACACATTTTTTGAACTGATCTACATCGTTGGCGGCACAGGCAGGCAGTATATCAATGACGTTGGTTTTTCTTATAAGCCAGGAAATGTTTTTCTCGTAGCGCCTAATGACACACATATTTTTAAGATCGACCAGCCGACCCAATTCTTTTTTATTCGCTTTAATAATGTTTACGTCAAATCGTCAAAAAAGGAAAACGACCTTATTCAGCGTTTGGAGCTGATCTTGCAAAATGCCCGTCATGAACCTGGCTGTATATTAAAAAATGATGCTGATAAGAATTCAGTTATTCAGCTCATGGAGATACTTATCAGTGAACACCTTCACCATGATGTTTATCATCAGGAACTGATCGCGCAACTGGTGAATACACTGTTGATTATTATTGCCAGAAACATTACCAGAACATTTCCTGAAAAGATCGATGAGACAAGTGAAAAAAAGGCGATAGATATCCTGCAGTATATACAGACTAATATCTATTTTCCTGAAAAACTAAGGGCTGAACAGATCAGTAAAAATTTCGGTATTGCCCAAACCTATTTAGGCAGCTATTTTAAAAAGCATGCCAATGAATCCTTACAACAATACATACTCAATTATAAGTTAAAGCTTATTGAGAATCGTTTGCTTCACAGCAACATGCGGATCACCGAAATAGCGGATGAATTCGGCTTTGCGGATAAAAGTCATCTGAACCGAATCTTTAAGAAATACCGGGGTACAAATCCTACTGAATTTAAGAAAAAAGGTGTTCTGGAAAGACAGGCCGCAGCAATTTAAAAAATGCACAAAACCCTAACGGATCTGTGCATTTAAATAAAAGTGGCAATTATTTTATTGCTTTTAATTCTTCAATTACCTTGTCGGCAACCGGACCCCATGAAGCTGGGTTTTGACCCGTAATCAGGTTTCTTTCGCTGACGACGAAAGGATGCCAATCTTCTGCTTTGACATAGTTTCCGCCATCTTCCTTTATCATATCTTTTAATGAGAAAGGCACCATGTCCTTACTTTGGCCAGTGACTTCTTTCGCTTAACTTAAATAACTGCATTTTGCTTTGTTGGGCATACAGTGATGACACCGATAACATAAAAACGGCAAGTATTTTAATGGTTCCTATAGTATTAAGATTAACGTATAATACCCCGGTATTAAATCAGCGCCGGGGTATTAAGGCATATTAACCGGGAGTATTTATTTATCCCAAAAAACAGGAGTATCTAAGTCGTCTGTGCCTATACTGGCTACGGCCGCCCTGTAGTTATCGGCATTAATAGCCGACTCTGTTTGCGGGTAAGTATACCTGCGTACAAAGCTCCCTTTTATTTGCTTACCGGGATATGTATTGGGCGATAATGCCGGGAAGCCGCTTCTTCTAAAATTGGCCCAGGCTTCTGCGCCGTTTCCAAAAGAAGTTATCCAATACTGGGTATTAATTAGTTTCAAAGCGTTGGCATCAGCATATGCATTTACCGGGTTATTCAAATAGGCATTTTGGGCATCATTGCTGATGACAGCAGCAGCATCATAACTGGCAAATTGATCCATAGCCGCTTTTACACCATTATTATAATAAGTACTTGCTGTACCGCTGATATATCCCCTGAAAACCGCCTCGGCCAGTAAAAGTTGCGTTTGGGCATATGTTACAAAATATTGTGGCGCGGTTACTTTACCAAATACGCTGTAATTTACCTGCGAATATTTGAAACCTGAACCACTCACGCCGCGAAATCCCGGAGCCGTTGGCAGCGTACCGCTATCATAACCGATAGGCAAACCAAACTGGTTGGCAGATGCTGTATCTGGAGTAAGGGATAACGCTTTTCCAGGGTCGGCATACATTGCTGAGATATACTTCAGCCTCGGATCGCAGGTAGCTTTTAATTGTGTTACAAATGGCTCGGCGAGATAATAAGTATTGGTTAACTGTTGAATTTGCTGCGTAACGGGGTTAGGGTATGTATTGTTATATTTCAGGTAACAATTATCGGCATTAGATTGCATTACGCCTCCGGTAACAGCTGCCTGCACAATTGTTTTTGCCTTGCCTGCATCTAATTTAGAATAGCGCATCCCGATACGCAGCAACAGTGAATACCCCAGCCGTTTCCATTGCGAAATATCTCCTGCAAAAAAAACATCGCCTTTTACAACATCCCTGGCAGCGTCTAAAGCCGCCGTTGCTGTAGTAAGTTCGTTCACCAAATCATTATAAATGTCCTGTTGCTTATCATATTTGGGCAAAAAAACCGAATTCAAATAGGCTTGCCCGGCCTGGGTATAAGGAACATCTCCATAAGTATCTACCAACATCATATAATTGTAAGCCCTCCATATTCTGGCTTCATTGTACAGGTTGGTGCGGGCTGCATCACTCTTGGTTTCCGATAAGATATGCTCCAGGAATTTTATGCTGTTTGGATATGCATTATTCCACCGCATTACGGTATATGTTTGATTTAACACGTTGAAGTTAAACGCAGAGGTAACACCACCGAAAGGATCGATAAACTGCTGAACAACGGTTGCTTCGGTTTCCATTAACGATGAATATGTCAAAAGCTCCGCGTTGGAAAACAGGAACATTGGGTCAAGACTGGTTGTGTTGTTTGGGTTAACATTTAACTCTTTGAACCCTTTATCACAACCTGCTGCAGAACACAGGCAGGCAGCACATATTATGATCTTTATATAATTTTTCATGATCGTACTCTTTTAAAATTTGACATTAAGGTTAAATCCATAAGTGCGCGTTGTGGGCAGTGAACTTTGCTCGTAACCCGTTAAAATATCACCACTTGAAGAGATTGCTTCCGGATCGATATTAGGTGTATACTTTTTGATGATCAGCACGTTGTGGCACACGGCAGAAAGCACAAGACCTTTGATAAACTTAGCTTTCACCATCTTCGAAAAATCGTAGCTAACAGAAACGTTTCTTAGCTTGATGAAGTCCGATTTATAAATAAAGGGGTCCAGGATACCCTGTGAACGATAATTGGCATAAAAATCCTCAGCGTTCACGGCCGTGGTGTTAGATGTACCATCAGCATTTACCGCATCAAACTTGACACCGCCTTCCCTGCCAACCAGCGATTCTTTGGATAAACCCTCTCTCAGAAAGTTAAGGTTTGAGCTTGATAATATCTTACCGCCAACCTTGTAATCGATGTGTGTCATCAGGGTAAACTTTTTATAAGTAAATGTATTTACCCAACCACCTGTAGTTTTAGGCAATGCGCTGCCAAAAAGCGCGGGAGATGTACTTGCCACCGGCTTACCGCCTGATACAATGATCTTCCCGTTGGCATCTCTGCGGTAAGTCGAACCCTGTATCTGGTTTAACGGAAGGCCTACCTGGTCAACAATGGAGCCAAAGAATTCTCCTGCACCCAGGGTTAGTTGATTTTGACCGTTAGCCAAGGCTAATACTTTAGAAGAATTTATGGCAGTATTAAACGCTGAACGCCAGGTAAAATTCGCTTTTCTGACAGGTATTAACTCCAGCAAGAATTCCATACCGCGGTTTTGCAACTCGCCGAGGTTTACAATTGTACCGGTATAGCCGGATGCGTTGGAAATAGCCACACTTAAGATCTGGTTTGTGGTGTGCTTATCATATGCGGCTACATCCAGATTCACCCGGCTGTTGAACATTCGCAATTCCAGGCCAATCTCTTTCTCCTTTACGCTGTAAGGTTTGATTGCCTGATTTGGCGTAGTGACATTGGTGATACTCCCAAGCGGAACGCCGTTGAACGCGTTTTGTGAAAGCGTGAAAGTAAGCGAATTGCTATAAGGGTTAATACCGTTTGCACTACCCACATTGGCATAAGTCGCCCTGATTTTTCCAAAAGAGAGCCATGAAGGCGGATTCTTTAAAAATTCCGAAAAAACAAAACTGCCGCTTACAGAGGGATAAAAATAATGATTATGTTCGGGGCTTAGCACCGAGAACCAGTCGTTACGGCCGGTTACATTTAAAAACAAATACGATTTATATCCAAACTCGGCGGTGCCATAAAGCGAGTTTACTGTGGATTTGGAAACTGCAAAAACCGATGTGTTGGTTACGCCATTTCCAAGGGTATAAAAATCCCTGACATAGAAATTTGTAGCGGTAACAGTATATCCTTGTGATGAAGAGGGGAAAGTATTTCCTCCCACAGTAGCATCAAAAGAAAAGGCTCCCCATTTGTGGCCACCTCCTAATAAAAAGTCAGCATTTAAGGCGCGGTAAGTATTATCATTTGAGTTATAACTTCCGTTATAAAGGCCAACGGGCGCAGCAGCATTTGCCAGGGTGCCGGTTGGCGCGTTTTGTTCATAAAACGAAGTGCTATATTCCATATTCACACGGCCCTGCAGGTAAAGCCAATCAAAAAATTGGTAGCGCAGGGTTGCAGTACCCAAAAGGTGGTCTCTGGTTTGCCTTGTAAATTGCTTGTTCATAATCCAGTAGGGGTTTGTAAGGGTAGTGAAACGAGACGTAGGGGTTTCGTTGCCGTTAGCATCAACCGCAGCTGCTTTTAATACATCCAAACTAAGCGAGTTAGAATAACGGTAGATATAATTGGTAACTGATGATCCCTGAATACCAATAACCGGCGGATTGTTATTATTCTCGTGGTCATAATTCACATAGATCTGTGCGGACAACTTAGGGGTAAAGTTATAATTCAAGCCCAGGTTGAATATTTTTTTGTGATAATCGTTGTTAGGTACAATACCCTGTGCATCCTGGTTCGAATAAGAGAACCTGAAGCTGCCTTTTTCATTACCGCCGGAGAACGCGATGGTATTCGTCCACGCATTGGCAAGCCTGAAAAATTTGCTTATACGGTTTCTTTCCGGCGCGTAAGGGCGTTGCACGCCATCAAACTGGTAGGTAGGTGCATTATCAAATTTCTCTCCAAAACTCCAGGCGCCTGAACTTTGTGCCTGGCCCTGCGTCTTGGGGCGTATGTTATTTTCGCCCTGCCCATATTCGTACTGAAAGTCGGTAAAATCCAGTGCCTGATTTTGTGTAAAGTTGGAGGTAAACTCAATGCCTATTCCGCCATTTTTATTACCGCTTTTAGTCGTGATAATCAACGCACCGTTACTTGCTCTTGAACCGTAAAGCGCAGCAGCTGTGGCACCCTTTAGTACGGTCATCGACTCAATGTCGTCGGGGTTTATCTGCTGCATATTATCGCCCAGATCCACTGACTGGGTGTACCCGTTGGTGCTCGACGGGCTTTGCGATAAAGGAAGACCGTTTAATACAATCAACGGCGCATTATCGCCCTGGAACGCAGACTGCCCGCGCAACCTGATCTTGGTGCTACCGCCGGGGCCGCTTGCCGGCGGGGAAATGTCCAAACCGGCAACTTTTCCCTCAAGTGAGTTAACAAAGTTTGTAGAACGGTTGGTTGTTATTTCGCCCACGCGTACATTTTCCGCCGCGTAGCCTAATTTTTTTGATTCGCGCTTTATACCTAAAGCCGTTACTATTATCTCACTTAAGGCGTTTGATTTTGGCTCCAACACAACATTCAGGGTAACTCGCCCGTTGAGGGGCTCGGTTTTGGATTGGTATCCAATGTAGCTGAATAATAACACCGCGTTATCCGAGGATACCTGTATCTTGTAATTACCGTTTGCGTCAGTCACAACGCCGTTTTTAGTCCCTTTTTCGCTTACGCTAACGCCAGTAAGCGGGCTGCCTTTTTCGTCGAGCACTTTACCGGTAACTGTTTGTACGCTCACTTCGATGCGGGTCCCGACGCTGACGGCTTTTCCCGCCTGTACATCTGCCACAAATATAAGTGTAAAAAGAACACTTATTGTAATGAACAACATCATCCCAGATGCTTTGATTTTTTTTTCCATGATTTTAGGTTTAATTCAATTGATAAATCTTCATTTAACCTCTTTCTCAAAATTGGTGATTGCGAAAGAGTTTTTCGAGGCGGCACTTTGTGTGCCGTTTTCCGGTTTTAGTGTAGCTTTTTTTTCATTTACGCAGGGTTTTTGGTTTGAAATTGATTATATACATTGATGGGTTATAGGTCTATTTATAGTAAACAATCTAACGATAAGACGCCTGCAAGCCCTATTACAGATACCAGGCTTTCCATTACCGTCCATGAGCGGAGTGTTTCCTTAACCGATAGCCCGAAATATTCTTTGCATAGCCAAAAAGCCGTATCGTTTACATGTGAGCCAAACAGACTACCCGCCCCAATAGCCAACACCAGCAAATTGGTGTTAACGCCTGCATGATGCGCGATTGGAAACAACACCCCTGCGGCAGTTACGCCAGCCACTGTGGCTGAGCCGAGGCAAAGCCGCAAACAAGCTGTCGCCAGCCATGCAAACAACAAGGGATGTATGGTGCTACTAATCAGCATACCGGCCAGCACATCGCTTAGGCGGCTATCTACAAATATTTGCTTCAGTGCACCCGCACTGCCAATAATGATCAACACCATTGCTATATCTTTTACTGCAGACACATAACCATCCATTATTTTTGCTAATGGCCTCCCTTTTTGCAAGCCAAGCGTATAGGTGCTTATAATTAAGGTGAGCAGCATGGCAATAATGGGTTCGGCGAGCCATGACGCTAAGTTTTTTATAAAGGGAGTTTGCCCAAAAAGCGCAGACAGCAAATGGGCAAGGCAAATCAGTACAACGGGCAAAAGAGATGACAGTATGCTGTTAACAATACCCGGTAGCTCATGTGCCGGCAAGGCAGCAGAACTCTTGGCAAATTGCAAACCGTTCGGCCCTATTTTTTTGAGGGTGGCCGAAAACACTGGTCCTGCTATAATTATAGCAGGGATAGCGATTATCAGCCCATAACTAAATGTTTTAACAATATCTGCATGAAAGACGCTGATGAGCGTCATTGGCGAAGGATGGGGAGGTAAAAAGCCGTGCATTACCGATAAAGCGGTAAGCATAGGCATACCTACATACACCAGCGGTAAACGATAGCTGGAGGCAACCGAAAAAATGATGGGCACCAACAGTATGAACCCTACATTATAATACAATGGGATACCCACAATAAAGCCGGTTATAGCCATGGCATAGGTTACATATTTAGCACCAAACAAATCGTGCATGAAATGGGCTATGCGCTGAGCAGCACCGCTTTCTGCAACCAGTTTGCCCAGCATAGCCCCCAATACAATAATGATGGCTACTGACCCTAATGTATCGCCTAACCCTTTATTTATCGATGTAATAACTGTGGCAAATGGCATACCTAAGAAGCAGCCCGCCAATAGCGCTACGATAAGAAAGGCAAGAAACGCATTTACCTTTGCCCAGGTGATCAGCGCCACAAGTAGTAAAATACAAAAGATCAATACAAGTATTGTCATGCTATCCCCAGTTTAAATTAATGCGAATCGCGGGTTACAACAGATCCTGAATTCCCCACAAGAAAATCGAGGTCGGCCCCTTTATCAGCCTGCTGCACATGGCGTTGGTACATAGATACGTAGCCCCTGTCTGTATGATAAGCTGGCTTTTTCCATAACAGCCGCCGTCTTTCCAGTTCCACCTCGTCTACAAGCAGGTCTATTCTTCTCGCCGGTACATCGAGGCATATCAGGTCTCCGTTTTCCACAAGTGCCAGGTTACCGCCGATGGCAGATTCCGGTGATACATGGAGCACAACGGTACCGTACGCGGTGCCGCTCATCCGTCCGTCGGATATCCTTACCATATCCGTAATACCTTTATCCAGCAGTTTCTTCGGCAGCACCATGTTGCCAACTTCGGGCATGCCTGGATACCCTACCGGACCAACATTTTTCAGTACCATCACACAGTTCTCATCAATATCAAGCTGAGGCTCATCAACCCTGGCGTGATAATCTTCAATGGTTTCAAAAACCACCGCACGGCCCGTATGCTGCATCAGTGATGGCGTTGCAGCCGAAGGCTTGATAACCGCGCCATTAACAGCCAGGTTACCTTTCAAAACGGCTATGCCCCCCTCTCGGATGATGGGGTTGCTGTAGCCTGCAATAACCTCATTATTATAGCATATACCATCATCTTTTATGTTTTCTGCGTGCGATTTTCCGGTTACGGTTATCGCGTCCATAGCCAGTTCATTACTCAGTTCCTTCAATATAACAGGCAACCCGCCCGCATAGTAAAAGTCTTCCATCAGGTATTTTCCGGAAGGCATCAGATTGAGTAACAAGGGTATTTTACTGCCCAGCCTGTCAAAATCGTCCAGGCACAGGTCTACGCCAACACGCCCGGCAATTGCCGTTAGATGTATAATGAAATTGGTAGAACCGCCAATTGCCGCATTTACTT
Organism: Mucilaginibacter sp. P5_A6; assembly: GCF_056400585.1. Classification (NCBI taxonomy): domain Bacteria; kingdom Pseudomonadati; phylum Bacteroidota; class Sphingobacteriia; order Sphingobacteriales; family Sphingobacteriaceae; genus Mucilaginibacter; species Mucilaginibacter sp. P5_A6. Next base: position 143,873 of record NZ_JBFUKZ010000011.1, on the reverse strand, counting down.
TAATAGCGTTTTCGAATGCGGCACGGGTGAGTATTGTGGATATCGTTAATCCTTCTTTTACCATTTCTACAATACGCCTGCCTGATAGCTGCGCTAGTACTTTTTTCCTTGAATCAACCGCCGGGGTGGCCGCGGCCTGTGAAAGGCACATACCAAGCGACTCGACCATACAAGCCATAGTAGAGGCGGTACCCATCGTCATACAATGGCCTGCGCTTCTCGACATACAGCTTTCGGCCGAAAGGTATTCGTCATTGGTTATTTTACCGGTTTTGAGGTCATCAGTCAACTTCCATACTGCCGTGCCCGATCCAATATCAGCACCCCGGTATTTGCCGTTCAGCATCGGCCCGCCAGGAACTACGATAGTAGGCAAACCTACGCTGGCAGCTCCCATCATGGTAGAGGGCGTAGTTTTGTCGCAGCCGGTCAGCAATACAACCCCGTCTATCGGATTGCCACGTATCGATTCCTCGGCATCCATGCTGGCCAGGTTCCTGAAAAGCATAGCGGTTGGCTTAAGCAGAGTTTCGCCTAAAGACATGATCGGAAATTCCACCGGGAAACCGCCAGCTTCATAAACCCCGCGTTTAACAGCTTCGGCCAGGTCGCGTAAATGGGCATTACAAGGCGTTAGTTCCGACCATGTGTTGCAAATACCGATAACCGGTCTTCCGTCAAAAAGGTCGGCAGGCATACCCTGGTTTTTCATCCAGCTCCTGTATAAAAACCCCATTTTACCTGTTTTCCCAAACCAATCAGAACTTCTGAATTTTGGCATTTTATTTTCTTTTATCATTTAATTTAGATTGATGCTATCGGAAATTCCCCATTCGTTAACACCAGAAGCGGTTCACCTCCGAAATTCATACTCATTATTTCCCTACCTGGTTTGTAAGTGTGCCTATGTTACCTATAGTAATATGTATCACGTCGCCATAGTTAAGCGTAAACGAATCAGGCGGTACGATACCAGTGCCAGTCATGAGGTATGCACCTGCAGGGAATGACATCTCCATAAAAAGATAATGGGCAAGCTCCTGGTGCGTGCGCTTCATCCTGCTGATCAAAATGGCATCAACAAACACTTTAACATCACCTCTCCATATTTCAATTTGAATTTCGGTGTCCGGAGAAATGGGTGTGGCCGGCACGTAAAGACATGGACCAACCGCTGCTGCACCGTCGTATGATTTCGCCTGGGGAAGATATAAAGGGTTTTCTCCTTCGATATCTCTTGATGACATATCATTGCCGATCATATATCCCTCAATGGTACCTGCGCTGCAAATGAATAATACCAATTCCGGTTCCGGAACGTTCCATTCCGAATCTTTCCGGATACGAACGGTACCGCCTGGCCCAACTGCACGATATGCTGAAGATTTAAAAAAAAGCTCAGGACGTTTTGCGCTGTAAACCCTCGCATAGAAATCGCCTCCACCGGCATCTTTAGACTCTTCCATGCGGGCATCTTTGCTGCGCATATAGGTGACGCCTGATGCCCATATTTCCTGATTGACAATAGGGGCGCATAATTGTTCCAAATCATGAGCAAGCAAAGAGTCCGCTGTGATACTTTGGATGTCATTTAAAACCTCGCGGTGCAATACTTCGCGGTTTATAAAACTGTCCCAGCTCCAATCCGGCGAACTGTAAAGCAAGCCGGCGTATTTCACAATAACTTTATCGTTGGTCTTAAATATATGCATAGCTATTTATTACTATCCCGCGTTTGTGCGGTAGTTATTCATTATCAAAAAATGTCTTAGATCGGTTAGTTGGTTATGTACAAAGAATGCTAAATGAAATTGCTTTAGCTTCTAAAAAAACGCAGCGTTGATTTTTGCACAAAAAACTTGGGCAAAACCCTGCGCCGCTTCACTGCCCGGCTGAACTTGGCAAAGTAACCTCAGGGGCAACGGGAGGTGTTTTTTTATGCCAGTAAGAAGCCAATAACAAGCCGGAAATATTCATGAAAGTTGAAAAGATGATAATATTAAACCGGGAAAATACCATTAAAAAACAGCGATGGTTTTTATACAACTCTTCGTTTTATATTATGTAAACTTGCTTTTTCTGGTATCACATTAGGTTCCAGAATACCTGTCGCATTACAGAGATGGCAGCAACGCATACCAATTATTATCCTGGATGAATCAATTGATACTTGAGCAGGGGGCATCGAAAGAACTTGTGCATTTTCCGCATATTCTGGAGTTTGCCCACAAAAAGAACAGCATTATCCAACTTAACTCCTTTAACAGTAACGTTACGGACTCCATTTGCCTGTACTATATTTTAGAAGGGAAATTTACCTGGATAATTGATTCACAAGACCATACCTTATACCCTGGTGATTTTGCAATAATATTGCCCGGGCAACGCATTGGCGGGGAAAGCGGAATATTAAACATAGGTACATTATACTGGATAAAAATATCCACCGAAGATTGCGGAAAGCTTTTGCCTGGCAAATGGAGTGGGCTCACCAAAAAGGAAAAATTATCTATTAACCAAATTTTGATGGTAAATAAGCAACAGCTTGTTTTAAAACTGAAAGAAGCGCACACATTAATGCAAAACTTACAGTTGGAATTGCAAAACGAGGAAGTAGGCTTTTACACACGTGTAAACCAGTTGCTTGATGAACTTTTTGTGTTGATCAGCCGTCAATTGATCAGGCAAAACAACTCCAGAAGAGACTTCCCTCAAACATTCTTAAAACTGGAGCAAACATTGCGGCAAAATCTTGCCCATCAATGGACAGTGGAAGAAATGGCTGCACTGATTGGCATGGGCACTACCGCCTTTACCGAAAAGGTAAAAAACTATTCCGGCTTTTCGCCCTTGAATTATTTGATCAATATCAGAATAACCGAAGCAACCAAACTGCTAAAAAAAAACCAGGTAAATGTTACCGAAATAGCGCTGAACACCGGCTTTTATTCGTCGCAGCATTTCTCCACAACCTTTAAAAGACTTACAGGGTACACCCCAAGCGAGTTCAGGAAAAATAAAACACCAGATCATCAACATACATCATGAATTGTATCATCATAATAGAAATGGGCACGGCCGCTGTGCGGGTTTTCGCCTTTGATCTTTCCGGCAATTTAATCAGTTCGTCAAAGGGGCACTACCCTACCTTTCATGAGCAACCTGACCATAGCGAGCAGGATCCGGAGCAGATGTTTATTACCATGCTCTATATTTTAAAAAATCTGCTCATTGATGAGATATACCCTAAAAAGTATACTGTGACCTGTATTTGCTTTGGCTCGTCTATGCACAGTTTGCTGGCGGTGGATAAAGATGGCATCCCATTGGGCAACGCCATAACCTGGGCAGATAACAGGGGCAAAAAAGAAGCCGCGGAACTTAAACAAAGCAGTTTAGGCGAAGAGATTTATAAAGCCACGGGAACACCTATCCACCCGATGTCGTCGTTGATAAAAATTGCCTGGATGAAAAATAACGAACCTGAGAAATTTGGGTTGGCGAGAAAATTCATGCCTATAAAAACCTATATCATTCAACAACTGACGGGTGCGTGTGTGATAGATTATAGTATAGCTTCTGCAACCGGGCTAATGAATATCCATAATTTAGCCTGGGACCAGGCCGCGCTGGAGTTTGCAGGGATTACACCGGAAGAGCTACCCGATTTGCACCCGGTTTTCTATTCGGGCGTGGTGCTAAAAAAAGAATATCAAAGGGTTTTAAAATTGTTACCGACGGTTAAAATCCTGATTGGATCCAGCGATGGTTGCCTGGCCACCCTGGGTGCCGGTGTATGGGAAAACGGCATGGCTACAATCACCATTGAAGACAGCGGCGCATTCCGGATCATAGGCGATAAAATAATAGAAGATCCCCAACAGCAAATTTTCAACTACCTGCTTACAGAGAAGCATATCATTACCGGCGGGCCTACAAGTAACGGAGGGGTAATATTCAATTGGTTTACCAAACAATTTGGCGATTTTCAAAAAGCTTTTGATGTCGACCAATCAATGGAAATGCTGATAGAGGAAGCCGCAGGCGTCGAAGTCGGTTCGGGCGGCTTAATTTTCCTTCCCTTTTTGCATGGCGAACGGGCTCCTATTTGGAACCCAAATTCCAGGGGATGTTATTTCGGCGTAAATATCCGGCATGAGCGCAAACATTTTATACGGGCCACTATAGAAGGGATTTTATACGAGATGTACAGCATTGGCCGCACACTGGAAAAGCACCGTCATATCGAAGGTCTGTCTATCAATGGTAGTTTTGCATCCATCCCGCTTTGCACGCAAATCATTGCAGATATATTTAACAAGCCGGTAAGCACGCTTAGCCATGGCGACAGCATAGGCAAAGGTGCATTCCTGTTAAGTGCGACCGAGATGGGCATTTATCCTTCTTTAGAGGAAGCCTCAAAAACGGTGACCATGCACCAAACCTATTTACCCAACACCGAAAACCACCATGTATATGCACAATACTTTAAAGTATTTGAAAGTTTGATAACAAAAGTGGCCGATGAATTTGATGTTATTTCTGATCTGCAACAACGGTATAGTCAATAAACATAGTGTCTTGAGGCGATAATAATAAAAGCCTCAATAACATAATACCGTACTACTCGCCGCACCCGGTAACCTGTCCGATGGAATGTAATTGCCAAAAAGCACGTCGGCTATGACTGCACCTGCAGTCTGCCCGCCATACCTTCCATTTATTATTGCAGAGATGTGCTTGCTTCCCCATGCCTTCAGAAGATAATCACGTTTTAACCTTTGCGGCGACGGCGGTTGATCATGAATATGGTGTAAGTTGACAAATGTTGTGTTTTTATGGCAAAAAATTGGGTGCCTATGTTTGCCCCAAATGTAATTTTACTGTTGCAAAGCGACTGCAATCCTACATCAGGTAGCCGTTTAATTATAAACCAATAAAGCCGACCGGCAAGTTCTGTTAAGATATCGATTTAAGTATGAATACTTGATCGACCTGTATACTATGTACGTTGTATTCAGGAAAAGTAAAAACCGGTTCAACTCTACAATCGATTGCAAACCTTTATGAGGCACATTTATGAAAGAATAAATCAACAAAACTTGTTTCGCCGGTTACAGATCGTGGCCCGCAGTAAACTACATCGGTATCAATATTATGGATTCTATAATTAATAAATCCGAACCTGATACAGGCTACCGGTTAAGCAACCAATTAAGCAAACCGCTCTTTATTAAAACAAATGAAGTCTTCTTCAAACCGTATGGTTTATTATTTCAGATGAGTTAATTCATCTGTCACCTAACCATTTCATAATGCAAAGACCTGTTTGATATAAGTGCTAAGCTTTACCAATTTTTCAACCAATGTTTTCAATTAACAAACCCAAATATGAAAAAAAAATATTTACTAAGCACTTTCATGAGAATGACGGTTATAATGGTATTTATAAGTATTACTATTATAAATTCCACGTTTGCTGCTAATGACCTGGCTCATTTGCGACATACAAATCCTGATGTAATAAAATCAGCCATAAGCAAGGTTATAACGGGTAAAGTAACCGACGAAAACGGCTCAGGGTTATCGGGTGTAACTGTTACATTAAAAGGCACCACCACCGCGGTCGGAACCGACAACAATGGCGCATTCCGCATTGAAGTACCTAATGACCAGGCAGTACTCATTTTCAGCTTTATAGGGTACGCATCAAAAGAAGTTTCTGTTTCAGAAAAATCGGTGATTAATGTATCGTTAAAAAATGATGCTAAATCATTAAACGAAGTAGTCGTTGTAGGTTACGGAACACAAAAACGTGCCAACGTAACGGGTGCTGTTTCGTCTGTGAGCAGCAAAGCAATATCAGCTTTACCTGTTGGCGGCGTGGATCAGGCTTTACAAGGCCGGGTGGCCGGTTTAACGGTTACCAATAATGGCTCGCCGGGCTCTGCGCCAATTGTGCAGATACGCGGTGTAAGTTCGGTAGGTTACGGATCTGATCCCTTGTATATTATTGACGGTTTTCCAGGTTCTATCGGCGGGCTTGATCCAAGAGATATACAATCAGTTGATGTACTTAAGGACGCGAGCGCCGCGGCTATTTACGGTTCACGAGCAACTAACGGCGTTATTATCATCACAACCAAAAAAGGTTCCAGTGGTAAAGTTGTGTTAAGCTTCGATTCATATGCGGGATTTCAGGAAGTTACTAAAAGGTATAACCTTCTTAATACAAGCCAATATGTACAATATGAAAGGGCTTTGAATGGAGCAGCCGGAATTGGCATACCGCCGCGTTTACAACCGGCGAACTTTAATCAGCCTATTTATGCGGGTTCTTCGCAAACCTTCGCCCAAACCAATACAGACTGGCAGGATGCCTATTTCAAAAAAGGAGTTGTGCAGCAGCATGCTGTTTCCTTAAGCGGCGGGAATGAGAATTCACGCATATTTACATCTGCCAGTTACTTTGATCAGGATGGTATTACCGTTGGAACTAATTTCAGCCGTAAAAGCTTCCGAATGAATTCTGATCATAATCTGAACAAGTTTATTACAATCGGCCAAACATTCAATGCTTCGGTAACCCGCCAACGCTTTGGGATTCCCCCGGGCAATAGAACGCCTATTACCAATGTAATAAGAATGCAGCCATACATACCGGTTTACAATCCAAACAATCAAGGCGGTTTTTTTGGCCCTCAAAGCAGTTTTGACGGTGCCGACCCGGTAAACCCGGTGGAACAGGCACTAATTAACGAAAACCGGAATTTTGGTATTGGGATACGCGGCAACGCTTATTTAACGGTTAAGTTTACGCCGTGGCTTAAATTCAATTCTACCTACGGCATTGATTACGGAACAAATAGGCAAGAACAATACACCCCGATATACAACGATGGTGGTACTTCAAGCAATCCACTTGCTTCTATAACAGAAAATACCGGATCTGGCACTACTACGCTATATACGCAACAATTAACTTTCGATCACACTTTCGGCAGCAAACACCACGTTTCGGCCCTGGCAGTTTACGAAGTGCAAACCAACCGTAGCGATAGTCAAAATTCTTTTGGCAACCAAAATAACAACATTATTCGTACGCTGAACAATGCTACCAACACCACCACCAATTATACTTATGGTACTAACGTGCTTCATTCATTAGTAGGCCGGGTGGGGTATGATTTTGAAGGAAAATATTTAATTTCCGGTTCAATACGCCGCGATGGCTTGTCGGTTTGGGCCCCGGGTCACAAATATGAAAACTTCCCTGCGGCTTCTGTTGGCTGGAAGGTTGACCAGGAAGACTTTATGAAGAATTTTAAATCAGTAAGTGAGTTGAAATTACGGGCCGGATACGGTGTTACCGGAATAAACGGAACTGTATTGGGAAATTATCCTTACGTTTCCAATGTATCTGCGGGCGGCACAACATATCCGTTTGGCAACCTGGCAACGGGTGCCAACTCTGGTAATGGATCTTATTACAGTGCATTAAGTAATTATTTTCTTCATTGGGAAATAACCAAATCAACCAACATTGGTTTCGACCTTGGCTTATTTCAAAACGCGTTTACCCTATCGGCCGAGGTTTATAAAAGAAAAACTGAAAACTTAATCTTAACTGTGCCGGTACCACCCAGCGAGGGTGTTGGCGCCCCGCTGGCAAATGTTGGCTCGATGCAAAACACCGGAGTTGAAATAACCGCAGGTTACCACAAAACAAGCGGCGACTTTAAATATGATATAACAGGCGTGTTTGGATTAAGCAGAAATAAGGTTACTACATTAACAGGAGCTGCAAACGGTACTATAACTGCAGGCGGTGATGCTGATTTTGGTGGCGGCGGTCCGCTCACCAATACCTCGGTTGGCCAATCTATCCAGTATTTCTACGGCTATTTGGTAGAGGGCATATTCCAAAATGCATCTGATGTAAGCAGCCATGCTACTCAAACAGGTGCTGCTCCAGGCGACCTGAAATTTAAGGACATTAATAATGATCATGTAATTGATGCTAATGACAGGGTTAACCTGGGTAGTTACCTCCCTAAATTTACCTATTCATTAAATTATTCGGCCAGTTACAAGAATTTTGACCTTGCCTTATTTTTCCAGGGAGTATATGGCAATAAAATATTTAATGCCGAAAAAATCATCGCTCAAGGGATGTCGAGGTTGTTTAACTCAGATGTTAAGGTGCTAAACGCCTGGACTCCCACCAATACCAATACCGATATCCCAAGAGCTATTTCAGGAGACCCGAACTCGAATGTAAGGCCATCATCCCGCTGGGTCGAAAACGGCTCATACCTTCGGTTAAAAAACCTCCAGTTAGGGTACAATTTGCCAACGCCGTGGCTTAAAACGGCCAGCAACAATTTAGTAAGCAAAGTGAGGATCTATTTATCATCAACAAACCTGTTCACCATTACAAAATACACCGGGCTTGATCCAGAGGTCGGCTCCAAAAACGGAACGCTTACAAATGGTATAGACTATGGTCAATATCCTTCGCCAAGAGTGTTCCAGGTAGGTTTACAGGCAACATTTTAACAATCATTAAATTGATATATTATGAAACATAGAAAAATTTATTTATTGTCAACCGTTATTTTATTAACGATAACGGTGATTGTATTGTCCTGTAAAAAAACAGCGTTAAATACATCCGATCCCAACAACCTTACTACGGCCAACTATTATAAAACGGCAGCGCAGTTAAAGTCGGGAGTTAACGCCATTTATGCGGTTATGCATCAAAACAACCTCGTATCCCGGGAATGGTATTACCTGCACGACACACGGAGCGATGAGGTAGCGCCAGGCGGCGGACAATTGGAAGCTCCAAGGCTCCAATTGATCAATAATACTGACGATCCTACAAACTCTGTGATGAACTCTGTTTGGAATGGCTGGTACACCGTAATATTCCGTGCAAATGTTGTAACAGACAACGCCCCAAACGTTACAGATAACGTAGCCGACGCGAAAAAATCAGTTGGAGAGGCAAAATTTCTGCGTGCCTGGGCTTATTTCGACCTGGTTAGTATGTGGGGCGGGGTTCCACTGGTAACATCAGTTCCCAAAAGTCCTACCGACTTTAAACCACGCGCCGATGTTGCCGCCGTATATGCGCAGATAGTTCAGGACCTAACAGATGCAGCGGCAGTATTACCCGGTAAATCCTCTACTGATAAAGGGAGGGCCACGGCCGCCGCCGCTAATGCTTTGCTGGGCAGGGTATTAATGCAACAAGGTGATTATGCCGCCGCTAAGGCTGCATTCCTTAAGATACCTACCAGCGGAGCCGATGGCTATTCATTAACTGCCCGTTACCTTGATAATTTTGAGTTAGCCACCGAATTTAACAATGAATCGATTTTTGAAGTTGTGTTTGTGGATAAAGGAACTAATGGTTACAACTGGGGTGGCGAAAGCGCAACTGAAGAGCAGTCAACAGTTAGAAATCAGGAATACTGCCCTGTTGCATGGAGAAACCTTATTCCTTCAAACAAATACCTGAATGAATTTGAAAACACAGCTACGGGTGCGATAAAAACAGATCCCCGTTTTTCATATAGCGTTTATCAAAGCGGCGATGTTTATAACAATGGCCAAAGCACCTTAACTGATGCCGATCAAAACGGTAATTCTTCGGTGTTGAACGGCGTTACCAAAAAAATCAGCTGGCGTAAATTTATGATCATATACCAGGAAAGTGCAAGTACTGCAGGCTTCCACCCCGGAGGTAACAACCAACGTATTATACGCTATTCAGAAGTTTTACTTAACCTTGCTGAGTGTGCTAATGAAACGGGCGACATAGCCGGAGCTGTAGCTTACCTTAATTTGGTGCGCGCAAGGCCAGATGTTGCTATGCCCCCCTATCCAACAGTTCAATTTCCGGTTGCTTCCAAAAGCGACGTGGTAAAAGCCATCATGCACGAAAAAATGGTAGAGTTGGGAGATGAGCAAGTACGTAACATCGATATTTTAAGATGGCGCAAGAAGGCGTATTTCGCGACCGAGCCGATTGCCGGGTTCCATGCCAACAGAGACGAATTATTACCTATACCTCAAGCTGAGTTGGACAATAACCCTCTTGTTGCAGGGCACCAAAATCCCGGCTATTAATTTATTAAACCAATTCTTAAAGCAGGCGGCCCGTAAGCCGCCTGCTTTTATTAATATTAAATTATGAAAATCCTCCTTATTGGTTTTACTGTAGCCCTACTAATTTCTTCCTGTAAAAAACATACGCTATTTGAGCAAATACCATCTTCTGTTTCGGGCATTGTATTTAATAACCTGATTACAGAAAACGATTCGATTAATCCTATCGATAATGCCACTGTATATAATGGCGGAGGTGTTGGCATAGGTGATTTTAATAACGATGGGCTTCCGGATATTTACTTTGTGGGTAACATGGTGCCGAATAAGTTATATATCAACAAAGGTAATTTCAGGTTTGAGGATGTTACTGCAACAGCGGGCGTAGACGGCAATGGACGTTGGGGAAGGGGTGCTTCTGTAATTGATATTAATAACGATGGCTTGCCCGACATATACGTATGTAATTCGTTTGCCAATGATCCCAAAAAAAGGCAGAACTTGTTGTATATCAACAAAGGGGTTAATAAAAATGGGGTTCCTGTATTTAACGAAGAAGCAAAGGAATACGGGCTTGATATCCAGCTATTTTCTACAATGGCTGGTTTTTTTGACTATGATAATGATGGCGACCTTGACATGTATTTGACCGTTAACGAGCCTAACCCTGCCGAATTCCCCAACCAGTTCAGGCCGATTGATACCGCCGGCAACGGCAGAAGCATGGGACGATTGTACCAGAACCACTGGGATCCTATCCTTAAACATCCTGTGTTTAAGGATATGTCGGTAGTAGCAGGTATCAAGATAGAAGGGTACGGACACGCCGCCACTATCGCCGATATCAACCTCGATGGCTGGAAGGACATATATGTTACAAACGACTTTCTGTCGAATAATATATTGTATATCAATAATCATGATGGCACTTTTACCGACAAGTCGAAGGCGTATTTTAAGCATACATCTTTCAATGCAATGGGGCAGGATATTGAAGACATCAATAATGACGGGCTGGCCGATATATTTGAACTGGACATGAATCCTGCTGATAATTATCGAAAAAAAATGATGTCGGGGCCAAGTAGCTATAATACCATTCAAAATTTCGACCATTATAGGTATCAATATCAATATGTCCGGAATACCCTTCAGTTAAACCAGGGTCCGTCTATAGGAGAAAATAACCAGGTCGGTAACCCAACATTTAGCGAAATTGGCTTTTTAAGCGGTGTGGCCCAAACAGACTGGAGCTGGACCCCGATGATAACCGATTTTGACAATGACGGTTACCGCGATATTATTGTTACCAATGGTTATCCCCGCGACGTTACAGATCATGATTTTATTGCTTACAGATCCAATGCATTTTTGATAACGCCGAAGAAGGAAGTTCTCAGCCAGATACCGTCAGTCAAAATTCACAATTACGCCTTTCGTAACCAAAACGGTTTGCAATTTAAGGATGTGAGCATGGACTGGGGCCTGGGTATTCCCTCCTTTTCGAATGGTGCAGTATATGCCGACCTAAATAATGACGGCGCAATGGACCTTGTAATTAATAATATCAATGACCAAGCGCTAATTTATAAAAACACCGCCGGGGAGAATAAAGAAAATGTGCGCCATTACCTCAACATAAAGTTTAAGGGACCAAATCAGAACCGCGAGGGAATTGGAACTTTTGTGGATATATATTATCAGCACGGTTTACATCAGGTTTACGAAAACAGCCCTTACAGGGGCTACCTTACCAGCATTCAATCTGTAGCACATTTTGGGTTAGGTGAATGCAAAAAAATAGACTCGGTGGTTGTTAAGTGGCCGAACAAATACAGACAAACACTTTTAAATGTAGATGCAGATCAAACATTATCTGCTAACGTTAAAAATGCCCGTCAAACCTATACCTGGGCAAATCCGGTACAACTAAAAGCTCCGATATTTACTAATATCACGGGCAAAAGCGCGGTTAAATACATCCATCGCGACACGGATTATACAGACTTTAATATTCAAAAGCTTTTGCCTCATAAGCTTTCAGAATACAATCCTGCGCTGTCAGCAGGCGATATTAACGGCGATGGCTTAGATGATATAGTTGTCGGTGGAAATTTGACAGAGCCGGCACAGGTCTTTTTTCAACAAAACAACGGCACATTTATACAACGGGGCCTTTTAGAAGGAAAGAAGTACAATCACCCCTATCTTGATGGAGGAATTCTCATTTTTGATTCAAACGGAGATAAGTTTCCTGATGTATTAATTACCGGCAGTGGCTATAAAACCCCGGCAAATGATCCGGCATACCAGGACCGCTTATATATTAATGATGGCAAAGGTCATTTTAAGCTTGCGAAGGATGCATTACCGGTGTGTTTTAAAAGTAAGTTGTGTGTAAGGGCTTTTGATTATAATAACGATGGCAGATTAGATCTCTTTATTTCAGGGCGAGTTGAGCCATGGAGATATCCCGAACCGGTGAATAGCTACATTTTAAGAAATGACACAAAGGACGGAAAGGTAAAATTCACCGATGTAACTAATGACGTTGCTCCAGACCTAAAAAAGATTGGGTTGATATGTGATGCTATTTTTAGTGATTTTGACAACGATAATAAAACAGACCTAATATTAGCAGGAGAATGGATGCCGCTAATTTTCTTAAAAAATGCAGGTGGAAAGTTTGTAAACGTTACAGCAAAAAGTGGCGTTGGCAATAAACCCGGATGGTGGAACTCAATAATTGCAGGTGATTTCAGGCATACAGGCAGAATGGATTACATAATTGGAAATGTAGGCTTGAACACCCTTTACCAGGCCAGCGACGAATTCCCGGCTTTTATAACAGCAAATGATTTTGATAAAAGAAACAGGTTCGACGCATTTCCGTCATTATTTCTTCCTGGCAAAGATGGCATACAACGGGAATATCCAGCAAATGTGAGGGATGATGCTTTTAAGCAGATGATTAGTTTACGGGTAAAATTCACTAATTATCATTCATATGCGGAGGCTACTATGCAGGATGTGCTTAGCGCCGACCAAATGAAAAATGCGCTGCGGCTTAAAGCCACCGAGTTGAGGTCCTGCTATTTCAGGAACGACGGCGAAGGTAAATTCACAATAACCCCTTTGCCTCTTGAAGCACAGGTTTCGGCATTAAATGGGATGGTGGCCGACGATTTTGACGCGGATGGCAATCTCGATTTATTGATTAATGGAAATGATTTTGGTACAGATGTTTCAATTGGAAGATATGACGCCCTAAATGGCTTGTTGTTAAAAGGTAACGGCAAAGGAGGATTTACCCCTTTATCAATTGCACACAGCGGAATATATTTACCGGGAGATGGAAAGGCACTTGTAAAATTAAGGAGCGCAAACAATAATTACCTTATGGCGGCAAGCGAACACTTAGGGCCACTCCGGATTTTTCAATTGAATGCTAAGGCATCCATGTTAAAAATAGGTTATACAGATCAAAGTGCCTTAATAACGTATAAAAATGGCAGCCATGTCAAACAGGAATTTCATTATGGCAGTTCGTTTATTTCCCAATCCTCCAGGTTTATGCTCATTAATGATAAAATAGCACAAGTATCAATAAAAGATAATTCAGGAAAAATCAGGCTTGTCAAATTTTAGTTTAAATATCGCTGTTGGGTAATGCCTGATTGGCTGTTCTTAGCAAATAGACTTTCTATCAGTGCAAATCTAAATCATCGGCTATGACATCCTACATGATGATTTAGATTTGCCTTTTTTATATTCAATACTTAAATACAGCGTTGCTTTTCACATATTATCAGCCATCTTCATAGACATCGCTGGCTCACCCGTGTTAAATTCAAGTATCTTCAATTTAAGTTGTGTTACCTTACCATCTTCTGTTATTTCAAGTAACTGGTTAGGCTTTGTTTTTTGAAGATGCTGCACTGTACCACTCCCCGCCCATCGAATTTCGATATCGTCGATGATACTGGCCTGCCCTACTCCTATTTCTTGCCGGAGCGGAGATGAACCAAAGCTTCCACCGGAGTTTACATCCTTAAACACACTTCGTTGTAAGCCATTCTCTGTAAAAGAGACCTTGATTCGTGAACCGATAGCACACCTGTTTGACTTTGTACCTACCAGCTTTAAACCTATCCAATTATTATTATTTTGGCCGGGATTAAGGTATAGCGCACTTTTGTAGGCATCGCCTATATAGGCCCCGCCCATTTCGATAAAAATATCCTGCAGGCCGTTATTCCTAAAATCGGCAAATGATACACCATGACCTTTTTGCAAATTGCCGGTACGTGATGAACTGGTTACATCGGCAAATTTTTTGCCACCTATATTCCGGAAAAGTTTATTGGGTATAAGCGATCCAAAATCCGGGTTGCCGGTACCAAAATAAATATCCGGATAGCCGTCATTATCAATATCACCGAAATTACCTCCCATGCTAAACACTACCTTATTCAGCCCTACATCACGGGTTACGTTTGTAAATGTACCATCGCGGTTGTTTTTAAAAAGAAAAATATTGCCATTATCTGTCACGGGGGTACCCAAAGCCTCTAAGGCGGCATAATAACCCAGGGTTGTACTAAAATTGTAACTACCAATCAAAATATCAGGCCAGCCATCATTGTTGTAATCATAAAACCAGGTGGTAAATGTATTTTGTTTGATACTGATGCCCGCTTTTTCGGTAACATCCTCAAAACCGACGTTGTTCCCTCCTTTACATTTATTTTTCAGCAAATACTTTCTTCCACTCATGGTAGATACAAAAATGTCAGGCCAGCCGTCATTATTGTAATCGGCAGATGTTACCCCCTTCACAAAATCGTTAATTTGGCAATGGGCCTTTTGAGCCATTTCTTTAAAAGTACCATCATGACTATTCATATAAAGTGCCGATGGATGGTTATTGTTAGGGGCGTTTCCGCCATGGCTTTCCATCCCGATAAAAACATCAAGCCAGCCATCGTTATTGAAATCGGCCCACACAGCAGTTTGCGTAGGATGCATAAATTTGAGGCCGGCTGCAATGGTAACGTCGGTAAACCTGCCATTGCCGTTGTTTTTAAGCAACGAACTTGGCTGGTTGCCAAAATCATCCAGAAGCCAGCCTCCCCGCATTATAAAAATATCAGGCCGGCCATCGTTGTTATAATCGGTTTGTTCAATATTAAGGCCGCCAACCACGTCTTGCAAGCCACTTTGAGTGGTACGGTCGCTGAAGGTACCATCACCGTTGTTATGAAAATAGTGCATGTGATCTTGCAGATCCATTCCTGTTGTAATAATGTCTATATAACCGTCGCCGTCAAAATCGTCGGCTATGGAGCCGCCCGCCCGGCTATTCAGGTTTATACCAACATTTGCTGCTACATCTGTAAATGGCTTCACTTTATATGGTCCATCGTCGGCATTTAAATTAGGGATCAAATATTGGGCAGGAACTTTTTCTGGATAACGACCTAATGTCATATAAGCTACATTTAACAGCCACCGTGACTGGGCATCGTGGGAGTTACTTTGCAAAATGTTCTCCAGTGTTTCAATTGCCTGCCGCGATCCTGTTTGAACTTGATGTATGCCTGCTCCTTTAATAGGGAATATGCACGATGAGCCGTTATGACCGAGCATACAATTGGCGCGTTCTCCCAAACGCATATAGGCCACTGCCTGATCAGGTTTTATATTCACGGGGTTCATGTAAGGTGGCAGCTTTGCAACTTTTGTGTATATATCAACAGCCTGCTGTTCATGACCTTCCTGTAATTCAAACAAAGCTTTTTTTGTCAACAATTGAACATCATAGTTTGGCGAATCAACCTTTAACATCGAATCGCAGGCGGCAAGCCGGGCATCGGAGCTAAAGATGTTTTGAGGATTATAATTTCGCTTTTTGAGCTGTTCCAGCAAGTCTGCCATTCTCATCGGGGAATGTGGTTTACATGAGATTATTAAACCACAAGTAGCTGCAGCGAAAAACATGGCCATTTTTGCAAATCGCGATAACATGATAATTGGTTTTAAAATTGGTAACGAATCTTTTTTAGCTCCTTAATATTGGATATCATAAACGCAGCGCAATAATAAATTTGAGCTATAATAAAATAACTAAAATTTAAACCAGCCTTACATCTTATAATAATACTAACAAAGCAATTAACAAATATAAAAAGGTACGGCAGCCCAAAACACAACATTTGTGTATATCCATATAACATCTGAATAAACCTATCGATTAACTACCCGATAGCCAGATATGATAACCCATTGTTATTATACCTAAACGCCTGCAATGCATTCAAAATTTATACGATAAGATCAGGGCTTTGTCAGTTTCATCCCATAATAATTTTATCACTGCATAAAAAAAGTCAGGTAAACCGTGCTACGCCGATATGTTGAACATATGATGTATATAAACATACAAATGTGCGTGCGTAGGATGTTCAACCGGATTATATTCGTCCCACAGCAAAAAAATAACTGCGGCTGATGCAGTATACGCCCCATAAAATTGTTCTAAAATTCGGGATAAGAAATGGCCTGAGGATATTGGGGTATAATTAAAGATAAATAACTAAATAAATCGAAAATATGAAGAAAACGTTTTTAAAGATGACTATGCTGACCGCTGTGTCAACCCTCCTATTCAATCCGTTAATTGCGCAGAAAAGCGCCAAAAAAGTCAAATATCTTAATCCCCCGCTTATTAAAAATATTTATACAGCAGACCCCTCTGCTCATGTGTTTAAAGGGAAAATTTACATCTACCCCTCTCATGACATTGATGCAGGTGTACCCGAAAACGATAATGGCGACCATTTTGCAATGCGCGATTACCATATACTTTCACTTGACCGGATAGGCGGAAAAGTTACAGACCACGGTATTGCCCTGAATATGAAAAACATTCCATGGGTTGGCAAACAGTTATGGGCACCCGATGCCGCCTATAAGAATGGAAAATACTATCTGTATTTTCCCGCAAAAAACAAGGATGGTGTTTTTCAAATAGGGTGCGCAACATCCAATAACCCTGCAGGGCCGTTCAAGGCCAATCCACATCCTATTACCGGAAGCTACAGTATTGATCCTGCTGTATTTGTTGATGATGACGGTAAAGCCTACATGTATTTTGGAGGTATCTGGGGTGGTCAGCTACAGCGGTGGCAAACCGGAAAATACGAGCTTAACGGTTCAAAAACAGATCTTCATAATGATAAGGGACCGGCAATAAGTTGCAGGGTAGTTAAATTGGATAAAAGCATGACGGAATTTGAAGGAAAAGTGCAAAATGCACTTATCATTGACAGCGCCGGACATCAGTTATCGGGTGGCGACCATGATCGCCGCTTTTTTGAAGGCTCATGGATGCATAAATATATGGGCAAATATTATTTGACGTATTCTACTGGAGACACTCACTTTCTTGCCTATGCAATTGGCTCCAGCCCCATTGGGCCTTTTGTATACGCCGGGCACTTTATGCAGCCTGTGCAAGGATGGACAACACATCATTCCATTGTTAAATTCAATAATAAATGGTACATATTTTATCACGACACTGAACTTTCAGGCAAAACAAACCTGAGAAATGTTAAGGTTACCGAGCTGCATCACCTTAGTAATGGTAAGATAGAAATGATCAATACTTACTTAGTAGCCCGGGGGAAAAAATAACACCCTTAGCAGTCGCATCGATCAACTTTGCGGCTGCTATTTTAGGTTATTTAAAGTTTGATTTTACTTACCATCACCAACCTGGATAACCTGATCAATTCATACCTTGACCGGTTACGGTTACCTTAATTGGATTCCTTTCAAAATTACGAGACTACCCCCAATCCAATTTCGCCTTCTGTGCTTATTAATTCCTGATTTTCAATTGTTAATAATAACCACTTCTCCCGGGCGTGTCGGAATATCATATACCCAGGATCTTGTTAGCTTAGCTATAATATTTTTATCGGCACTTTTTACAATCGGCTTTTTCAAATCCATTACCTGGTAAAAGTGGTTTTTATTTATACCATTTGCTTCCCTTAGCAATTTGCTACCGATCTGATGATTAACACGTAGCCGGCAGTTTCCGCCAAGCGAAGAATGTATCACCAATTTGATAATTTTGTGGTTGGCCCATTTCATATCAATTTTAAAACCACCCCTTGCCATTAATCCTGATATACTGCCATCCTTCCACTCATCAGGCAATGCCGGCAATAGGTAAATTGCACCATCATGACTTTGCAAAAGCATTTCTGCTATACCGGAAGTACAGCCGAAATTTCCATCGATCTGGAACGGCGGATGAGCATCAAATAAATTTGGATAAGTGCCGCCAGAGTTCGCGCTTATAGGCTTTATTTGATCCTTAATAAGCTTGTAGGCGTGATTGCCATCCAACAAACGTGCCCAAAGATTGATCTTCCACGCCATAGACCAGCCGGTGGAAACATCGCCACGATAGTCAAGTGATTTTTTAACGGCAGCAAAAAGTTGCGGTTGCGTAAATGGGGATATCTGGTTTCCTGGAAACAAGCCGTATAGATGAGATACATGACGATGATGATCATCCGTACGGTCAAAATCATCTAACCACTCCTGTAATTGCCCGTACCTTCCAATTTGCATTGGAGGGAGTTGGCGGCGGTAGATGACCAGGCTGTCTGCAAATACCTTGTCAATATTGAGCTCGGCGGCAGCTCTTATAGCGTCGGTAAACAAGCCATAAACTAATTGGTTATCCATGGTGGCACCTGCAGTAACAGAAACCTGGTTTTTTCCATCGATATATTCGTGTTCGGGCGAAACTGAGGGTGACACTACCAGCCATCCATGTTCACGCTCTTTTTGAAGGGCATCAATGTAATACTCGGCTGCCGCTTTAATTATCGGGTAATATTGCCTTAAAAATTTCTTATCACCAGAGTATAAATAATGTTCCCACAGATGTTGGCAAAGCCATGCATTTGACGTTGGCCATAAACCCCAGAAAGCGCCGTCTACAACACCGGTTATACGCCAGATATCAGTATTATGATGTAATGCCCATCCACGTGCTCCGTACATCATTTTTGCAGTTGGTGTGCCGGTAACAGACAAATCTCTGATCATATTAAAAAGCGGAGTACTTAATTCTGCTAACTGGGTTACCTCACTTGGCCAGTAATTCATTTCGGTATTTATGTTAACCGTATACTTACTATCCCACGGGCCTTTAACTTCGCCGTTCCAGATACCCTGTAAATTGGCCGGCTGCGATCCAGGTTGAGACGAACAAATTAACAGGTAGCGACCGTATTGAAAATATAACTCGGCTAATTGTTTATCATTATTATTAGAAAAATTTTGGATACGGACGTCTGTGGGCTGTTTTGCAGCGCTATCTATACCAAGATCGAGTTTAACCCGGTCAAAATACGAACGATAATACCTGATGTTTTTGGTTAACAATTCGTTGAAACTGAGCTGATAGGCCTTTTTTAAAATGTTTTCTGCCCGAAGCATTGAATTTGCTGAAACATCATGATAGTTGATAAAATTGGTGGCCATAGAAAGATAAATCACGGCTGTATCTGCATTTGCGATAGTAATACCCGAAGTATCAACAACGTTTGTGCCTCCGGAATTTTTGACCTTGGTGAGCACATTAAATTCTATTTGTCCTTTTTGGCCTTCGTGCTCACTACCCTGGCCGGATAAAACCAGTGTTTTTTCGTCAATTATGGCAACTGAAGATTTAAGAGGGCTTTGAAGTTTCAGCTTACAGCTAATCATGCCTGGCTTATTGGCTGTAAGTCTTACCATGAATGCGTTTGCGCCGAACGACGTAAAAAACTCTCTTTTATAGTTAACTCCGTTTAAAGTATACTTTACCGTAGCTGTGGCGTTCGCTATATCCAGATCGCGATAATAGTCACCCACCCTACCTGTTTCAGGAAAGCTGAGATATAAATTACCTGCCAGTTGGTATGGCATGCCGCTATTGCCCTTTGGCCCAAGTTTACTGTTAGCTATTTCCTGCGCTTCGGCATACTTTTTCTCTGCGAGCAGCTGCCTCACCTGATTAATGTATGGCCTTGCATTTGAATCGATTGTATTATTTGGGCCTCCTCCCCATATGGTTGATTCATTGAGCTGAATGCGTTCATTTTTTACGTCGCCAAACACCATACCCCCGATAAAACCGTTTCCAAGAGGAAGGGCCTCATTCCAGTTTTTAGCTGGTTGATTATACCACAGTTTATATCGCCCGGAGCTATCAGGTATGCTATCTTTTCTACCTGAATGAGTTTTCTGTTGCGCTTGTACCGATGAAAAAATCAACAATGCCGCAGCAAATGGGTATATTATTTTATTTACTAATCTTCTCATACAATTTGGTTTATAATGCGTAATCCCCCATTGGACAGCCTTATTATCTTTTATTGAATTGTCTGTTTCAGCGACGCTTGCGTTTTAAACGCTAAGCCACTTACCAAATTCCTTACGGCTTTCGGCGGTTATGTTCACAAATACAGCAGGCCCCTTATCGGGTCATTTAATAGCGCCGCCGTTAAAAATTCACTACAGACCAGTAGGCATTTTTGCGCTGTCGATTTTCATCAAACAATAAAGGATAGGCCCTGATAACCGCACGGGGCGTATTTAAGCCTGCCGCCGCTCCGCCCATTAATCCTCCTCCTCGCCCGTCCAACCAGCTGTTTCTGTCAGATACATTCCAGAATGTAACATTTGTTATAAACTTTTTATATTGCCGGAAAATTTCGAACGCCATTTTGTATTGCGCTATTTGTTTGGCTTCCAATTCTGGCGTATAACCCGGGTCAGGCGTTGACGGCGTTGTGGCTCCCAGAGGTATCGTTCCAGGCGCAGGTGGTGGTTGTGGCAAGCGTATGGTGATATCCAATTCGGTAAATTGAACCTTTAAACCCAGCGAAGTTACTTCATCCAAAGCCTTACGCAATTCGCCGGGCGATGGGTCATTCAACTTCCAGTGCGCCTGCATGCCCACCCCATCAATCGGCACGTGGTCGTCAATTAGTTTTTTTAATAATTTATATATCTTTTCTCTTTTTACCGGGTGTTCGCTATTATAATCATTGTAGTATAATTTGGCCTGCGGATCGGCTTCATGCGCATATTTAAACGCCGCCGCTATAAAGTCGGGGCCATTGCATATTTTGTACCAGTTGCTTTTACGATATATCTGCGTTGTATCATCGCTGTCATCAACGGCCTCATTAACCACATCCCAGGCATAAATTTTCCCCCTATACCTCCCTGCTACAGCAAAAATATGATCCCTCAAACGCTCTAACAGCAATTCTTTGGTAACCGGCCCTCCGTTTGGCCCCTTAAACATCCATGCAGCTTCCTGATTGTGCCAGCATAAGTTGTGCCCGCGTATTTTAATATGATGGCTCAATGCAAAATCAACAATTTTGTCCGCATTTTTCCAATTATAAATATCTTCTGACGGATGTATCGGCCCCATCTTCATATCGTTTTCGGGCGTTACACTGTTAAATTCCCTGACAATTAATGCAGAATCAGGGCCATGCAAGGATGCCATACTAACCGCTACACCCATTGGAAAATAGTTTCTATAATAATCTTTTAAACCCTTATCTGGATGATCGGCAATAGTACCTGCCTGGAATGATGAAGCCACCTGATGTTTGGGTGTACATTGAACAAACGATAAAATAATAAAGGCAATTGCCGGGAGCAGGATGCCCCGATCAGTTTTTTTATTGACAGTTGAAAAATTCATGGATCATTAATGTTTTTATTGAAAATGTTAACTGTGTATACATCGCCAAGCGTTGTTCATCTTTAACTGGTTAAAGTTTAACGGTTTCTTTAAGCTTATAACCCAACAAGGAAAGCATCGCCCCGCCATATCGTTTTCCTAATAACCTGGCCCCCTCGGCAGTAAAATGCAAATGATCGGAGGAGCAAGCGCAACCTGCAGAAGAAATAACGTATGAATTAGCAACTGTTTGAGGCAGCGTTGCAATAATCTTGTTCATGTTAGCGCAAGCACCTCCCTGGTCAGCATTTACTAACTCGCCTGCAAGTAAAGGCACTTTTTTAGACTTCAGGTTTAAATCCCTGATCAAATTATCATAAATTCCCTTTACTTTTCTTGTCCATAGCGTATCGTTAGGATTCGATTCTCCCTGGTGTAACAAAACACCTTTAATTATACCTGATTTTTGAGCTAATCTGGCCAGTTCTATCAACCTTGCGTAGGGGTTCCCACCATATTCAGCCACTATACCTTTCATCCAGCCGGGGGCCGTTGCAAGATATGATTGATAACTATCCTTTTCAAAAACTTCGATTTTGGCACCGGCCACAGAGACATTTATTATACCGACCCTTATTTTTTCAGGTAGGTTAGCCACCAAAGTCCGGCCGAAATAATCTGTCGGTGTTAAACCCGTTTTGCACCTCGCCAATGGCGGTACGGCCGTATACCAAGTATCTTTTATCCGACCTCTGTCCGCACAATCGACAGCCTGCAACATCCGGAACCTGCTATCAACAGCGGTAGTGTCCTCGGCTTCAATTTTCGCATTACCCTCCATATTTGATTGGCCAAAGCAGATAAATATGTAAAAATTCTTGTCTTGCGAAAAACTTTTCAAGCTCAACAATATGAGGCATGTCACCGCCATTAATCTAAGCTTCATTTTCATGTTTGATCTCAATTTTTGAATATCAGGCTTGCAAACTGGTTTAAGGAACGTCTCCAGGATTGCCACTCATGCGCAGTGCCCGGCGATTCGTAAAACACCTGCTTAATGCCAGCCTTTTCAAGCGCCTCATGAAAGCCCTTTACCGTGGTCTGCATCCTTTCCGGTTCGGTAGTACCAATACTTAAATAAAGCACTTTAACCTTTTGGTTAAATGCATTTGCATCGACAAATACGCCATTGTACATTTTAGTTATATCGGTACCTGGCTGCATGAAGCCCGCGCCGCTAAAACCTCCCACATAGGCAAACTTGTCAAGGTTGGTCATGGTAGTCTGAAAGGTTTGAAACCCGCCCATTGAAAGCCCTGCCATAGCACGGTGATCGCGATCAGCAAGCGTCCTGAATTTTGCATCAACCATCGGGATAATTTCCTTTACAAGCACATCCGGAAAAACATTGCCTGCCATGCTCATTCCCCGGGGCGTGCTGGTTACCGGCTGTGTTGGATCTGTGGCATATCCCCTATCCATAACAACTATCATAGGCGTTGCCTGTTTCCCGGCAAACAAGTTGTCCAATATAAAATTCATTTTACCTTGTGCAGGCCAGCCGGTTTCGTCTTCGCCCGAACCATGTTGTAAGTAAAGTACCGGATATCTCATTTCGGTTTGTATATCATAACCGGGGGGCGTGTATACGTTTGCCCGCCTCCATGCCTTTGTTATGTTTGAATAGTAGTTTACTGAACGCACTTCGCCATGAGGTACGTCCTTTATTGTATAAAAATCGCCTTCCGGATCAGGAATATCAATACCACTTGCCATTCTCCCCATACCGTAAAAAGTTTGACTAGCGGGGTCGACAACGGATACGCCATCAATTATCAAAGAATAGTAATGGAATCCTAATACAATTGGGTCGGTAGTTACTGTCCAATACCCCCCGGTGTCCTTAGTCATTGGGTATTTTTTCAATAGGTCAATCTGAACACTCTTTGCCTCCGGTGCCTTTACGCGAAAAAAAACTGTATTGTCTGGAAATATTTGCGGGTACTTTACGTCCGGAATATTAGTGGGCGCCGGTATACCTACTTCATTATAAGAATATTGGGAGAATGTGGAAACATTTACCGGCTTAAAAATCAGTTGTGAAAACATATATAAGCCGTTTTTCCAAACCTTAAAGTTATGAACACCCGGCTCTATATAGTAGATATGCGGTACTTTTTTTTCTTCCAGGTAATCGTGAGTTCGTTTGCTGAATGCGATTAGCCCGTCGCTTGATCCACATGATATCCAAAGTAATTTTAGCTTACTTTTTACCGCTTCGGGGTTGGGCAGCAACTCTTCAGGCTTTTTGGTATTAGGCGCTGAAGAAAAACCACCAACCCATGAAAATACGTCGAGGTTTCCCAAGCCGAAATTTAATGATTGCCCCCCACCCATTGAAAGACCGGCCACTGCCCTGTGATCTTTATCAGTATATACGCGGTATTTACTATCAATAAATGGGATCAGATCGTTCAGCAAATCTTTTTCAAAAACGGCAAATCCTTGTACCTTATCGGGTGCCATTATATTTCCCGTAGCGCGGTCATCCTTTATAGCCCTGCCGTTCGGCAACACTACTATCATGGGTACAATTTTACCTTGTGCATAAAGGTTATCCAATATAACCTGGGGACTACCGCCGTTATACCATTCTTTTTCATCGCCACCAATACCATGCAAAAGATACAGTACAGGGTATTTTTTGCTTTTGGAATATCCGGGAGGTGTGTAAATAAGCGCGCGGCGGGTATTCCCCACGGTTTTTGATTGATAAGTGATGGTATCAATTTTGCCATGCGGAATATCTGTACGAAATACATCAAAACCGGCCCGTGCCTGGTTGACTATATCTTGTGCGTAAACTGGTATGCTAAAGAAAAGAACGGCACATGCCGCGAAAAAAAGCTGCTTAAAATATTTTAATCTGTTCATTGTTAATATTGTTTATAGGTAAATAAATTATCGGTTGGTTTGTGGTTGTATTAGCTGGTATTTGCCGCTCAGGTGCATCAGGCTGAATAAATACAACAAGCCGTCATAATATGGATCGAAATATCCATCCGCATAAGGCTCAAGCTTAGCGTTCCAAAGAGGCTTAACGAAATCGAATTTTGTATCATCGGCTATCATTAGCGTGGCCGCGGCAGAGGTGGCCACCAATCCCAATGAATGCCTTAACTTCCTAACTCCCCCTGCGGGTAGAATAAAGGCAGGCGTGGACCCATCTGTATTAAACTGATCCTGGAAATCATTTATTCCCTTTGATCGTAAAAAGTTTTGAAAGCGCCTCGCATAATTTTGCTGCCACTTTTTGTCTTTCCCGAACCACACATAATCCATTGCGATATTCATTGGTACACGCCAGGAGTCGAAACGGAAAGCCGACGGCATTCGCTTTCCGCCGAGTGATTTACCATTGAAATCTGTGTTATCAGCGTTAAGTGCCGTAACGGGATCGCAGGCCCTGTGTAAAAACACCCTTGCGGTATCTGCACAGTCCCAGTAAAATTGTTCATGGCCGTCTTTTGCATAAAGCGCCCATACTTCGTAAAACGCAGGCAAATGATAGGAAGGATCTGTCCATCCATATCCGGCGCCTTCGGGCACAAAGGAAATTTGTTTCGCCGCAATGTTTATTAAAGGATGAACATTCCCGGTACCGTCTTTTTTCCACATGGCATCCAGTATTCTCCTGGCCTCTCCATAATAATCAATACCTGTACTATTTCCCCACCGGTTGGAGGCAAAAAGCAGGTCGGTGATATAGTATAATTCTCCGTCGGATGCGGAACCTTCCGAATTATGCTTCATCGTTTTAGGATTAATGCTCCAGGCAAAATATCCTTCGCTTGGTCCGTCCTGGTGTTGAAGATATTTTTTTGACCACCGCCATATACGGTCAAAAACATCTTTTTTATTAAGCTGCACGGCGATCATCATACCATATGAAAGGCCCTCGGTTCTGGCATCGTGGTTTTTCACATCAGACACATATGCCATTGAATCGCCCACCTCGAAATAAACTTTGTTGGGGCCTTCAAACACATCATGATAAGCCTTCGCGACTTTAATGTTGATATCTCCCTTGTTATATCCCGCTTCATGAAAAAGATTAGGATAAACGCCGGAAGCAAAAACCCCTTTACCCGGCATTTTTTTTAAAGTTTTCTGACTTTGACTATTTGCCAAAGCAGGCAGCAAAGCAACTATTACATACAATAACACTATTTTTTTCATACTCACATTCTGGTTTAATAAAGATTATGTCTTACTATTTTTCTCATGGGTTAATAACTAAAAGCAACCTTACTTACCAGGAAATCTAATGCTTTTAATAAAGATTGCTTGTGGAAGGCCAGCAGGATACCGCACAAAAACGTCATGTTGCCCGGTAACATTTTTAAGTTGTTTACTAAATGTTTTATAATTACCGTTGCCTGTAGCGTTTAGCGGTATTGTAGCTATCAATTTACCGGTCCGAAGATCATCCAGCCATATTTGAAGCGTGCCTTTGCGTTTTGAGGAAGCAACTACCTGGACCGAAGACGGCGACTGACTTCCGATTTCCACACCGGATATCATAAACCATCCGCCATATACGGATGTATTGGTTACCGTTTTCCACTTCCCTTTATTACCAGTGGCTATTCCATAGTAATTACGATAGCCTGCTGCTGGTAATGAGGAGGATCCGTCTTTGCAAATAAAACCGTCGAAGTCCGCCGGCTTTCCTTCTGCAAATAACCCTACACTTGTTCCTACCCATGAATTAAAATTTGGTTGGGCTTCATCAAGTTTAACTGCGTTAATTGGCCTGCCTAAAGAAATCCAGGCTTTTCCGTCGCCGCTATAATATCCGGTTAGCTCGTGGCGGTTTCTTTCCAGTTTCAGCCAAACGATGTTTCCGAAGATGTTTGGCGCGCTCCGAGTCGCGGTATCCATTGTAAAAACAATTTTCCTCCCATTGTTGTAACCGCTGTAAAGCCTCACCACCACCGCCTGGTTTCCGTTAGTAAGATAAATACCAGCCTTAACGCTGTCATTGGTTGCACGCAGGTCAACCTTTGTAACAGCAGAATAATAGTGGTCCGTTTCCTTTTGAACAAGGTGGGTTCGGGCAGAATCGGGCGTAAGCCTTATCCATCCCCTCCGCGCGGTAAGCGAATAAGAGGCTGACGCTTTTTTGGTGAGGAAATGCCAATTCAGGCTTAATTCACCGCTATCAAAATAATCTGTTTTCACACTTGTCCATGAAATACCCGACTGTGGCAGGTTCGGTTTCTGGATAGGCGAGGCGGTTGGCGCCATGCCCCAGGGCCTGTCGCCCTCCCATGTTACGGGATAAAGAGCGGTTTGGCGTCCGGCACCTGACCAATCGTCGCCGTCGTACTTCTCATAGCTCTGTCCGATAGTCCACCAGGTGCCATCGGCTAATTGAACGGGAGCTGAAATGTGGTTAGGACGACGAAAACCTGTCTTACTATCGGTAACCGGTTTAAAAAAACCACCCAGCCTTTCCCATTTTGTCGAATCGCCTGTCAATGATCTTCCTCTTAAAACATATTGTCCGCCTGTAACATCACCAGCCGGAAAGTAATAATAATAGCCATTGCGTTTACACATTACAGGGCCTTCTGCCCAGCTATACTGTAGCTTTGCGTTTACCCAGTCGAGATTAATCACACTTTCTGTCAATTGCCCATCCTTACCCAAGGCTTGCAAACGATTAACTTTTTGACCGTTTTTTATCACCATATACGGTTTTCCGTCATCATCCACAAAAATTGAGTTGTCATAACCAAGATTACCTGTTTCAGGATTAGACTTTACTTGTACGGGACTTGACCACGGCCCTTTAGGGGAGCTTGCCTTACAAAACCACTGCCCTCCGGCCGAAAAATATATCCAGTAGGAGCCGTAAAAATAGGTTATGGCACCCTGCCAGATCCCAGCTGAAGGCCGGTCATTAACCCAGGCCGCTTTTGATGATGGGAGCACTCTGCTTATTACTTCCCAATGAACAAGATCTTTTGAGTGATAAATGGGCAAGTAGGGATTAAAATGAAAGGAAGATCCGCAGTGATAAAAATCATCTCCCACTTTAAGTAAGGTGGGGTCCGGGTGGTCGCCAGGTAAAACTGGATTCACATAGGTGTTAACTGTTTGATAAAACACAGCGGAATCTGGCATTTTTCCTTGTCCATTTGCGTATAAAACGATGAGCGAGAAAACGGTTATAAGGCCAATAAGCCGGATGAATTGGTTCATGATATTTAGTTAATTCAGATTGTACCCAGGCGTTTTAAATTGAAGTGTTGGTTCAAAAATTGGTGGTTCACCTGGCGAATAAGTATTAATCATCCATAGCCTCAGAATTTAGTTTACTGAATAAAAAATGGAACAATGGTGAAACCAACAATTGTTAAATCAACTTCGACCAAAAGTATTTTGAAAACAGAACTTGATGTGCCACAAATGTTGAATAAATCAACACTTTAGTTGAAATAAGTGGTCTTTTGTGACACCGACGCCTTAATCAGGCGCACAATATCAAAAATCCTAAATCATTTACTAGCTTAACATCCCATTTCGGCGCCGAAAGAAATCGTTATACTGAAGGCATATCAATAATAAACTGCTGCCCTCAATTTGCAATAAATTAAGAGGGTGTTATCGGATATGTTACGCTATCATATTCAAATATGCATATAAACATTTCGCCAGATATCCAGTTTATGTCACTATTTTTTTATTTATGCAATCGATTGTTTTTTGTAGATTTATGGTTTACATTTACGTTATGTGATTTTCAGTAAACGTTTGAAGTCGCACCTTTATAAACCTCTTGTTTTCGAAATTAAATTTATCAGTACAATCATCTGCCGATAAAAACGGATGGCTGTGCATTTTTTAAAAAAGCTATGGCATTTGGCATGTTAAATCCCTCTCTTTCACATAAGCACACTACGGTTACCCGGTTGTTTTTAATTATATTAACGGTATCACTCGGCATCACTATTCAATGCCGCGGGCAGGCTATACGATTTACTGTAATGACATCTCACGACGGTTTGCTCTCGAATACGGTTAATGCGATCATAAAGGACCATTACGGATTTTTATGGTTTGCAACCGCCGATGGGCTGGACAGATTTGACGGTATGGAACATAAGCCATATCGCTTTGATCCGGCAGATAAATCAGGCTATCGCTCCAAAGAAGTGACAAGCATGTATGAGGATGAAGCAGGGCAGTTTTGGGTAGGTACGATGGGGGGCGGTTTATATTACCTCGACCGTTCTCACGATCAGTTCCGGACCTATCCGGAGAGTCCTGCAGGTGGCCATCTTGCAAACAGCTATATAAAATCTATTTATGGTGATGCTCATGGCCGTCTTTGGATAGGTATGCTAGGAGGCTTGTGCATACTTGATCCCAAAACAAAAAAAGAAATATTTTATAAGGCCGACGAACACAAACCGGGGCAGCTCCATTCGGGTGTCATATTATCCATCTTCAGGGATAGCCAGGGGCGAATGTGGATTGGTACGGATAAAGGCCTCTATCTTTATCATGAAGCATCAAGCAGCTTCATTGCCTTTCGACATGAAAACAACGCCCTCTCAAGTATCCCAAGCGAGGGAATAAATACCATAGCCGAATACCAGCACAGGTTATGGATAGGAACTAATGATGGATTAAGCTGTTTATCGCCGGATTTAAAAACTTTTAAAAATTTTAAATACACGCCTAATGACGATAGTACGCTCAGCGGCAACCTTATTTATAGCATAGCCGCGAACGGTAATAAAATTTGGGTAGGCACCGAAGGCGGTTTGAATATTTTAGATCCGGCATCCGGAAAGGTAAAACGCTACAATCATGACGACCGGGACAAATTCAGTGTAAGCAGCAAATCTATCCGCTGCATTTATAATGATCCCGATGGGATTTATTGGCTTGGCACTTACCAGGGAGGCGTGGATAAGTATGACAGAAACCTTACCTTATTTAATTCAAAGCAAAATAATGCTTATGATCCTGCCGGACTAAGCGCCCCTTTCGTTTCATCGTTCGCCGAGAACAAAGACGGAGATCTGTTTGTTGGTACAGATGGCGGAGGCTTGAATCTTTTTCATATCAGGAGCGGTTTGTTCAGCCACATTGCTATAAAATCTAAAACAAGAAATAATTCTGCCGGTCTTCCGATATTAAGTATGATGCTTGACCGCAACCAACAACTTTGGATCGGCACTTTTCAGGACGGCCTGTTCATTTACGATACAAAAACCGGCGGGTACCAACAGTTAAATGCAGGAAAAGATGATGCGCATATAAACAACAACGAAATTTTTTGTTTGAAGGAAAGCAGCAAGGGCAAAATATGGATAGGGACCAATGGCGGCGGGGTTAATGTGTATGACCCTGGTAAAAAGACTTTTTTTAAATACGTATCAACTCCCGCTTCTGCCCGGGAAAGGCAGTTGCCTGTTAATGGTTTTATCAGGGCTATTGAAGAGGATAAAGAGGGAAATATTTGGATTGGCACCTATGGCAGTGGAATAGCAGTTTTAAATCCTACAACTCAAAAGTTCAGGGTGTATAATAATAAAAATACCGGAATGGCTATCGACCGCCCGTTTTCGCTATTGCAGGACCATAATGGCAATATGTGGATTGGCACTGCCGGAGATGGGTTATATTGCTTTAATCTGAGCAAAAAAAAATTGGTTAATTACTCCGCACCAGACGAACTGCCAGACGGAGTAGTGCATAAACTACTGGAAGACTATAGCGGTAACATATGGTTAAGTACTGATAAAGGCATATGTACGTTTAATACGGTGTCGAAAAAGTTCACTCATTATTCCGCCCACAATGGCCTGCAAAATGATGCTTTCATCGACGGCTCGGGCCTCCGGTCAACCAAAGGACTGCTTTTCTTTGGCGGTGCCAAGGGCTTTAATTATATTGACCCACAGCAAGAGGTAAAAAGTAACAACAATGCCCCCCCGGTATTTTTAACCAACCTTAAAGTAAATAATAACAATGTATTATCTGGCAGCCACTCGCCACTTAAACAAGATATTTCGGTAGCGAAGCAGATTGACCTGGATTACAAGGAAAACTTTTCGATCAGTTATTCTGCAATTAATTTTACGCTTCCACAGCAGAACAAATATGCCTACATTCTTAAATCATTCAATAAAAGCTGGAATTATGTCGGTTCGGCCACCACGGCGTACTATACCAATTTAGACCCGGGAGAATACCTGTTTGTAGTGCGGGCTTGCAACAACGATGGAATATGGAACAACACAGGCGCACAAATCCGCATCGTGATCCACCCACCAATATGGATGACCTGGTACGCCTATTTGCTATATGCGTTGATAGCTGTTGGCACACTTCTGTTCATCCGTCACCGGGGTATAAAAAAATTAAAAAGTAAACTGGCGCTTGAACAGGAAAGAAAGGAAGCAGAACGGCTGCATGAACTTGATGTGCTTAAGATTAAATTTCTTACCAACCTAAGCCACGAGTTCCGCACGCCAATTTCACTTATCATGGCGCCAGCAGATAAGCTATTAGCAGAACATAAGGACGAGCAAACCACAGGACAACTGGCAGTGATACGACGAAATGCGCGACGGCTGTTGAATTTGGTAAACCAACTTTTAGATTTCCGCAAATTAGAAGAACAAGAATTAAAGCTTAACCTGACCGAAGGTGAAATAATTTCATTCATAGGCGATGTTGTAGATTCTTTTCATGATTTGTCGGAATCGAAAAGCATCACCTTTAATTATAAGGCGCCTCAGGAAAAATTGTTCGTACGCTTTGATCACGACAAATTGGAGCGTATTTTATTTAACCTGCTCTCCAACGCTTTCAAATTTACATTACCCGGAGGGATGGTTTCTGTTAATATTACCAGGCATCCCACATCCAACATAGATAAAGCGGTGTTGGAATTCAAAATAAGTGACACAGGTATTGGTATTGACCCGGAGAGAAAAGATTTAATATTTAAACGATTTTATCAGGCTGGGGATCCTAATATAGGAAACGTAAATCCGGGAAGCGGAATCGGTCTTTCAATCACCAAAGAGTTTGTTGAAATGCACGGTGGCAGCATTACTGTTAAAAGTGAATTAGGAAAAGGTTCAGATTTCAGCGTGTTAATTCCTCTTGAAGTTTTTGCTGATAGGTCAATAGAAATTCAGCTGCCGGTTAAAACAGATATTAAAGAAAAAGATCTCCGTATAAAAAGAAATATTGCCCAGGCAATTACAGACATGCCGGTACTGCTTATTGTAGAAGATAACGATGAGTTTCGCTATTATATTAAAGATAGTTTAATGGCCCAATATAAAATTGTTGAGGCTTCAAATGGTATAGAGGGTTGGGATAAGGCGCTATCATGCCATCCTGATTTGATCATTAGCGATATAACTATGCCATTTATGAATGGCATTACGCTGAGCAGGAAAATAAAAGCCGATAAACGTACCAGCCACATCCCATTGATAATGCTTACCGCCTGCACACGCGAAGATGAGCAGCTGAGAGGACTCGAATCAGGGGCAAACGATTACTTGACCAAACCCTTTAATTTTGAAATTTTAAATGTCAAGATTAAAAATCTTTTGCAACTCAACACCATGCTTAAAAACACCTATAAAAAGCAATTAAAAGTTATTCACCCGGACATAGAGGTGTCATCGAGCGGAGAAATTTTTTTAAATAAGGTGGTCAATTACATAGACAACAACTTAAATAATCCAAAATTCTCTGTTGTAGATCTCAGCGAACATTTGTCGATGAGCAGGGGGGCGCTCTACACCAAAATATTTGAGCTTACCGGTCTTCCCCCTGTTGAATTTATCCGATCATATAAACTCGACCGGGCCGCAATATTGCTTCTGAAGAGTGATTTAACCGTTACACAAATAGCCTATGAGGCAGGTTTTGCGACACCTCATTATTTTTCACGGTCGTTTAGAGAGAAGTTTAATATGCTTCCATCCGATTATAGAAAGGTAGAGAATAGCAGCGTGATGGATAAAAAAGAGGCTCTTATGTCATTGTAACAATGCCTTCTATGCCAGGCAGATCTGCGCGTGCCTTTTGCATTTGAGCAAACAAAGTGTAAGAAAAAGCGAGGAACAGTTGTAATAATTTTCGTGTCACTTGATTTTAGCGGCGTGTATACAGGTTTAAATCAACGGGTTTTACACCCAGATAATTTTGTCGGACACTTACGGTATATAGGGCTTATTCGAAGCTTATCCAGTCAACTTCAACATGGCCGCTGCCTTTTAATTTTACTATAAGGTTCCTGACACCACCGGGCATCGATAAAACTGCTTTTTTAACAACACTCAAGTTATTTCCTTTTGGTATAACAAGTTTTGCTATAACCTTGCCCGGTTTATCTTCAGTACTTATAGATAAAGTTCCTCCGGTTGCTGAACAGGCATTTATGTTAATGTGCCCGGTTGTTTTTTTGCCAAAAACCACACTATTATATTTCACCCACGAATTGGTTTTATTGAAAACAATTTTCCAACCCTTGAATTTGTTTATCGTGTCGAGAAACCCCACCTCTACTCCATCTGCGCTTTTAGCGCTAAACCTGTCTATCTGTATTTTTTTTGATGAGGCGGTTACACCAACGCCACGTAATGTGGGAATAACCTTGCGGATAGTACCATCTTCATTAAAAAACAAACTATCGGCCCGTACCGCCCGGTTTTTATCAAAGCTTGGCGATAAGTCGTCATTATGATAAAATAAGTACCATTGATTTTTAAATTCGATAATCGATTGATGGTTTGTCCAGCAGCCAGAAGCTGATTCGTCCATGAGCACACCGGCGTATTTAAAAGGCCCTAAAGGGCTATCTGACATGGCATATTCCAGCCGTTCTGTTTTATCAGCTACATGCGGATAGGTCATATAGTAAATACCTTTTCGTTCAAATAGATAAGGCCCTTCTTTTAAGCCCTTATCTGGAAAGCCTTCAAGTTTTACCGGCTCCGATGCCAGTTCAAGCATATTAGCTTTGAGTTTAGCGCCGTACAGGTTTCCCTGCGCCCAATAAATATACGCCTGTCCGTCCTTATCGATCTGTACATTCGGATCTATGCCATGAATCCCGGCTATGGGCAACGGCTGTGGAACGAAGGGGCCGTAAGGTTCGTCGGCAATTGCAACACCAACAGAGAACCCTTTGGGGCTACCGGGTTTTGCAGTGGCGGGGAAATAAAAATAATATTTTCCGGCCCGCTCAATACAATCAGGAGCCCACATGCTATATGCTGTCGAGTCGGTCCAGGGCACTTTATTTTGACTTACTATTACGCCGTGATCTGTCCAATCGGTTAGGTTAGGCGATGAGAATACATGATAATCCTGCATACAAAACCAACCAGGTTTGCCATGCCCGGGCGTGGCAGGGATATCGTGTGAGGAATAAAGATATACCTTGCCGTTAAAAACGCGGGCCGAGGGATCGGCGGTGAACTGGTTTTGTATAAGTGGGTTTTGCGCCATCAAACAATTGAACCATAACATAGATACAATTAGCGCTGCGCATTTCTTAAAATCCTTCATCATTTACAATGTATTACTGTTCATTATCTTGTTCGTAAAATCGATTTCATTTGCCGGCCACAGAAAAAATGCAAAAAGTGGTGTTAAGTTTTTCATAGTTTTTATTTATTAAAAGCATACTACTATTCTGGTTACAGGCCTGTTTCAGTAAGGGATAGTGCTGCAAGGTAAAGTGATTACCAGTTTCAGAATAGCACGGATTAATACAATTGTAACACTGTTGTTTATAATCAAATAAATTATTGTGTTTTTACTTTGTTTAAAGCGCATAACTGCTTCAAGCAGTCGCTTTCAGTAAAAACTTATCCTATCTTGATAAACAACTGGTTTAATGTTGGGTTGAGATTTTATCGCTTAACCGAAAATAATCGAAGTCGGCATATCCTCCCGTCGCTTTTGTGGCGTAGTTAAAAAGACCAAACCTGTAACCCATAAAGTGTGGAATGGTATAAGCCATTTGAAGCGTGGAGCCAATTGATATCCAATTATTTCCGTCGGTGCTATAATAAAAATAAGCTTTGTCGGCCCTGTCTTTAAAATCACACGCTGCCTTTAAATACACAAGTTTTTGGGTTAACGGAATACTTGCCAACTCTGTTGGTGAAGCACCCTGCGCATTTACCATAACGATAAACTTATTCCCGTTTTCGACCTTTACGCCCACCCATCCAAATTTTCGCTGCAACAATGCAAGGCCGGCATGGTCGCCATCCTTAAGCCCAGATACATCAACAGCCGTTATAGCTGAGCATTCCGGGCCACACGTGCGTTGTGTAAGTATATTTCTTGCTGCCACTAAAGTTGTATCAAGCCTCCCGGTAGTTAACCTAAGGTATCCCTTACGCTGTCTTACAGACCATAATTGGTTAACCGGGTTATGGTTCCATTGCCAAACCAGGGGTAAATCGCGTTCACCGCGCATACGGTTAAATTCATCCGACGAGATTATCCCTGGCATTAATGATTTGTTTGCCGGCAAGGCAACAGTATCGGGGGCTTGATGATTTATACCCAATACAGGCCAACCATCCTCCCAATTTACAGGAACCAGGTAAGGCACCCGGCCTACTGAACCAAAATCGCGGAAAAGATACGCAAACCACCGGCCATTGGGTGTACTTACTAAACCACCCTGGGCTACGCCTTTATCCTGTAATGCAAGGCACCCCTCGTAGGGGCCAGTAATATTGTCTGCGCGGTGAATAAGAACACTTCGCATTCCACCACGCGGCCATGAAATATTGAACAGGTAATATTTCCCATTGATTTTAAACATCTGAGAACCTTCTGCCGGCAATCCTAAACTCGGTCCGGCAGCCAGGCTGGCATTCTCTATCAACACCTGTGGCTTTGCGCCGGGTTTTATTCCCGAAAGATCATCCTTTAATTGAGCTAACATGATGCGCCCGCTTCCGTAAATCATATAAATTTTACCATCATCGTCAAAAAACAAGGAATGGTCATGCAGGCTTGGTTTAAAGGATAAAGCCTTCCACGGGCCTTTTTCAATATTATGAGTGGTATAAATATAAGTTTTGCCGGTATTGCCCGCAAAGGTAGATACATAGTAAATGCCATTATGATAACGCAGGCTGCTTGCCCACGAACCTCGTCCATAACTGCTTTGGCCATTTTTTAGGTTCAGGTCATCAGTGTCGTCTAAAATATCATACGCATAGCTAACAAGTTTCCAATTGACTAAATCCATAGATTTCATTATCGGCACCCCAGGGCTCATATGCATAGTAGTACTGCTCATGTAGTATGCATTACCCACCCTGATCATTGAAAGATCAGGCACATCTGCATAAATAATTGGATTATGAGCCGTTTGTGCAAAAGACACGGATGGGGCCAACAAAAAAAATGCTATTCCCAAAAGAAGATTATTGAAAATTTCACTCATACTCGGATGGTTATGTTGTTATTTTTAAGCAATTAGCGTCACTGCCAAAGCAAGCATTTATACCTGCAGCAGGCAAATTTGAAATCAATTTCCAGCACGGAAATTAAATACTTTGAGGAATTATTGCATCTTGAATACTTTATGATATACATAGATATTAAAAAAACACGCTTAATTGCTTGCTCACAATTAAGCGTACTTAATATATTAACACAACAAGACCACTCAGTCATTAAACAACAGCGGTGCAAGTTCTTTCAGGCTGCGGCGCCAGGTTTGAAATTCATGGGCAGTATTCTCTGAAATAAAAGATACGGCATTGTAACCCGCTTCTTTTAATGCAGCCGCAGCTTTATTTACGCCAGCAGGATTTTCCTTGCTGCCGCAACTTATAAAAATGAGCTTAGCTTTAGGTTTATCCTTTAATTCGGCGGGAGTATAAGTCCCTCCGCTTAAAAGACCGTAGTATGCAAATTCATCTGGCTTAACAAGTGTTATCAAATGCGTTTCCATGCCTCCCATTGATAAACCTGCCATCGCACGGTGCGCCCTATCTGCAACTGTACGGAAGCTGGCATCCACATAAGGCACTAATTCATTTGTTAATACGGTTTCAAAAGCATCTATCTTAAAATTCCTCAAACCGCCCGCTCCTATTTTAACATCGTTGGTCATGCCATAACTCATCACTATAATGAAGGGTTTTATTTTGCCTTCGGCAATTAAATTATCCATGATCAGATTGGCATGCCCCTGGTTGCTCCATGCAGTCTCGTCTTCGCCCCAGCCGTGTTGTAAATACAGCACCGGGTATTTCTTCGATCTTTCCTTATCGTAACCCGGAGGTGTGTAAACGAAAGCCCTCCGCTGGGTGTTTGTACTTTTTGAAGGAAAAAGTATTTGCTGCACATTACCGTGAGGTACATCCTTCAATGCATAAAAGTTCTTGTCATGGGCCGGTATTTCTATACCGCTTTCCCAACGGGTGGATCCATAATAATTCAATGTGCCCGGGTCATTAAATATGCCGCCATCAACTATTAAATGGTAGTAGTGAAACCCCTCGTCCATTGGACCTTCCGTTGTGCCAGAAAAATATCCGTCAGCGCCTTTGGTAAGTTTAGTACCCCCTCTTCCGCCCAGGCCTAAAGTAACCCGTATGCTGTCGGCATTAGTTGCCTTTATACGAAAACGTGCATAACCTTGCGAATTAACCTGGGGATATTCCTGCCCCGGCTGGTTAAGGCCGGAAGCTTGAAAATCTTCCTTGATATCTACAGGCGTTTGGGCCTTGCCAATACTACTGGCCAGGGTAACCATTAATACAATAACTAAACATTTAAAATTCATATCTGCATAATTTAAGTTTCAGGATAGTTGCATTTCCAGATCACATTTAAATAAGTTAGTGAGTCCTAAAATTCCACTTAGAATTATCACTATTCATATCAAATTTGGCGAGTGTAGGTGTGCTGTCGCCAGAAGATACTAAAGTCAATTGCTCTTTCGAATTTGGAACCACTTTTGGCATAATTCTATAAGTTCCATCAGTCAACTGATCAATTCGCCATAATTGTTCGGGCGCGCCGGTAAACGTTGGAACTGTTATCAGTTCAGCTTCTGCTGTTGCTGCTAATGCACGGTCTGTTCCGGCAATTACTATTTTATAATATGGTCCGCCTAAATATCCTCCTGCGGCAGGAACTTGTGAAATAGTCCATTTTTGATGTGGACGGAATACATAATCACCTATCCTTACACCAATGTTTCCAGCTGGCCAGCTTTTAACTACATCTGCTAATTCCTGGGACGGCACCGGTTTTACGGGTTCATCATTATTTCGGTTAAATCGCATTCCACCCGGCATTCTTATAAAATCAACACCTAATTCTAAGGCGTATCCCCTTCGCTCAGACTCAATTTCGTAAGTTCCATCCTTAAAATTATCACCCGCAACAGGCCATCCATTTTTCCATAGTAACGGGCGGATGCCTAACACGCTACGACCACTTTGATCCAGATCTGCCTCGTAATGACAAGACATCTTTTCAACGCCGTTTTCAACTACTATACGTCCAAAATGCCCTGGCCCAATCAACCTATCGCCAGCTGCAACTACCATTTTACCACCTCCCTTCAACATACCTCTTCCCATGTTATCAAGGTATGGACCTGTTATCTTTTTGGAGCGGCCAACAACAATATTATAAGTTGAGTTTGGGCCGTCACAGCATGTGCCGTGTGTTCCAAGCAAATAGTACCATCCGTCCCGATATAACAGATCTGTGGCTTCACAATCGATGGCTATGTTTAATGCTTTATTACCTTCCACACGCTTACCCGTTTTGGGATCAAGTTCCACAAGGCGTATATACCCAAAATAGGTACCGTATGATAACCATAACCTTCCATCGTTTGGGTCCAGAAGAAGCCCCGGATCTATCGCGTCATTATCCTCTATCCCATCGGACGAGGCAACTTCGACAGCCTCTGAATATTTAAAATCAGGGGATTTTTGATCAAGCGACTTATTCCACATGGTAAGTATTGTTCCGTTATGACCGCCCGCCAGGCCACCGCCAGTTGCGCCATAAACAATCAGGTAGCGGTCACCAATTTTTAATACATCAGGAGCAGCTCCGCCGCCGGGTCTTACTGCGCCTCCGGTCCAAGTCCAGCCATCTACGGATATTAATCCGCCTCCTCCTGTTCCAAATGTGAAATACTTTCCATCAGATTTTGTGATAGTTGACGGATCATGTATAAATGGTTTGCCAACTTGTGCTATCGCATTTCCGGTTAACCACAATAAAAATATGGGTATGGTGCTTATTCCCTTTATTATTAATTTCATAATAAATAATTGCTATACAAATTCGACGTTAAGTGGGATGATCAACTAATTTATTTTAGGCTGATAGTGAGATTTTTTATCGGACTTCCTTTTTCGTCCAGCAGACGAACGCAAAAATCACTAAGTCCGGGCCCGTTGATTATTGCTGCCCGTATGATATTTTTGCCTTTGTTGAGTGTCAATCGGGCCGAGACGCAATCATCCATTACCATGCGTCTATCGCCGTCAAGTATCACTGCTTCTTTTCCATTTAGCCACCACATTGATCCTCCATTTGACCCTACAGCCAATCTTACATTTTTTATTTCCCGTGGACTGTTGACTATGGTTACCGCCCAAAACAAAACGGCATAGGTCTGTTTCCTTAACCCGTAGGCAAAACGAAATAATTTGAGGTTGAAATCCGGACTTTCCAATGCATGCCATAATAACTCCTGCTCCCCAACTTTTACTTTTTCCCGATCTTTCGGAATAACCGTAAACTGGTTTGGAAAGTAATCGGTCTCAAATTGTGTTTTCAGATAGTTGTCTGTAAAAACAAGATTACTCCGTATTGATTTATTAATGGGCTCTAAAAGTAACCACCGCTGAATAAATCCCTCAGGATTCGGGGTCTTTTTTGATGCGGTTGCCGGGATAAAGAATGGTGCGAAGCTTCGCGTGGTATCATTTTCGGTTATAGGATCGATCTTGCCCGAAGTTGCAGACTGTCCCTGTGACCTTAATCCTACCAAGATTACAAAGCCCGCCGCCAGCAACGATGCATTACGTTTCATATTCATAGTAGATACTTTAACTTAAAATCAATTTTGATAAATAATAAATTGTCGAAAATGCAAATGAAGTTTGGCTTGTCGATGGATTGCATGGAAATCGTTTGCCTATGCAACATCGATGGCCAAATACCTTCAAGTATTATTGATGATATTTTGCGTCAACATTAAAATGTTTCTCCAATTTAAAAAATGGCTTATAAATTATTGACCCAAAACTATGCCTTCAGAAAAGGACTACATGACACTATTCAGCAATAAAAGTCAACTTTTGTCAATTAATGCTGTATAAAAGGAAGTATTCGTCAACAAAATCAATAAAAAAATCCCCTGATGTTCTGTTTTCCAAAAATCCTTTTGTGCCTTTAAAATCGAGGATAATCGCATTTCGGGCAGATACCATTCACTACCCAAACGATATTGCGATAAAAGCTCTCCCGGGACAGAGTCTCCTGTGGGCCCAGATTGGAATCAAAAAGAGTCTCGTTATTAGAGGTTAAAAAAAACATTGAAGAAGACATACTTACCCCAATAGCAATTTTGAAAGTGCCTGTTGAAGCAATCAAAAACCCGATCGTTGAGTAGGTCAACCGTTTGTGATCAGGCAAATAACCCGGTTGCAGTAAAAAGAGAAAGGAATGCAGGCAGATAGCGTGGTATCATAGGAGCTTTTTTAAGGGTAAATTAAATGGGATTTGGAGTAAGGTAAGTTAGCTTACTGATAATCAAAATTAACGACTATAAGCGGCAGGGAAATTCAGGATATTGATAACTTGTTCTTATATATTAACGATGTTGAAACATACCTGGCATCCTTTCAAGGTTTTAAAATCTCCGCTCCAACCGCGGATGTCATCGTCAACCATGGCGATTTTAAAGTCGGTACGCTAACAGTTAAGATATAGTTAACTTCGGTTAATTTATAAACAAAACAGATTGCGGCCACAAATAACTTTACAAATTGGAATTCAGAAACCTTCAATTGTAAAATTATGTATATCAAACCATTACTAAAAAGATTGCTACTAACACACGTATTTGTGTGTTGTTCAATACTTACAATTCTCGCTCAGACTATACTGAAAGGACACGTAAGTTCAGAAAGCGGGGAAGCCATTCCGGGCGCCTTGATTAAAATAAAAGGGAGCGCTGGTGGAACCACTACCGATGGGAACGGTAACTTTTCAATAAGCTATACCAAGCCCGGCACTTTAACGGTCAACGCATTGGGTTACAAAACCTTTGAAGTGGCGATTTCTTCCCAGACCACAATAGACATTAAACTTTCTGAAAATGTAACACAACTTAGTGATGTTGTGGTAACCGCAATAGGCGTTAAACGTGAAAAACGCATGCTTACCTACAGCACACAGGAAATAAAAAGTGAAGACCTCAACCGTGCTAAAGAACCCAACGTTATTAATGCTATGGATGGTAAGCTCTCGGGCGTACAAATCACATCCTCGTCTGGTACCGCAGGCGCCTCTACACGTATTGTAGTACGCGGCGCGGTATCTGTAAACGGCAATAATGAAGCTTTATTTGTTGTTGACGGCGTTCCGATAGATAATACGGAAACCGGCAACATAAGCGGTGGCGCGGCCGGGGCCGGCAGCAGCCGTATTGTTGACATCGATCCTAATAATGTAGAAAGCATCAACGTTTTAAAAGGAGCAGCAGCCACCGCCCTATATGGTTCAAGAGGTGCATCAGGCGCTGTACTCATTACTACTAAAAGTGGTGCCCTTAATAAAAAGGCGGCAATAACGTTTACGTCCGATTATTCTTTTGAAAAAGGCCTTTTCCCCGAAAAACAAAATATTTACGGGCAGGGCACGGGCGGCGTTTTTTACAACGGCGAAACCCAAAAAACCAGCGCATCCTGGGGGCCGAAAATGGATACACTTAAGATCAATGGTGTAAAAGCACCAACCTATGATCCCTTTTCTTTCTTCAGAACCGGGCACACTACCACCAATACCTTAAGCATTGGCGGCGGTAATGACAATTCTACTTATTTTATCTCCTATTCTTATTTAAATCAACAGGGGATTTCACCTAATAATGATTTCAAAAGACATTCATTTTTTACTAAGTATACCACCAATATTGCAAAAAACTTTTCAACAAGTTTCCAGCTGGGTTATTCAAATTCGGCCCAGGAACGTTTGCCAGAGGGAGCAAGTAACGGACCTTTGTTTGTTGTTTTAGTTCAACCGATATCATGGAACCCTTACCCGGTACTTAACCCGGATGGTTCACAAAGGCTTTACAGATTCTCCCGGAACGCGCCGTTATGGACATTGGACAATATCAGTAATACCGCAGTGGTAAACCGTTTTTTACCGGTAACAAGTTTTAATTATACCGCAACCAAATGGTTAACTATAACTGAAAGACTGGGGGCCGACATCTATACCGAACAGGACAAATACACCGAAAATCCAAGCGCGGCCATCGGCCTGAAGGGGCAGATAAAAGACCAGGTTGTTAATTACAGACAATTCAATCATGACCTGATAGCCAATGCAAGCCAGAAAGTAGGAAAGTTTGATTTAAACCTGTTATTGGGAAATAACTATAATTCAATTTACTCGCAAAGCACCAATTTAACCGGCACTGGTTTGGCTGTACAGGACTTCTATAACGTATCTGCCGGTTCAACCTTAACTGGTTCTGAGGGCCACAGCTCTCAACGGAAAATTGGCTTTTACTCCCAGGCAAATATTGAATATAATAAATTCTTGATCTTATCGCTCACCGGCCGTTATGACGGCAGCTCGGTACTTTACCAGAAAAAGCAGTTTTATCCTTACGGATCAGTTGCCGGTGGTTTTATATTCACCCATTTTTTACCTGAACAGGTAACACAGGTATTAAATTTTGGTAAAGTTCGTCTGTCCTATGCAACCGTGGGTAACGATGCCGTAGGGCCATATGCTTTGAATACACCATACGTGCTTGCCGGCAGAAATACAAATGCCGGTTATTTTCCATTTCCATTCCAGAGCCAGCCTGGATTTTTACAAAGCTCCACCCTTGGAAATCCTTACCTGCAAAACGAGAAGCTGAAAGAATTTGAAACCGGGTTAGAATTAAAATTCCTGAATAACAGGATAAGTTTTGAAGGCTCCTATTTCAGCCGTAAATCGCTCAATGGCATTATTCCGGACATCCAGATTTCAAATGCAACAGGTTACGGCGGTACAACAGTTAATTCGGCAAGTATCAGGAATAAAGGATTTGAGTTACTGCTAAATGCCAGCCCCGTTCAATCAAAAGACTTTAGCTGGGATGTAACCCTCAACTTTACCCGAATACGCAACAAAGTATTGGCTATCAACGACGAAAAGAAGATCACCCAGTTGGGACGTATCATTGTTGGGCAACCATATAATATTTTTTATGGAACACGTTACAAACGCAACGCCAGCGGACAAATGCTTATTGACGATGCCGGTTTACCTGTAGTTGATTCTGAGCAGGGAGTGGTTGGTGATGCCAATCCAGACTGGACAGGTGGGATAAGCAACTCATTCCGTTACAAGCAATTTAGCCTGAGCTTCTTTTTCGATGTGAAAATGCATGGCGACGTGCAAAATGATGTAGAAAGTGTTGCCTTCTTTTACGGAACCGCTAAAGTTACAGAAAACCGTCAGCCCTTTGTAGTAAGCGGAGTTAACGCAACTACCGGTGCACCCAATACAGTTAAAGTTAATACACAAACCTATTACCAAAGCAGGCAGTACGAATCATCTATACAGGATGGTACTTATATAAAACTTAGGAATGTAAGTTTTGCCTACCAGCTTTCTCCTTCAGTTATACAAAAAACGCCATTTAAAAATGCTTCGTTAACAGTAACCGGCCGTAACCTCTGGATTTATAGTCCACACTTTACCGGGGCCGATCCGGAAGTTAGCTCCTACGGCAGCGCTAACGGCGTGCAAGGCATATATGCTTTCTCAACACCAACTGCAAGATCATTTAACCTGTCATTGAAGTTAGGTTTTTAACCCATGTTTAACCGATTTAAAAATTATCAAATGAAAAAAATAACGATATATCTGCTTGTACTGATAGCTTTAACAAGCAGTTGTAAAAAGGTGCTGGATGTAAACAAAGACCCTAACAATCCTACAGATGTTCAGGAATCGCTGTTACTGGCGCCTATTGAATTAAACGTATCTGACCAGGTTTACGCCGGCAATGCCAGCATCATTGTACAAAATTTCATGCAAACCATA
Source organism: Mucilaginibacter sp. P5_A6 (assembly GCF_056400585.1). Lineage (NCBI taxonomy): Bacteria > Pseudomonadati > Bacteroidota > Sphingobacteriia > Sphingobacteriales > Sphingobacteriaceae > Mucilaginibacter > Mucilaginibacter sp. P5_A6. The sequence goes on along the minus strand of NZ_JBFUKZ010000011.1, from coordinate 99,580 downwards.
ACTGCCAATCAACCCAATCCTGGTATATGGAACTACCAGTTATTCAATATTGATTTAGATGGCGATTGGTTTAACTATTATGTAAACATTCTTAATAACCTTAAAATTCTCGATACCAAAGCCACGACCGACGGACAAGCTAATTATTCTGCTATCGCTAAGATCTTATCGGCTTACACATTAGGAACAGCCACAGATATCTGGGGCGATATACCCTATTCACAAGCCTTTAAGGGTAACGACAAACTTACTCCTGTTTATGATAAACAGGAAGACATTTACAAAGCAGTTCAAACACTTTTGGATAACGGTATTGCGGATATCGAAAAAAACAGCACTACCAAACCAGCAGGCGACGATTACTTTTATAACGGCGATATGGCTAAGTGGAAAAGGCTCGCCTATACCTTAAAGGCGCGCTATTATATGCACCTGACCAAAGCCCCGGGTTATACCGCTGTAGCACAAGCAGATCTTGCCTTAACCGCACTTACTAAGGGAATGCAAAGCAGCGACGATGATTTGACGTTCGCGTATTCAGGTGGTGCAGGCAGCGAGAACACCATCAGCCTTAACTTTTCACCGGTTACTACATACGTGTTGAACAACACGTATGTAGAAGGGTTTAAAAGCCGCAATGATCCTAGACTAAGTAAAATTGTAAAACCAGCCGAATCGACCAAATTGTACCATGGCCGAACAGTTGGCGAAGTCACCGGCGATCTATCGACCTATTCATACCCTGCCGATTTTTATGCCGGAGCAAATTCTCCCAATTATATTTTCAATTACGAAGAAGCATTGTTCCTGAAAGCCGAGGCAACATTCATCAAATCGGGAGCAGCAGCAGCGCAGCCGATATACCAGGACGCGGTTAAACTAAATATGGCCAAACTGTCGGTAACTACCGGCGATGCCAACGCTTACGTGCTGCAAAGGGGCACACTTACTGCGGGTAATGCCATTCAACGGATAATGGAAGAGAAAAGCGTAGCTAATTTTTTCAATATCGAAAACTTCAGTGATTGGAGACGGACGGGTTACCCTGCAATTACCAAATCAAACGGTGCGTTGTCAGATATTCCACGGAGGCTGTTATATCCGCAAAGCGAAATTTTAACTAATGCTCAACCCCAGCAAAGTGCCAAACTTACCGATAGGGTATGGTGGGATGCACTATAACATTATTTAACTTTTCACTTGGTAAAAATCCTCCTGGCACACAGGGGGATTTTTTATTGTCAAAAATTTCGGATCGCTACAGCTTATAGCGTAACCAAAGATCATGGCCGTTTTCCGTGCAGGCGAGAAAATGAAGCCCAAGTATGGCTAGCGCAGCCGAGGTCATAAACATCATCTCACCAAGTATAGTAGGTTTTGACCCGAGACGCCAGGGGATACGTGTTTTATGCAATCGATTGTAATATAATATCTTTGTCCTGTTTTCCTACCAAAACTCGCATACAATCGGATCAGTCCGAAAATTTCTGCCATCCCGACTAAAGCGATACCAATCGAGTCGAAGCCCCCTTAAATCGTATGATTTAAGGGGGCTTTTCTTTTATTTCAACCCAAGTTAACCCGCTTTATCCCAGGTAAAGCGGGCTTTGTGCTTTTAGGAGATTCTCTCAGGCAAGTTGAACGTTTTACTTTCCGGGCAGACGTAGTACGCACAACTCACAGACCCAACACCCACTTCACCTCAAAAGCATCAGTCACTTCAATTAGACTATCCTCAACATAATTCCTTGTTGCCTCGTCACGGTGGTCAGATTCTAATTTCTCGATAAGTACCTTTCTGTCATCAGCATTTTTACACGGAAGAAAAATTGAAAGATAATTTCCAATTTTTCTTCCGTCGTTGTGTACCAGATCCGAACCGTGAATAACTATACTATCAGAAACCAGGGAACCGCTAATGACAGGTATTTCCGTATAACCCTGTAATTCCTTGTCAAAAGTTTCAAAATGCAGCGTGCCACCAAAGCAAGTCTGGTAAAACGTAAGTGCTTTTTTGCAATTTCCGGAAAATGTGATGAAAATCCCGCTGATTAATTTATCGCTATTTTGAAATAACATATTACAATAAATTATGCATCCGGTATTTGGGGTTCAACCAGCTTTTTCAATTTCTCCAGGGACTCCTGCCAGCCCAAATAACACATTTCAGCCGGAATGGCATCAGGAATACCTGTTTGTACTATTTTAAGTTCCGTGCCGCAGGAAACCTCATTCAGCCATACTGTCGTTATCATTTCCCCGGGTAAATTAGGGTCGTCAAACTTATCGCTGTACTTAATAAACTCATTCGGTTTTATCTCTAAATATTCTCCGCCAAATGAGTGACCGTTACCGGTACTGAAATTAATAAAGGTCATACGGAACTTGCCGCCTGTATTAAAATCCATTTGCTGCACTTCGCATAAAAAGCCGTAAGGGGGTAACCAGCTAGAATACGCTACTGGGTCTGCAAATGCACGAAATACCTTTTCAGGACTTGCCTGAATTACCCTGTGTAATGAAACCGTGTTATCTTTCATTTTTTTAAGTTTTTTGTGATTGATCAATTATTCTTCTTTAAAGCTTTACACTAAATGATTGATGGTACTCATTAATCGTTTTGTTAGTTTGGCCATGATCCCGGATCTTATCGTTATACATGTAAGAGACGGCAAGAATGCCCAGAAATGCCAATGGCATTAACATAAACCCAATATTTTGATCTACATATGTATGACTGATGAACGCATAGATCAAATTAAATGTTAGCCCTGCATATGCCCATTCCTTTAGCTTAGCCGGGGTCTTAGGATAGGCAATTGCTATAACTCCAAGCACCTTGCAAACTATGAGCGTGTAAGCGAAGTAATCAGGATAACCTAAAGCTTTTGTACCTGCAGTTACATATTGTGATGCAAACAGCATGGTCGCAAGGGGCATTACACCTTCCCATAAGACGATGATCGTAGTAGCCACCCCAAAAATTATTTTATTCTTTTTCATGTTGTTAAAACTTTATTATTAATTATTTGATTCCACGTATTTCACAAAACTGTTTAAGATAGCCTGCCAACCTTGTTTCTGAAATTCAGGCGCGTTCTCTGTTTCCGGATCAAAAGTTGTTGTAAGCGTGGTTTTACCTTCCTTATCTGCAAACAATGTTGTGGCGGTTCTGCCATCGAGCATGGTGTAAGCTATTTCCTTGTGCAAGTCAACCTTATCATAAGTGCCTTCAAAATCAAAACCGAAGCTGCCATCTTTAGCTTCCATCCTGTTCTTAAACTTGCCGTTTAACCGAAGGTCGTTTTCGCTGCGTGGAGTGTGCCAGCTTGGGTCTGGAGTATTCCATTTCATAATGTCGGTTGGGTTATTCCAAGCCTGCCATACTTTTTCTACGGGAGCATTTATTGTTGCTTCTACCGTAATTTTTGTTTGTTCTGTCATTGTATGTGTTTTTAGTTAAAGTTTATAGTACAAAGATGCTACAGACTCCAGAATCCGGTCTGTTGTAAAAACGACAAATTAGGGGTAGGATTACGACAAGACATGCGTATCTTTAATTAATCTAAAGTTTATGCGAATTTCCGTTTTCGTTCCCCAGTATGGAGTAATAGAAGCTATTACACCAGCATTCAGAACCTTTCACACGGCCAATGAGTTTCTAACTGCATTTGGTAAAAAGCCCATATTCAAAGTAGAGTATGTGGGCTTAAATGAATATGTACCGGCCAACAATGGCGAATACACGGTAAAAACAGATAGGCTGCTCAAAGATGTTAGCCATACGGACCTGCTCATTATACCACCCACTTTCGGAAACACTGACACGGGGATCCGGGCCAATGCCGAAGCAATACCCTACTTCAAAAAGCTCCATGAGAATGGTGCCAGCCTTGCCAGTTTATGCATAGGGGCTTTTCTGCTGGCAGAAACAGGATTGTTAAATGGAAAGAAGTGTTCTACCCATTGGGCACACATAACCGAGTTTAAAGAAAAATATCCACTGGTAGAAGTGGAAGACGGTGCGGTCATCACAGAACACGATAACATTTATAGTAGCGGTGGTGCAAGCAGTTTGTGGAATTTAATACTGTATCTGGTCGAAAAATTTTCCGACAGGGAAACGGCTATCATGATCTCCAAATATTTTGCCTTAGATATAGGCAGAGACAGCCAATCCCAGTTCGCCATTTTCAAGGGACAGAAAAACCATGGTGATGGCGGAATTCAAAAGGTACAGGCTTATATCGAAGAAAATTATGAAGATAAGATCACCATTGAAGATCTGGTAAATCTTATCAATGTTGGCCGCAGAACTTTTGAAAGAAGATTTAAGGATGCAACAACCAACACCCCAATCGAGTACATACAACGGGTAAGGATAGAAGCTGCAAAGAAGTTTTTCGAAGCCTCACGAAAGAATGTCACTGAAGTTATGTATGGCGTGGGTTATACCGATACCAAGGCATTTAGGGATATTTTTAGGAAGATAACAGGGCTTACACCAATAGAGTATAGAAATAAGTTTGCAAAGGTTGCGAACGAGGTATGATTTGGCGATTCAAAGAATGATGTAAGCCACTTGCCAATTTGGTTACTATTATTATCACCGCTCGTCTGCCTAGCATCTGAACATTTCAAAACAAAAATTTTTGTTGTTTGGACGGCAAATTTAATTGATATGCTGTAAACCACCCCTTCTCCGGATAAACGAACTCTTCAACAGCATTATTTACATGCTCACACCTTCTATATCGAAATCTATGATGATTGAACTATTACGTTCAAAGCGATCAAAACAATAAGAACAACGGAGATGTTTTATACAATAAATTGTATAAGAATTGTTTATAATCTGTAATAATGGTTGTAAAATCAGTAATATGTATAAGTCCTCCATGAAAATAGTAATGTACCTTTATTGGAGTTGAAGTGGCTTCTCTTAAGGCAAAAGGCTTTACATCATATCACACCTAAGTTATAAATCAAATGAAAGGGACATCAAGACGAGACTTTATAAAAAGCGGCGCTACAGTAGGGCTCTCATTTTGGCTGGGCTTGTCTGCCAAGGGAACTATGCTGCATGCGACAAGCCAGGCGACAATTAAAAACTTCTCCCCTTTTATCCTCGTAGAATCAAATGGACACATAACAATATTCAGTAATAAGCCTGAAATAGGTCAAGGTACTTTCCAATCTATCCCCGCTTTAATTGCTGAGGAATTTGAGGTCGATCTTAATAAGGTGCTGATTAAAAGCACCAATGGTGAAAGTGAATTTGGCGGGCAATTTGCAGGCGGGAGCAGTTCCGTGAGAGGTAGCTATACCCAAATGCGAAAAGTAGGTGCTTCCGCACGGGAGGTTTTTATCAAAGCGGCAGCCAATAGATGGCAAACGGATGTAGTTAACTGCTATGCTGAAGACGCAACCGTAATTAACAGGTTAACTAATGCCAAACTTTCATATGGTGACCTTGTTGAAGATGCTTCAAAAATTGAATTATCAAAAGAGCCGAAATTAAAAGATGCCAAAGATTTTAAAATATTAACGAAGGCCGCCAAAAGGCAGGATATACCGTTAAAGACTAACGGCTCGGCGGAGTTTGGGATCGATGCGCGGGTTCCGGGCATGGTTTACGCCACAGTAGAAAGATGTCCTGTATTGGGCGGAACGTTAAAAAGCTTTGATGCAACCGAAGCGCTGAAGGTGCCCGGTGTACAAAAAGTTGTTGAGATAGAGCGTGTAGTAGGAAAGTATTCATCTGTCGGTGTCGCGGTGATCGCAAACTCTTACTGGGCGGCACTGCAGGGGCGCAAAAAATTAAGCATTATTTGGGATTTTAAAGAATTTGAGACTTTTGATTCTGCAGAATACGAAGCAAAACTCAGGAGCCTGGCCAGCGAGCCGGGCCTACCCGATAAAACAAAAGGCGATGTTGATGCTGTAAAAATAACAGCCCAAAATACGGTTGAGGCATTTTCCGAAACGCCTCAGATAGCGCATCATCCGCTTGAACCGCTTAATTGCGTAGCTCAAATAACAGGTGATAAAGTAGAGATCTGGACATCAACCCAAGTTCCAAGTTCTGTTACAGGTGGCCTTCCGGCGATGACAGGCTTTAAACCGGGAAGCGTAAAATTAAACAGCAAATTTACAGGTGGCGGTTTCGGCAGGAGGCTGCAGATCGATTATATTGCAGAAGCGGTTAATATTGCTAAGCATACAGATAAGGCTGTTAAAGTGATTTGGACCCGTGAGGACACTACAGAGCAAGGTTCTTACCGGCCGATGACCTTCTCAAAATTAAAAGCTGGTTTTAACGCCGATGGCCGGCTTCTTACTTTTGAACATAAAGTGATCAGCCCCTCATATGGCGAAGCCCAGGCCGCTAAATACGATAAAAGTAAGGTTGACGGTATAATGGTTGAAGGAATTGGTGAACAGGCTTATGAAATTCCTAATGTGAAAACCTCTTACGTCAGGGCCGATTATCATGTGTCCCTTGGGGCCTGGAGGTCAGTAACAAGTTCTACCGTCGCCTTTGCCCATGAATGCTTCATCGATGAATTGGCTTATAAGGTCAAAAAAGATCCACTCTCCTTCAGGCTTGAGCTATTAACCAAACCATCAGATACCAAAAAAGTATTGTTGAAGCTAAAAGAATTATCAAACTGGGATAAGCCATTACCCAAAGGCAAAGGAAGAGGCATTGCCGTATGGGAATTTTTTGCCGGACTTTGCGGGCAGGTGGTTGAGGTTACCTATAATAAGGATAAATCCATAAAAATAGACAAGGTCATTGCTGTAATAGATCTTGGCGAGGTAGTTAATCCTGATAACGTAAGGAACCAGGTTGAAGGAGCCATTGTAATGGCACTCGGCGCGGCTACCAAACCGGGAATTACGCTAAAAAACGGCCGTGTCCAACAGCATAACTTTTACGATAATCCTTTAGTACGTATTAATGAAGTGCCAAAAATTGAAGTACACATCCTTACCGACGGCGGCAAAATAAAAGGAGTTGGTGAACCAGGCTTACCTCCATTCGCGCCTGCTTTAGCTAATGCCATATTTGCGGCAACCGGAAAGCGGTTCCGCAAAATGCCTTTTGACTTAAAAGTGGGTTAAACAAATTGATTATAAACTAACACAAATACTATCCAATGATCAATCTAAATGTAAATCAAAAGGCGTATCAGGTCGAAGCTGATCCGAATATGCCATTACTGTGGGTGATAAGGGACATTATCGGTTTAACGGGTACAAAATATGGGTGCGGGGTAGCGCAATGTGGCGCTTGCACCGTCCATCTGAACGGCGAAGCAGTACGTTCCTGCGTTACAAAGGTCAGCCGTGCCGAAGGGCAAAAGGTGGTAACCATAGAAGGCCTTTCCAATAATAATAGTCATCCGGCACAGGTGGCCTGGAATGAGGAGAATGTACCGCAATGTGGTTACTGCCATTCCGGCCAGATCATGTCGGCTGCAGTACTGTTGCGTGAAAATGGAAATCCAAGTGATGATGATATAGATGCAGCTATGGCCGGCAACATCTGCCGCTGCGGCACCTATCTACGCATCCGTAAGGCTATCCATTTAGCAGCTGAATTACAAAGAAAGGAGGGCGCAAGCAAATGATGCAGCAAATAAAAAATAAACACGCTTACCGGAGTTCAGTAAGAGCGTTCACTATAATTGGTGTGCTATCATCCATGATATGTATAATGGCATTTACACTGAATTACAGTAATGATTCAAAAGTAAATGCCGGAACAGCGCTGCCCGTAATCAAAAAAGACAGCGTCGCTTCTGTAAAAGCTTTTAAGCAGGTATACACCGTGCTAACGAGTGCCCGCTGTATGAACTGCCATCCATCCGGCAACATACCGTTGCAAGGCGATGACAGCCATCTGCATACCATGTCTCCACAGCGAGGCGTCGATGGCAAAGGCGTATATGCCATGAAATGTTCCAACTGCCACCAGGCTACCAACACGCCCGGGCTGCATACGCCGCCAGGTAATCCAAACTGGCATTTGCCGCCTGCTGATATGAAAATGGTGTTCCAGGGTAAAACGCCGCGTCAGTTAGCGCAGCAATTAGTTGATCCTAAACGTAACGGGCATAAGGATTTGAAAAAGCTGATTGAACATGCGGACGATGGCTTAGTATTGGCTGGCTGGAACCCGGGTGAAGGTCGTAAGCTTCCCCCAATGAGCCATGCAGCTTTCAAAAAAGCATGGTTGACCTGGCTAAACACCGGTGCCTATGCGCCAAAGAAGTAATAAGACGAACGTTCGTAAATAAATAATCACTTAACTCTTAACTACCTATGAGTACAAGTAATATATCAAGAAGGAACTTTTTACGCACAACAGGTGTTACCGGCGCTGCACTTTGCCTTGGCTTTTCATTCGTCTCGGCAACTGATAAGGCCGAAGTGGTCAACGCAGCGTCAGCCGACCCATCGGAGATAGAACTAAATGCCTGGATAAAAATCGATGCGACGGGAAAAGTCACCCTGGTTGACCACCGTGCAGAAATGGGCCAGGGCTCTTACCAGTCTGTTCCGCAAATTCTTGCCGAAGAACTGGAGGTGAACCTGAATGAAGTGAACATTATATTTGCCCAAGGCAATAAAGAGAAATATGGAAGCCAGATCACCGGTGGCAGCTCTACCATCCGCGGCTCGTACAAAAATCTGTTAAAGCTGGGCGCCACTGCACGGGTAATGCTAACCACGGCAGCCGCTGCAAAATGGAAAGTTCCGATCACAGATTGTTATGCTGAAGCCGGCCATATCATCCATCGTCCGTCCGCAAAAAAATTCCATTATGGCGAATTGGTTGCAGATGCCTCAAAGCTGGAGCCGCCAAAGGACGTAATATTGAAACCGAAGTCGGCATATAAATTGATCCGCCAGCCACTGCACCGTCAGGATACGCCGTTGAAAACAAATGGCACGGCAGGTTTTGGGCTTGATAAGAAATTACCCGGAATGCTCTACGCCGCTGTAGAGCGCAACCCACGGCTGCGTGGTAAAGTAAAAAGCTACGATGACACGGCGGCCCTTAAGGTACCCGGTGTTAAGAAAGTGTTTAAGGTAAAGATGGGTGTTTTTAAAACTTTTCGCGAAGGCGTGGTTGTTGTGGCTACTTCTACCTGGGCTGCATTGCAAGGCAAAAAAGCGTTACGTGTAGAATGGGATGATACCGGCTTCGATCATGTAAATACTGCTGATATTTTCAAAAGCCAGCAGGCAAAGCTAAATACTGAAGAAGGCCTGATCCTCAAAAAGCAAGGTGACCCGGATGCCGCGATAAGCAGTGCTTCAACTAAGCTGGATATTGTGTACCAAACACCCTACCAATCGCATAGCGCCATGGAGCCGGTGAATTGTGTAGCGCATTATCAAAACGATAAGGTGGAAATATGGGGGCCTATCCAGGCACCGGAATGGGTGCAGGAATATATTGCCGGACAGTTAGGCTGGACAAAAGAAAAAGTGATTGTCAATATGACTTTTTTAGGTGGGGGCTTTGGCCGCAAGGCTTTTATGGACTATCCGCACGAAGCCACCATGATCTCCAAAGAGATCGGCGCTCCAGTTCAGGTAGTCTGGACTCGTGAAGATGATGCCACACAGGGGCCATACCGCCCGGGAATCAGCTATCGTTGCCAGGGAGCTATTGAAAATGGAAATATCAGCGCGCTTAAATTCCGGATGGCCGGACAGAACAATGATCATTGGAGAGATGGCCCTAACGGAAAAGCTAACCGGAGTACATCAGAGGGTTTTTTAAAGCCCTATTATGATTCCATCAAAAATATCAGTTTTGCAGAGGTGATCTTTGAAACTCCTATCCCAACGATGTGGTGGCGCTCCGTGTATGCATCCACTAATGGCTTTGCTTATGAAAGCTTCTTAGATGAATTGTCGATTGCCGCCGGAAAAGATCCAATGGATTTGAGGAGACAGTACCTGAAAGATGCAAGAAGCCAGAAGCTAATTGATAAAATAGAGGAAGTTTCTGGTTGGAAAAACCGGAAGAAAAATGAAGGTTACGGAACGGCTATTACAGAATGTTTTTCAAGCACAGTGGCTCAAGTAGTAAAAGTATCTAAAGATAACCAGGGAAAGTTAAAGATCGACCATGTATGGGCAGTTATGGATTGCGGCTGGTATGTGAACCCCGACATTGTAAAGGCACAGGTTGAGGGAGCAATTGTGATGGGCCTGGGAGCTGCTACCATCCATGAGATCACCTTTAAAGACGGTTTGGTAGAACAACGCAACTTCTACGATTATAAAATGCCAAGAATTACCGACATTCCACCGATTGATGTTTTTATTATGGAAAATGATGAAAATGCAGGCGGTGTTGGCGAACCGGGTTTACCAGCCTTTGCGCCGGCTTTAACGAATGCCATATTTGACCTGACCGGAAAGCGTATCAGAAAATTACCATTTGATTTGACAACCGTTTAAACAGTTGTAATTTGAAAGAGTTCCGGGAACGACCAATGCAGCACACCTGAAAGAAAACATAGGCGCGATGAATGTGAAATTTTCACTTGCTGAACTCACAGAATTCTGGTCCGCAATATCTGGAATCCAGCTGGTCGGCGTAAGGGAACCCGCATCTGTTGATAAAGACCAGTAAAATTGTTGACTGCCGCAGTCGTTTCAAATTTGTCGCCCAGCTTTGTCCTGGCGTCAATCCAATAAAACCAATTTATATTTTTGGTTATTCATTCTGTTTTTATATTGACATTAATAGATCACTTCTACTTCAAAGTCTTCTTTTGGCTGCTGATATAACTTCCAAAATAATTCAGCGATGGTATCAGGTGCATATTTAGGATCTGGACCACCGATAAATCCATAAATGGTCACCGTAGCCGCATGGATATTCGTGCCCTCCAACTTCTTTGCTGTAGCTTGAACCAGGTTTCTTAATGCGGCTTTACCCATGCTTAGTCCTACCAGATCTGGATTGGGATCAATTCCAAAACCGCCTCCAGTGAAAAACAGCTTACCTTTTCCCTGCTGCTTTAAAGCAGGAAGAAGACCTTTAATTAAATTGAATGCGCCGCCAACATTTACATCAAACTGCTTTTTAAGATTTTCCCAGCTTTCTTCTTCAATCCCTTTTTGAACAGGCGCAGAGGCATTATACAAGATCATGTCCGGCACATTATTAGTTTCGATCATATTCTTTAGGAATGTCGCCAGCGAGTCTTCATCACCTGCATCGGCAATAACATAATCAGCCTTGATTCCGGCAGCTTTTAGTGCCAGAATTTCCTCCTTCAATTTAGCTTCATTACGAGAAACCAAAGTTGCTTCAAATCCTTGCTGCCCAAACAGCGTTGCAATACTTCTGCTCAGGCCGGGGCCAGCCCCGATAATTAAAATTTTCATATGTCCTTGTCTAAATTCTTGATACAAATATAGGCTGCTAAACCGGGGCGTGCGGTTACCCGTATTACGGTTGTTCTTACCATTATTACTTATTAGAAACATGATCGCCAACTTTAATCACCTGCCGACGATTTCATGCCCGGGCACTATCGGATAGGCCGTTCCCCCGCCATTCGTTCCGCGCTGCGTGAAGATCTGAATGGCAAATTCCGCAGAAAAGGATCTCTATTTATACATTATGATGCTAAACGCTTCTGCGTTGATATTTAGGGTCTTTAAAGGTATTTTGGCTATTTCCTTACCGAATGCATTTATTCCGATTCTAATCCTCATAATGCGCTCATCTTTTAAATTCAGTGAGTTGGCTTGCTAATGCCCAGATTTTCGTTAATATGTAAACGGGAGTCTTTAAACACTTTCGTAATAAACGTTGCTATACTCTTTCTGGAAATGGCGGTGCCTGTTTCGGGCTCGCCCTTGCGCGTCAAGATATAATCTACTTCATTGTTGCCGGTAAACCAGTCCGGTCTTAAAATCGTATAATCAAGACCGGAAGCTTCTATGACATCGGCCAACTTTCGGTATGGGATCAGGACAGATCTTAGCGGCACATCATAAATACCGATAGAACTGATTGCTACGATCCTTTTAACGGCGGTTTCCTGCATGGCCTTAACAATATTCTTTGCCATCTCCTCCAGGTTTCCTGCAAGGTTCACATAGACGATATCCTGGCCGGCAACAGCTTTTTTTACACTATTGTAATCCATAGCATCGCCTTCAAAAACGGTGCAGCCCCGGCATCGCTTTTTGAAAGCCTGTTCTTGCTTCTCACGAACAGCGTAAGTGATGTGTTATCTAACTGCTTTGCCTCTTCGATTACAGATTTAGCAAGGCTGCCGCCAGCCCCAATAATTAAGATCTTTTTCATGATAGTTCTTTTGCATTGCCTATTACTACCGTTATAAACGTTTTTCGATTCAATTAGCTGGTTGTTATAGCAATTTCTGTATTACCAACTATTATTACTGATTTGAGAATATGGACAATTTGGAAAGCCATTGCTTTACCTTTTTTTGCGCCTCTTTTTCATATTGTCCCTGAATGACCAGTAACTTGCCGTCACGCTCTATACCACCTTTCATCGTAAACCCTTCCAGGACTTTGCTTTTTGGGCATAGTTCTTTGACGGTTTGAAATGTCGAGCCAACCCCATAGCCCGCGTTTGTATTAAATGGAATGATAGTTTTGCCCTCCAGATTATGCTGATGCAGGAAGCTTTTCACCGGCGGCGGCAACTGCATCCCCCAAGTAGGGAAGCCGACAAATATGACATCATATTTGTCGATACCTTCGATCTGCGTTTTTAAAGGCGGCAGGTAGCCTGTTTCATTTTCTTTGGCTACCTGGTCTACCGTTGCTTTATAATTCTCAGGATAAGGTTTTTGCAGTTCTATCGGCACGAGCTTTCCGCCAACCTGCTGTTGGATAATTTGTGCGATTGCTTTGGTGTTATTTGTTCGCGAGAGATAAACGATCAACACTTTTTTATCGCTCCTGTTTTGCTGTGCTTTTGCACGTCCTGGCTGCATGCACATTGTTAACAATAAGAAGGAAATAAACAGCAGTTTCATAGTGTTTAGTTTACTTGCCGACCCTTTGTTGTAAATGAGCCGGGTAGCGGTCGCCCTGAACATTCGTTTTGGCAAAGGCATCATCAATTGCCTTGACATCATCGCCGGAAAGATCAACTGATGCACCGCCTATATTTTCTGTTAAGCGCTGTGATTTTGTCGTGCCCGGAATAGGTACAATCCATGGTTTTTGTGCTAATAACCAACCCAATGCTATTTGCGCGGGGGTTGCATCTTTTTGTTTGGCGATTTCGCCAAGCAGGTCAACTAACATTTGATTCGCTTTCCGGTTCTCCTCATTAAAGCGGGGTACTGAATTGCGAAAATCTGTACTGTCAAACTGCGTGTTTTCATTAATGGCTCCTGTTAAAAACCCTTTTCCTAAAGGACTGAATGGCACAAAGCCAATTCCTAATTCCTCCAGTGTTGGGATAATTTCTTTTTCAGGTTCCCTCCACCAGATCGAGTATTCGCTCTGCAAAGCAGTAACAGGTTGTACGGCATGCGCTTTACGAATAGATTCAACGCCCGCTTCTGAAAGACCAAAGTGCTTCACTTTACCTTCCGCGATCAGCTCTTTTACCGTTCCTGCAACATCTTCCATCGGTACATTGGGGTCAACACGATGCTGATAGAACAGATCGATGACATCAGTTCTTAGTCGTTTTAACGAAGCTTCCACAACCTGTCTGATCCGTGCCGGGGTGCTGTTCAATCCTTTACGCGAGTCCCCGTCCTCAAATCCGAATTTGGTTGCCACTACAACTTCTTTGCGGAAGGGTGCCAGAGCTTCGCCCACTAATTCTTCATTAGTAAAGGGACCATAACATTCCGCTGTATCGAAGAAAGTTATACCTTGTTCGTAAGCCTCCCTGATCAGGTTTATGCCTTGTTGTTTATCTGTAGCAGGGCCATAGCCAAAGCTCAAGCCCATACAACCTAATCCCAGTGATGAAACTTCAAGACCGGTTTTTCCTAATTTTCTATGTTTCATTTTTTTCCTATTTGTATCTCGTATTTAATGATATGTGCAAATGTCAGGCCTATTTTTAGCCTTATTGTTATACAGATTACTGGATTTCCTACCATTATTACTGATTGGCCTAACAACTTATCTTAACATGTAAGGGATAAACTATCTTTGGGTTAGTAAAGGAAATAGCAATGGAAAATGTGATGAGGATCGATACCATCGGTCAGTACAACGCGCTTAACAATAATGAGACGCTGCATCCGCTGGTTAATATAGTTGACCTGTCGAAGGCAGATAAAAGACCGAACCGCCGGAGTAATTATGGTTTTTATGCTGTATTTCTAAAGGAGATCAAATGCGGCGATCTGCAATATGGTTGTAACTATTATGATTACGAAGAAGGAACTTTGGTGTTTGTCGGTCCCGGACAGGTAATTGGAGTGGAAAACAATGGCGAACTTTATCAGCCAAAGGGACAGGCGTTGGTCTTTCATGCTGATCTGCTTAAAGGCACTTCACTTGGCCGCCATATTACTGATTATAATTTTTTTTCGTATGAAGTGCATGAGGCGCTTCACCTGTCCAAAAGTGAGCGAAAGATCATCTATGATTGCTATGATAAGATCAGGAACGAGCTCCGGCGCGGCATTGATAAACACAGCAAAACATTAATCGTAAGTAATATTGAACTCTTACTTAATTATTGCATACGTTTTTACGACCGGCAATTTATTACCCGGGAAAACGTAAACAAGGGTACATTGCAAAAATTCGAGGAATTGTTGAATGGATACTTCAGTTCCAACAAGCCTTCAGAATTGGGCTTGCCAACTGTTGGTTACTGTGCGGATCAACTTAACTTATCGGCTAATTATTTTGGTGACCTGATCAAAAAAGAGACTGGAAAATCGGCCCAGGAATATATACAATTGAAAACTATGGACGTAGCCAAAGAGAAAATATTCGACACCACTAAATCAGTAAGTGAGATCGCATATGAACTTGGCTTTAAATATCCACAGCACTTCACGCGATCTTTTAAACAGCATACTGGTTTTACACCTCTGGATTATCGAATGATGAACTAGAAAATTGACCATTTCAATTGTGGAAGATGTAGGATTGCATTTAATACGCTTCGTCAGTGAGTTCTTTTTTCGGTATGTACAAACGACATTTTCAATCACCCGGTGCTGCTTGCCATTGTCAATAGCTATCAAAAAACTGTTGCCCAGATAATCCTGCGGTGGCTGACGCAACGAGGCATAGTTGTTATTCCGAAGTCGGTCAGCAAAGAGCGAATTGCAGAGAATATAGACATCTTCGATTTTGAGCTATCCGCTAACTAAAACGTAATACCTGATCAAACCAAATTATATAAATCAAATCAGCATGAAAAAATCATTATTAGTAATTGCCTTACTATTGGCTTATTTAACACCAAAAGCACAAAACATGAAAAACTTACAGGAATTATCAGACCGGGTCGCTCTTAAAGAATTAGTAGACACCTTTTCCATCCTTGCAGATAAAAAAGACGTGCATACCCAGGTACAGCTTTTTACAGCTAACGCCACCTCAGAAACCTTTATCGGAGGAAACTCGGTATCCAAACTGACGGGCCGCAAACAACTGGAGGATGCATTTGGTGCTTTTCTGGCAAACTTTCAAACCGTCTATCACTTTAACGGCCAGCAAAAGGTGACGATTACCGGCGACAAGGCTGTAGGAACATCCTATTGCACCGTTACCCTGATCGGTACCGAGGATTGCAAAAAAATGAAAACCACCATCGGCGTTGTTTACGGGGACGAATTTGTGCGGGAAAACAATCACTGGCTGATAGCCAACCGCAAAGCGAATTTTGACTGGCAGGAAAAACAGCCAATGGCTCAATAGAACCTCAAGGGTCCCTCGCAATTACAAAGAAACCTTCCTAAAAAATGCCATGCTGGCAATCACGTAACTGAATGAAAAGATACTAAGTCAAGCAGCCATGAAAGCGCGCTCTTAACAGGCGTGATTTTATCAGTAAATCGGCTATAATAAGTGCTGTAGTATTGGCTTTAGGGCCAACCTCTATTATCACAGCTGTAAAGAAAAACGATCAAAATGGACAATAAGGTTTAGACGATTTACGAATTAAAAATCGCCAACTACCCAAATAAACCGCCAACTGCTAAATGCCACGGGTAAAATACAGCGCTAATCTTATACAGTTAAAGCCCCGCCCTGATCATTTCCTGCTAAACATCAGATGATGCCGCGGCGGCTTAGTGCCACATTGGCTTTTAAACTGTAAAGCTGCGTAGCCCCAGGGCTTTTGATATAGGGCTAAATCTCAAAAGTTTGTGTAAACAATTAAACACTGTTCGCCTTTGTTCGCGGGAATCCCAGAATACTTTTTAATAATATGTTCCTCCTGATCACCGTACAGAAACCCGGTTCGGATAGCTAAAACCCAATTGCTGAAGAAATCCTGTTATTGGGAGATTTTGAATTATAGAGACCTTACTGTATCTTCATCTTCCAGTTGCTATTGCCGAATGTCCAATATCAATGCTGCTACCGGAAACCATGTAACAGGCTCAGCTACACCCTTACCGACGAATAATTTACCAATAAACCATACACTAAAATTACCACTATGAGAAAATTGAATCGTTTAAAATGCATGCTTGCTTCAATCTTGTTCCTGTCGTTTATTGCATGTAAAAAAGAAGCAAAAGATTTAAGCACACCTGCTATGGATGCTGCGCAAAAAACCGGGCTTGCTGCATCGCAGAAGCTAAGCCTGGCCACTACGGCATTGCCCGCAACAGGGCAAAACAAAGTAGCGTATTATGTCTTTGATGTTACCCCGGCAAATCAAGGCATATTACCAATGACCACATTTACAGATAAAGCAAATGTGGTGGTGGTGTTTGAAGGAACCTTATGGGAGCTCGCAGATACGGTGCATTATAATACCGGTTCGATGCAAAATGCATATTATAAAAATAAAAGACAGGTTCTTGCTGATATTCAAACACTACGTACAAGAGGGATGAAAGTATTGATGAATGTTGACGATAATGCAAACTGGAGTTCTGCAACTCCGTTTACCACTTATAACGGCACTGCTTACAATTATGTTCAATTCGCTTCATTTGTGAACGATTGCGTTAATACTGCTGGTTTTGACGGAATTTCACTTGATGTTGAGCATGGTGCTACCGACAACACAAATTACCGAAACCTGATCAAGGAGTTAGGCAAATATTTCGGTCCCTTATCGACAAATAGCACCACAAAGATGTATGGCGGTGCTTTCTATTCAGGTGGCGCCCCTGGTCCAATTTTCCGGGAAACTTCATTAAGCCAATATTTGAATTTTGTTATGGATATGGGCTATTTTCAGGATAACACCTCGCGGTTCAACTATTGGGCTAACACGCTGGGCAATGCAAAGGTAATGCTTGGAATGTCCTATGATGATAACTCGCAAAGTAGTGCCGTAACTCAGGCACAGTGGCATCCGGACCCGGATAAGGCAGGCATTATGGTTTTTGCAGGCAATAAAAATAAAGTTTATACAGATGCCATTTTTTCTGCGCTTGAGATTAATACAACACCGGCACCAAGCGGTTCAGATATAACTGATTATGCCGGTTCGCTTACTGCTCAATATCAAACAGGTTCGCCTTCAGGTGAAGAGTTTACAAAAATCATTGATAACAACACAGCAACAAAATATCTTACCCAACATTCATCTGGCTGGGTTCAGTTCAAGCCAACTACAGCAGCAACCGTTGTTAAATATACTATTACATCTGCAAATGATGTTCCCAATCGTGACCCTAAAAACTGGACCCTGCAAGGTTCAAATAATGGCACCTCCTGGACAACCTTAAATACGCAAACCAACCAGACTTTTGCATCAAGATTGCTTAAGAAGACTTATACCTTTACTAATACAACTTCCTATGCTTATTACCGCTTAAATATTTCAGCTGTACAAACCGGCAGTATTCTCCAATTCTCAGAGTGGGAGCTCATAAGAAATTAATGCTTTTTTTTTAAATACGCTACAAATGAACATATTGTTTGTAGCGTATTTTACGCTTTTTGCTGTCGTTCATCCAATTTTTTGCAGCCGCCTGCTTTAATATGCCCCGACCTGGAAGCTACTTTTACGGACTTGGTATTGAGTATTATGTGGAGAGAGCAGTTTAGCGTGATATTCGCTTGTCAGCCTGTCTTGGAGGAGGAGTGATCCACAAAGCGCGGCCACTCTGGTGAACGGCGAAGGCCATTCAGTCAGGTGGAAGCGGCATTAATCGCTACCGGAACTTTCCTTTAACCAACGTGCCATTGATGATATTTTTCATAAATAAACCTGTAATGACCCTTATAAGTGAATTTGCGTTTCCTGCCGGATAATTTTATTCCGACTTTAATTTTATTAGTTTTTGAGGATCAAAAAAGTGGTTTAGTGGCCCGTGCCCGTTACCGGTTTTTACGTCTTTACCATGTTCAATAGCATGTTGAACATATAGCTTACTTTGCATTACTGCTTTATTCAAGTTGTACCCCAACGCTATGAAAGATGCGATAGCAGAAGACAAACTGCACCCTGTTCCGTGTGTATTTGGGGTATCAATAGCTGTCGACCTGAAAATGCGCTCATCGCCGTGCTTATCCAGGTAAACATCAAACAGGTCGGGTCCTTTTAAATGCCCGCCCTTAACCAGTACTGCGTTACAACCGTATTGCATGATCTGAGTCGCCGCAGCCTTCATATCGGCAAGTGTGTCGATCTCAATTTCGGCCAGTATGGCCGCCTCATCCAGGTTTGGCGTAACAATTTGAGCTAATGGAAAGAGCTCTTTTTTCAACATTGCTGCCGTATCGCTTTCAATCAAACGGTAGCCGCTGGTGGCTACCATCACCGGGTCGAAAACAATGGGAACTTTGGGATAGCCAGCTAATACTTCGGCAATGGCTATAGCTAGTTCGGTACTGTGCACCATGCCAATTTTAACAGCCGATGGTTTTAAATCGCCCATTACAGCTTTGATCTGTGCTTTTACAAAATCAACCGGGATGGGATGTATGCCGCTAACCCCTAAAGTGTTTTGTACAGTAACCGCGGTAATGGCCGTAGTGCCAAAACAGCCCAGGGCACTGATGGTTTTCAGGTCGGCTTGTATACCGGCACCACCGCCACTGTCCGACCCGGCAATGCTGAGTACTACCGGATATCTAAATTTACTCATATGTAAAGCTGAACTGTCGGTTAAATAATGCCATTTTTTAAACTGTACATTTGGCCTTGGTACAAGGCTTTTATCAGCTGAATGGCCATTTTGCTGCGTTGCCCCGTTTGGCAGCAGAACACCAGCTTTTTATTCGGGCGCAATAGCCCAATATGCTCTTTTAGCTCGTATAAGGGGATATTGATCCCACCAATATTATATTCTTCAAACTCATAAGTTTCGCGCACGTCAACAAGTTGTACTTCGCCCGGAGTCCCGGTTAGCCAGTTATTCAATTCATCCATGGTTATTTCAGGGTGAGTGGGCGGGGCAGGTACAGCAATGTTGATATCCAGCGATTTTTCCATTTTTTGCAGCTTTCCAACTTTAAAAAAACTGGTGGTATTATCCAGCGCATTTATGGTCATTAATTTACCGGATAAGGTTTCGCCGATACCACAAATCATCTTGATGGCCTCATTAGCCATATAGGTGCCGATGATTCCGGGTAATACACCCAGTACGCCTGTCTCGGCACAATTAGGTACTTCATCAACGGGTGGCGGTTCGGGGAATACATCCCTGTAATCGGGGCCACCCTGGTAATTAAATACCGCAACATGTCCCTCAAATTTGAATATTGAACCAAATACAAGCGGCTTATTTAATGCCACGCAGGTATCATTTACCAGGTATCGGGTACTGAAATTATCCGATCCATCTATAACCAGGTCGTAGTGCTTACAAATGCCTAACGCATTATCGGAGGTAAAACGCTCATTATAAGCTACAATATTCACGTATGGATTTAGCAACATAAGCTTTTCTTTGGCCGCATCGACTTTCGATCTGCCTTTGTCCGCTGTAGTATATAATATTTGGCGGTGCAGGTTACTCAGAGCTACCAGGTCATCATCCACAATACCGATCTCACCCAGGCCGGCCGCAGCAAGGTATTGTAACACCGGGCAACCCAAACCACCTGCACCAATCATTAGCACTTTGGCGTTCTTCAGTTTTTCTTGTCCGGATAAACCGATTTCGGGGAGGATGATTTGCCGGCTGTACCGTTTTAATTCTTCGCCTTCAAACATCATTAGAGGGCTAAACCGTTATCCCAATCTTTCCAGACCGGCTCGTAACCCTGCGCAGTAATCATTTGCGCAACTTGTTGCGGACTGCGTTCATCACTAATTTCAAACTGTTCCAGCGACTCCGGCTCAACAGTATATCCACCAGGATTGGTTTTAGAACCCGCACTGATATTGGTAATGCCCAATTTGATGATATTGTTGCGGAAGTTTTCAGACTCCCGCGTTGATATGGAGAGTTCAACCTCTTCATTAAATATCCTATAGGCACATATCAGCTGTACCAGCTCGCGGTCGCTCATTTCTACTTTGGGTTCCAGACCGCCGCTAAAGGGCCGTAAACGAGGGAAAGAAAGACTGTATTTGCTTTGCCAGTATTTTTTTTCGAGGTAATTGAGGTGCAGTGCGGTGAAAAAACAGTCTGTGCGCCAGTCTTCCAGGCCTATCAATACGCCCAGGCCCATTTTATGGATACCGGCCTGGCCCAACCGGTCGGGGGTTTCCAGCCGGTAATCAAAATTCGATTTCTTGCCCTTTGGATGATGTTTCTTATAATCTTCTTTGTGATAAGTCTCCTGGTAAACCAGCACTGTGTTTAGCCCATAAGGGGTTAACTGTTGGTAATCTTCCAGATCTAGCGGCTGTACCTCCATTGATATATGCGAGAATTGTGGCCGGATCAGCTCGAGTACTTTTTTAAAATAGTCTACATGAACGTTTTCATTATCTTCTCCTGTAACCAAAAGTACGTGGTTATAGCCCATATTCTTAATAATGTCCACTTCCTGCATGATCTCTATCGGAGAAAGCGTTTTACGCTTTACCTTATTGTCATAACTAAAACCACAATAGGTGCAAATATTTTTACACTCGTTAGATAGGTAAAGCGGTATATACATCTGTATCACCTTGCCAAAGCGTTTTAGTGTTAATTGCTGGCTAATAACTGCCATTTGCTCCAGATAAGGCACTGCCGCAGGGGATATCAGTGCCTTGAAATCTTCCATTGTCCGTTTTTTAACTGACAGGGCCCATTCCACATCCCGACTTGTTTTGGCATAGATACTGGACTTGGTTTCATCCCAGTTATAGGTTTCGTAAATATTTTTAAAGCTACTCATTTAAAAAAGAGGTTAAGGGGCTGCTTGCAACAGCATGGGTTACTGGCAAGGCCAGTTTGGCCTCGTAGGCCATACGTCCGGCAATTACAGCCATCTTAAATGCTTCTGCCATTTGTGCAGGATCACCCGAAACGGCAATGGCCGTATTCACCAATACGGCATCGGCGCCAATCTCCATAGCCCAGGCGGCATCAGATGGTGAGCCGATACCTGCATCCACAATAACCGGCACATTGCTCTGGCTGATGATGATTTCTAAAAAATCAATCGTTTTTAAACCTTTGTTACTGCCAATAGGCGAACCTAAAGGCATTACGGCCGAGGCACCTGCATTTTCCAATCGTTTACACAGCACCGGGTCGGCATGAATGTAAGGCAGGACGATAAACCCCAATGCTGCCAATTCTTCGGTTGCTTTTAAGGTTTCGATGGGATCGGGCATCAGATACTTAGGATCGGGGTGTATCTCCAGTTTGATCCAGTTGGTTTCCAATGCCTCCCTCGCCAGTTGAGCCGCAAAAACAGCCTCTTTGGCATTTCGCACACCCGATGTATTGGGAAGCAGGTTGATATGCGGATATTTGAGGCGGATGAGCAGATCGTCCTGGTCATTATTTCGGATATCCACACGTTTTAGGGCAACGGTTACCAATTCCGACCGGGAAGCAAGCAGAGCCTCTTCCATTAAAACGGAAGAGCTGAACTTACCTGTTCCGGTAAATAAACGAGAGGTAAACGTTTTATCGGCTATTTTTAACATGATTTTCTGAAAAGTTTTAAATAACTTGTTTTAAAGAAGGGCTATTTAAGTGCTGATAAATTTGTTTTACAATTTGTTCGCGGTTATCCGCAAAAGTGATAGCTCCGGAAATGGCTACACCATGAATTCCGGTTTGCCTTATTGCGGCAACATCATCCGGTAAAATACCACCTATGGCAATAACGGGTATGCAGATATTTGCTGCGTCCATTTGCTCAATAAACGTTTCATATCCGCTTAAACCCACAATCGGGCTAAGTTTTTTTTTTGTTGTGGTAAACCTGTAAGGGCCGCAGCCAATATAATCAACGCCTTCATCTGCCCTTTGCTGTATATGGGCAAAAGTATTGACAGTACCCCCGATGATCATTTTATCGCCAACAATACGCCTTGCCTGGGCTACTGGCATATCCTGCAAGCCAAGGTGTACGCCATGGGCACCTGCTGCTAACGCAATTTCAGGATGGTCGTCAATAATCAATTTGGCGCCATACTGATTGCATAGCTTAATCGCCGCCATGGCATATTCAAGGATGACATCATCGGGCTGATCCTTAACCCGGAGCTGTATCCATTTGCACCCTGCCACTAATGCCCGCTGAATAGCGGCGAGGTGTGACCCGTTTCCGGATTGCTGCGAGATATAGTGTAGTTTATCGATCATTGTTGAATATTTTAATAAGTATATACTTCGTTAAGTGCCCGGAAATTGCTTATCGCCAAAGCTGGGTCTGCCCATATCGTACCTAAAATAGCCGCTCCGTCAAAACCCATAGCCCCGATCTTTATTAAATTGAAGCCGTTAACCCCTCCCAAAGCAAATACTTTAGGTTTGATATTGCTTTTGTCCAGTTTAAAATCAACAGGCAGGGTACTTTTATAACCCGGTTTTGATATGCTGTTGAATACCGGTCCATAAAAAACATATTCAAAGTCAGGTATTAAAGGCAGCTGCGTAATGTCATGCACAGAGGTACTTAAAGTATATCCCCCGGCTTTTTGCAAAGCCCATTTTTCATCATTTGATTCTTCTCTGTCACGTTCCGTATAATGCAGTCTTTTGATCCCGTAATCAGTTGCTATCTCGTGAAATTGATGCAGCGATATGCGGTTATAAAACTGCGGCGCGATCCCGTCGATCAGTTCCCTAACCGATTGAATATCGCTTTCCGGTTTCCGGATATGAAAGTATTTTAAACCCACCTGAAACAGATTATTAATGATAATGCTTTCATTATCAACAACATCTGGTAGTGAAATAACGACCAGTTCCATATTTTACAAATAAATCTCGCTGCCTTTTTGTAAAAACTCTTTCGATTTTTCTTCCAGTCCTTTAGATAGGGCATCAGTTTCGCCAATGCCGTTTTCTTTGGCATAATCGCGCACATCCTGCGTGATCTTCATGGAGCAGAAATTAGGGCCGCACATGGAGCAGAAATGGGCGATCTTGGCGCCATCTGCAGGCAGGGTTTCGTCATGAAACTCTCTGGCGGTGTCGGGGTCGAGCGACAGGTTAAACTGATCCTCCCAGCGGAATTCAAAACGGGCTTTGCTTAAGGCATTATCACGATATTGTGCGCCGGGATGTCCTTTGGCCAGGTCGGCTGCGTGAGCGGCAATTTTATAAGTGATCACTCCGTCTTTTACATCTTTTTTGTTAGGCAGGCCCAAATGCTCCTTGGGTGTTACATAACAAAGCATCGCCGTACCAAACCAGCCAATCATCGCTGCGCCTATAGCGGAAGTGATATGGTCATAACCTGGTGCAATATCTGTAGTGAGCGGGCCTAAAGTATAAAACGGTGCTTCACCGCAGTGCGCCAACTGTTTATCCATATTTTCTTTGATCATGTGCATTGGCACATGACCCGGCCCTTCAATAATGGTTTGAACATCATGTTTCCAGGCTATCTTGGTCAATTCGCCCAAAGTTTCCAGTTCGCCAAATTGCGCGGCATCATTGGCATCGGCAATACAACCGGGGCGCAAACCGTCGCCCAATGAAAACGCTACATCATAAGCTTTCATGATATGGCATATCTCTTCGAAATGCGTATACAGGAAGTTTTCTTTATGATGCGCCAAACACCACTTAGCCATGATAGAACCACCGCGCGATACAATGCCAGTAATGCGTTTGGCGGTCAGCGGTACATAGCGCAACAATACCCCTGCGTGGATGGTGAAATAATCAACTCCCTGTTCGGCTTGCTCGATCAGGGTATCGCGGAAAAGTTCCCAGGTAAGGTCTTCGGCTTTGCCGTTTACTTTTTCTAATGCCTGGTAAATGGGCACGGTACCAATTGGAACCGGCGAGTTGCGGATAATCCATTCGCGGGTTTCGTGTATGTTTTTACCGGTCGAAAGGTCCATAATGGTATCGGCACCCCAACGGCAGGCCCATACCGCTTTTTCTACCTCCTCTTCAATACTTGAAGTAACGGCAGAGTTGCCAATGTTGGCGTTTATCTTTACCAGGAAATTACGCCCGATGATCATCGGTTCGCTTTCGGGGTGGTTAATGTTGGATGGTATTACCGCGCGGCCAATGGCTACTTCCTGGCGCACAAACTCAGGAGTGATGTACCCTTTGGGCGTATTGGCACCAAAGCTTTGGCCGGGGTGCTGGTGCGACATCACATCGTACTGGCCATTGAGCTGTTCATTTAATAGATCAATGCGCTGGTTCTCGCGGATAGCGATATATTCCATTTCAGGAGTGATGATCCCTTTTTTGGCATAATGCATTTGCGACACATTCATTCCTGGTTTGGCCCGATAGGGTTTGCTAATGTGTGCAAACCTTAAAGTATCAAGGCTCTGATCATTAGCGCGCTGGTTTCCATAATCTGATGAAATATATCCCAGTTGTTCTACATCGCCACGATCAACTATCCATTGTTCGCGCAGGCGCGGCAAACCTTGTTTTACATCGATCTCAATATCCGGATCGGTGTATGGCCCGCTTGTATCATAAATAGTGACGGGGGCATTCGGTTCAGTTTCGCCAAACCTGCCGTGAAGTTTAGTTTCGCTGAGCCCAACCTCGCGCATCGCAACTTCGATGTTATGGATATGTCCTTTGACATAGACTTTGCGCGACGCGGGGAATGGCGTTCGGCTGATTGCTTGTTCTCCTGGAGTTTTTTCAGTTTTCATGTTTTGGTTGTATATTTTATCCGCCCTGGGTTGCTTTGATAATGGTAATATGATCGCCGGGGTTTAAGAGGTGAATAACCCAATTGGCTTTAGGGACAATTTCCTGGTTCACTGCAATAGCGATGCCTTTGGCAGGCTGCGTAAGAACAGTGGCAAGCATTTGCTGCAAAGAGCAGGTATCGGAAACGGAATAATTTTGTTGATTTACGGTAATTTCCATCCTGTTTAATTTTAAACGATAGGAATGGACCCGTTGGAGGATTGGTAAACAACCTTAAGGTTGTTCTACTTTTCCCTTCGGCAGTACTAACTGCATCAGGTTCAAAGGGTATTTCTCAGCACAAGGCACCCCTAAAGTTTTTTGTAAAGGTATAAATTTAGTTGATAAAAAAACTTTTAATTATCGTTGCTCCTCCCTTTAAATATTTTTGGTATTTCCTTAAATGGCCTTTATCCAAATTGATGCGCTTTGTTTCTTGGTAGTAAATAATCACTGGCAAATAGCCCGGAATGCAACAAAATGAATTATGACACCATTAGATTTAATCACCAAGCAAGACCTCAAACAATTCAAAACCGAACTGTTTGAGGAATTAAAAAATTACCCGGCGGTACTTCCA
Organism: Mucilaginibacter sp. P5_A6; assembly: GCF_056400585.1. Classification (NCBI taxonomy): domain Bacteria; kingdom Pseudomonadati; phylum Bacteroidota; class Sphingobacteriia; order Sphingobacteriales; family Sphingobacteriaceae; genus Mucilaginibacter; species Mucilaginibacter sp. P5_A6. Next base: position 73,558 of record NZ_JBFUKZ010000011.1, on the reverse strand, counting down.
CCGAACAAGCAGGTAAAAAATGGCTCAAAAGCTTCAAAGCACACACGCTGTTGCAAATCTCTGCAGGAATGCTTCAAAATCTTCGTATTAATGGCACCACACTAAAGTAGTAGCCTGTTATACTATAAACAGGAAGATATTATCAAACTGCGATGAGTAAGAAATAAAAATACGGTCCATCTCAACCGGTAAAATACCTGACTCACCTACCCGTCTGTCCGGTTAAGCAACTTTTTGATTGACCCCAACCAACTGCCGCGGTACTTTTGAATTGAATAAAGCAGACATCGGAAGTACCAAATTGAAATAGAAACGACTGATTGGCTATAATTTAAATGTAAATAGAATAATTCGTCATCATAAAAAATAAAAAAAATGGAAAATATTAATAAAGCAAAAGGAAGTAGAGTTGTAAAAGTTGCAGCTGTACAAATCAGTCCGGTCCTATATAGTCGTCAGGGAACAGTTGAAAAGATCATCAATAAAATTAATGAGCTGGGAGAAAAAGGTGTACAATTTGCAACCTTTCCAGAGACCATTATTCCTTATTACCCGTATTTCTCTTTCATCCAGGCTCCCTACATGATGGGGAAACAACACCAACTCCTGATGGATGAAGCGATCGTAGTTCCTTCGGCCGACACAGAATCTATCGGGCAGGCTGCTAAAATGGCCAACATGGTCGTATCGATTGGCGTCAATGAGCGTGATGGTGGTTCAATATACAATACGCAGCTTCTATTCGATGCAGACGGTACCTTGATCCAACGCAGACGCAAACTTACGCCTACCTACCATGAGCGCATGGTTTGGGGGCAGGGCGATGCATCCGGATTACGTGCAGTAGACAGTGCAGTCGGTCGTATCGGTCAATTGGCTTGTTGGGAGCACTACAATCCGTTGTTTCGGTACGCCATGATAGCCGATAGCGAGCAGATCCATTCTGCAATGTATCCGGGATCTTTTTTGGGTCCGTTGCACGGTGAGCAGACAGAAATTAATGTACGCCAGCACGCCCTTGAATCAGCCTGTTTTGTAGTTTGCGCGACAGGTTGGCTTGACGCCGACCAACAGGCGCAGATCGCAAAGGATACAGGCGGCCCTATTGGTCCAATTTCTGGCGGCTGTTTCACTGCTATTATAGCCCCCGACGGACAAATAATTGGTGAACCCATAAAATCTGGTGAAGGTGAAGTAATTGCCGATATCGATCTTGCTCAAATAGATGCGCGCAAACGATTGATGGATGCAAACGGCCATTACAGCCGTCCCGAATTAGTTAGTTTGCTTATCGACCGGACCCCGGCCACTCAGGTTCATGAACGCAAAACATATGGCCAGCCTACAGCCGAAAATCAGCAATTCATATCATACAACAAACCCGTCAAAAAATGAAAACGCTTAATGATAAACATGTTATAATAACTAAAATTAAAAAAATGAAACCTTTTCAAAAACTCCTATTAAGCCTGCTAACTATTTTTAGCATAGCAGTATTCTTTATTCCCGCGAATGCAATAGCACAACAATCGGGAATCATACGCACAGATCTTCAGCGACATGATATCAGTGTGGCCGGACATGAAGCAATTCAAGTGCGTGTCGACTTTAAACCTGGTACTGCATTCGGAATGCACGCTCACCCCGGCGAAGAGATTATCTATGTGCTGGAAGGGATACTGGAATATGAGATTGAGGGTGATCACCCGGTAACGCTAAAGGCCGGAGATGTGCTTTTCGTACCGGCCGGGAAGTACCACTCGGCCAGGAATGCAGGAAACATTAATGCTGCTGAACTCGCAACTTATATTGTAGAAAAAGGTAAACCTCTCCTTGTCCTAAAAAAATAAGAGGATTTATTTACGGAGATTAGCTCCCCTACCCGCGCAAATCTGCCGTTGCTTCACCTATAAACCAAAAAACAGGACTCCGACCGGCACTAAAAACGGGTTCATGAACTACCCTTGTTTGTATGGATAACGCCCCGTTTCCATCATTATTGCGCGCAAAAAAATATAGTTAGGAAACGGCGTTTTGATACCTGATACCTTATATTTTTGGCTTTGCGCACCTCAAAAAAACATCAGTATGATACCGGAAAACAAAAAAGAAGATAAAAACACGAACACATTTATACTTGGGTTTCAGGAAATCGAAAGATCAAAGTTTATGGCTGTGGGAGGCAAAGGCGCTAACCTGGGCGAACTGTCCGGGATCAAAGGGATACAGGTGCCGGAGGGTTTTTGCGTTACCACCGAAGCGTATAAAAAAATAACCCAAAATAATCAGGAACTTAACAGCTTGCTGTATGAATTAACGCGTTTTAAAGCCGAAGAAAGGGAAAATATCGCCGAAATCAGCGCAAAAATCCGCCTGGTCATTGAAAACGCACCGATTTCTGAGGATATAGCTGAGGCGATTGCGGCTTATCTAACCAGGTTGGGTGAAAAAGATGCCTTTGCTGTGCGGTCCAGTGCTACGGCGGAAGACCTACCAACGGCATCCTTTGCAGGCCAACAGGATACCTATTTGAACATTATCGGAAAGGAGGCCATTCTAAAGCATATCAGCAAATGCTGGGCGTCACTATTTACCGAGAGAGCAGTAATTTATCGCCTTCAAAATGGCTTCGACCACCATAAAATTCACCTTTCGGTAGTTGTTCAAAAGATGGTCTTCCCGCAGGTGGCAGGAATTTTGTTTACTGCCGATCCCGTTACTTCTAACAGGAAAGTGTTATCCATTGATGCCAGCTTCGGACTTGGTGAGGCCATGGTTTCCGGCCTGGTGAATGCTGATCTCTACAAAGTGTGTAACGGCAATATTATCGATAAAAAGATATCCACCAAAAAACTGGCCATTTATGCCTTAAAAGATGGCGGTACGAAAGAACAGGAGATTGAGCCTGAACAACAGAATAAGCAAGCATTGACGGATGAGCAGATTTTACGGATTGAGCGCATAGGCAGAAAGATTGAAGAGCATTTCGGCAGTCCCCAGGATATCGAATGGTGCTTGGCCAGCGATATATTTTATATTGTGCAGAGCAGGCCAATCACTACTTTATACCCGGCCCCTGAAGCGAATGACCAGGAAAATCACGTGTATGTATCTGTCGGTCATCAACAGATGATGACTGATGCCATGAAACCATTAGGGTTGTCTTTTTTCCTCTTAACGACCCGCGCACTCATGCGTACAGCTGGAGGAAGGTTGTTTGTTGATATCACGCCTATGCTGGCTACGCCTGCCGGCAGAGAAACTATATTGAACGTACTGGGAAAATCCGATCCGCTCATAAAAGACGCCTTTACGATTATTATAGAGCGGGGAGATTTTATAAAATTATTACCTGACGATAATTCCGGCAAAAGCAATAAAAGTCCATCCCTTGCAGATTATAAAGCACTAAATGAATATGATCCCGCCATCGTTACTAATTTGATCAAGCAAAGTCAAACGTGGATAGAAGAATTAAAACAAAACATCCAAACGAAATCTGGCCTGGATCTATTTGACTTTATCCTGGAAGACCTCCAGCAATTAAAGCAACGTTCAGCTGAATCACAAAGCTTTAGTGTAATCATGACTGGTATGAATGCTTCGTCATGGATCAATGAAAAAATGAACGAATGGTTAGGTGAGAAAAATGCAGCAGACATACTTTCTCAATCTGTGCCAAACAATATTACATCGGAAATGGGCCGCGAACTATTGGATGTGGCAGATGTAATTCGTCCTTACCCTGAGGTAGTGGAATATTTACAACATGTAAAAAACGATAACGTTCTGGATGAACTGGTTAAGCTGAATGGTGGACAGGAAGCCCGTGGCGTTATCGAGGCTTATCTCAACAAATACGGAATGCGATGTGCCGGGGAAATCGATATTACTAAAACCCGCTGGAGCGAAAACCCAATTACACTTGTGCCCACGATTCTTAGTAATATCAAAAATTTTGCGCCTGGTGCCGGCAACCGGAAATTTGAGCAAGGGCGACAGGAAGCTTTGAAAAAAGAACAGGAGTTATTAGATCGATTGGCGTCACTACCAGATGGTGAACAAAAAGTCAACGAAACACAACGAATGATCAACCTTGTCCGGAATTATAGTGGTTATCGTGAATATCCAAAATACAGCATCGTTAATCGTTACTTCATTTATAAGCAGGCTTTGCTGAAAGAAGCCGAACAACTGGTACAAGCCAACGTTATTCATGAAAAAGAGGATATATACTATCTCACATTTGAGGAGCTTCGCGAAGTGGTACATACCCACAAACTGGATTACTCCATCATCAACAAACGGAAAGACGAATACAAAATCTATGAAAAGCTAACTCCACCACGTGTTATTACATCTGATGGTGAAATCATTACAGGTAGGTACAAACGAGAAAATCTTCCGGCCGGAGCTATTGTAGGCTTACCTGTTTCTTCCGGAATGATAGAGGGGCGGGCACGTGTCATCTTAAACATGGAAGATGCCGACCTGGAAGATGGGGATATATTAGTCACCGCCTTTACCGACCCCAGCTGGACACCATTGTTTGTATCCATAAAAGGCCTGGTCACCGAAGTTGGTGGACTGATGACCCATGGGGCAGTTATCGCTCGTGAATATGGTTTACCGGCAGTTGTCGGAGTGGAGAATGCTACCCGGCTGATCAAAGACGGACAGAGAATTCGGGTGAATGGAACGGACGGATATGTAGAAATACTATAAATTGTGACTATCAGCCTGACAAAACCGCACAGCCATTAGCAAGCCTACGCTGGATAAAAGAGGATATATGATCTTTTTTTGCTTTTACACCCGAGTTGTGCTAAGCAGCGAAATTCCTGAACTGGTTATAATTAAAGAATTCCGCATCTTTAAAGTAAAACAGTTAAAGTCGGGCGATAACGTTCCCCAATGTTCAAAATCATTATTTATACGGTTGTAGGAATGGGATTATTCATTTGGTTTAGAAGGGCCGGTAAAGATAAATCGAAATGGGGCATGAATTTCAAGCGTGCGTACTGTCCGGTATGTAAAAGCAGGCAGCCTTTTATCCGCATGCCAAAGAGCCAAACTTGTAAACTATAGTTTCATTATATTCTTCGCCCGGATTTAGCACGGTTGAAGGGAAATGGGCATGATTGGGGCTATCCGGATAGTATTGGCACTCAAGACATAGTCCATCAAATGGTTTATACGGCCGTGAGAAAATGCCTTTAGCCTCACTATCCAGATAATCCCCGGTATAAACAACTATGGATGGATAAGTTGTATACACTGTTAGTTGCCTGCCCGATACTGTTTCGGTAAGTTCGGCGGCGGGTTTAAGTATGCCGGTTTTAGCATTTTGCAATACGTAACAATCGTTAAAACCCACTAACATGTCTCTATCAATCATCATTTTATCTCCGATAACTTCACCATTAAAGGCTTTACTACCGGCAGGTTTTATGGCACCGTTTGGAACATAAGCGTCATCCGCGTCCAACAGATCATCGGCATAAACTTTAAGTAAATGATCAGATATACCGTTGTCTTTTGCCGCCAGGTTGAAATACGCATGGTTAGTAAAATTGGCGACTGTTTTTTTATCAGTGACAGCCCTAAAATCTATATGCAGTTCGTTAGCATCTGTAAGATGGTAAGTTACTATGAGCGTGAGATTACCGGAGAACCCACCATCACCTTCTTTGCTCAAATAAGTGAACGATACGGCATTGCCCGTAACGGCATAATCAAATACTTTAGCATTAAAACCATTACTACCTCCATGATTGATGTTGTTGCCATCATTAGCGTCCAGTTGATACGTAGCACCATCCATGGTAAATTTAGCGCCGCCTATTCTGTTCGCAAAGCGACCTATAGTAGCCCCCATGTAACATCTATCGTTCACATAATCAGCCAGTGACGAATAGCCCAGCACCACGCTTTCAAAGTTACCATTCCTATCCGGCATCACAGCTGAAATCAGGGTGGCCCCATAATTGGTCAGCTCTACATAGGCACCACTTATATTTTGCAGCCTGAAGAGACGAACCGGGCAGCCAGCATATTCGCCCCATTGCCGGTAAGATACGGCGGCATGGCTATTGATCATTGTTTTGTTGGTTATATAGGTCAAGATAGATTATATTATTGTTAATTTAACAAATAGCCGGCTAAAACTTTTCAGGCTGTAAATTTATTTCCCAGCCGCTAAGGACTGCAAGCAAACTTACAGTTGAATATTGTTGTTATACGGATCGGCAATCAGCTCCAAGGTGTCATTACCAAGTACTCCAACATCAAATTCAATCTTCATGTTTTGGTTTCGCCTTTCATCAGGCTTTATTTAGTAAACAATATCGGATTGGGCAAATGCGCCGAAGTAACATGCAACTATCAAGCTAAAGGTTGCAGCTACTTTAGAAGCGGCGCTGTGTTTTTTAAACATATATTTTATTAAAGGTGATAGCCGGTTGCAGGTTTACAAACCGGGTTATTAAAATTGGCTTGCGGGGCAGCTCCAATAAACTACCTGCCCCGCTGATGTTGTTTTTGTTAAAAATGAGATACTTTTAGTTGCTGTTTGGCCATCTGTAAATGAGTTTTTGCGCCGCTGTGAGTTACATCAAACTCCAGCACTCTATTAAACATCGCCTGCGCCGCCTCAAACTCATGCAGGCCAAGCAGCCCCAAACCTTGTAAAAAGCAGGTATGAATAGTGTTACGAAGATTCAAGTCATCGTCAAATATCAGCAGATTGGGGAGTGATACTGCGAAGTAATCTATCTTCACCTCATCATTTTCATGAGCCTTGCCATAACTTACCAGCTTGTTGAATATCTGTTTTGCCTTTTCCTGATCGCCCAGTTTTTGCCAGGCCAAACCCTGGTAAAAGATTTTATCCGGTTGCTGATCGTTGTAAAACACCGCCGCCGATGGCTCATTCAAGCCAATGGTTGATTGGCGGAAATATTGCTGCGCAGTATCCTGCCGGCCTAATTTTTCATAAGCCATGCCCAGCCAATAATCGATATCGTTTTCCTGAGTACCGAACAATTTACCCTCTCCTAAATTATGCGGGTAGCTTTTGGCCATATTTAAATTGGCGATAGCTTTATTAAAGTCGCCCTCGTCAATATATTGTTTTGCCATCTGTACCAGGCTAAACACGTATTGTCCTGACGCCTTGCCTTCGCCACCCTCCCATGGATGAAATCTACGTTTCATTAACAAAGAAAACGCTTTATCATATTGGCCCGATAGGTTATACAATGTTACCCGCTCCAGGTAAACATCATCTCGCTGTTCGGCAACGAGCGAGTTATCTTCGAGGAATTTAAGGCGTTTATCAGTCGGGTAATTCAGCCTTTTATAAAGCTGATCCAGTTCCATCAGTACACGTGCATCGGTCTTATCCAGTTCAAAAGCCTTTTCAAAATAAACCAAAGCTTTTTCAGCATCGTTTTGTTTGTTAAAATAAGCAATGCCCAGATTACGGAAAACGGTGGAAAAACTACCATCCAGTTTCGCGGCTATTTCCCAATTGCTTACGGCATCATCATACTGGCGTTTATCATAAAACAAATTTCCTAAATAATATGGCGCCCTGGCATCGGCAAGGTTAGCTTTCATGGCCAGCTGTAATATCTTAACCTCATCCAAACGGTTAGGGAAACACAGGTAGGGATTGGCAGCAGCGGCTTTTTCAAACCAATTTTGTGCTTCATCCCGTAAATCTTTTTTATAATTGAAATAACCCAGGCTATAGTAAACCATCGGGTTGTTGCCCCCATCTTTTAAAGCCAGCTGCAATAGTTGATCAGCCTCGGTATATAAACCGGCGGCGGCATAATCCAAAGCGTATTCTATATAATTCTGGTCTTCATTGCGGGATAATGCAATCAATTCATCAATACAGATAGCCACTTTATCGCCATCGCCCATCAATTTATACACTTGGATCTTTTCAAAAATAACCCCAAGATTAAAGCTATCCCGTTCAAGCGCCACATCGGCAACTTTAAGAGCTTCTTCCATTTGCTTAAGGTTGCGCAGAGCAGCTATTTTTATCACATAAGCCTTGCTGTTATTGGCATTTCTATCTAACGACTGATTGATATGATCCAATACCAAAGCAAAATGTCCGCGGGCAAAATCCGTTTTTGCTACTTCAAAAAAGCCGGTATCTTTCCAGGCATTGCTCCAGGTAGCCTTATAAAAAACGCTGTAAGCTTCATCTGCTTTATCCTGATAATTTAAGCACAAACCAAGATTGTAATAAGGCTCGCTGTCATAAGGGTTAGGATTGCGTTGAATACTGGTCTCCACAGCTCTGCGTAAAAACGGCTCCGCTTTGGCAAACTGGCCTTTGCGGATATACCATTTACCCAACGCATTGTTATTACGGATGTCTGTCGACTCACGGCGCAGGGCCTCTTCGTAATAAGGCACCGGGCTGTATGTTGCATGGCGGTATTGCTCCAGGTGCTGTGCGGTTAAAAACAATTGCTCCACACTTTCTATACAGGCAGGCTCTAAGGCCGGTTTTGCTGAGACGGGCATTTCGTTCTTTTTGTTTTTGGCAGGCTCATAGCGCAATACCTCCTGATTACTGCTGTTGGTAATGACGACCAATAGCTGATTTTCATCCAGATCAGTATCCACCGCTAATTCCTTCACAAAAACATTTTCAGGATTGATTGTTCCCGAAAATACAAATAACTCCTGCCCTTTATAGGTCAGGTTAATGGTTAGGTTGTTTTGTGCCGATGTTACCTGTACTTTGATGCTTACCTTATCACCATTTTTACTTACTGCTAACAGGATATCCTTAGATGCATTTTTCACCATACCTAACTCGCGATACGGCAAAAAATACTGGGTAAAAGTTTTCTCCTCGTAGGACATCAGCCAGCTAAAATCGGGTTGGTTATCGGTAAATACACCCGTCATCAATTCAATATATGGGCCGTCCTCATCGGTCAGGTTCCTGTCCCAGGCCTGGCCGAAATCGCTGTGACCCCAGGTCCATTGTTTTTTTCCGGGGGATACATGATGATTGGCTACGTGTAGCAAACCAGCTTCACTGTCATGCTCGTATCCTCCCACAAAATCATAGTCGGAATTGATGGCCATGTATGATGTTGGCACAGGGATGTTTTTGTACATCGAGATATCGGTACCAGGCGAGTAATCCACCTTGTAATAAGTGCCGGTTGCTATCGGAAAATCGGATACATCACGTTTACCATGATCAAAAACCGCATTCACATCAGGAGGAAATACTGATTGGTAGTAATCATTTACCTTTACCGCAGGATTTGCCCACCATAAAAAGGTTTGCGGCAGTGCAGACCGGTTAAACAGTTTAGCTTTTATTTCGATATAGGCAGTATCCGGGCGCAGCGTAAAGCCCGCCATACCTTTGGTATGAAACATACGTTCCACCTCGTTTACCCAAACGGTTTTACTGCCATCGGCATGCTCCTCCAGCTTATAATCAACCGGATCAAAAGTGCTTGGGCGGTGGTGCTGCGGCCAGTTAAACTCGATACCACCCGAGATCCATGGACCGGTCAAACCCACCAAAGCAGGCTTAATTACCTGGTTATGGTAAATAAAATGGCGTTGTTTAACTTTATCAAAAGCCGTTTGGATTCGACCGCCCAATTGGGGCAGTATCATCACCTTCAGGTACTTGTTTTCCAGGAACAGGCCTATGTATTCCTTATCTTCTTTTTCGTTGGCAATTTTCTCAATCACCGGGTTTGGATAAACTACACCGCTGCTGCCCTGGTACACCCTTTTTTCAAAAAACATAGGGTTTTTATCAGGCTTGCCAACACCATAAGTAGGGATAATTACTTGCTCTTCCCAAACGGAAACAGTTGAATTTTGCATATTATGTATTGTATTTTAATGTCTTACTAAATTATCTTCTAACTCTTCCAGTGTTTTTCCCTTGGTTTCCTTCACTTTGGCTTTTACAAACAAAAAGCCAGCAAAACAGATAGCGGCATATAGGTAAAACGGACCATAAGCGCCCAGGATTTTAGCCAGGATAGGGAAGGTAAACACCAGTATAAAGTAAGCCCCCCAAAGCGATACAATGGCTACAGATGATGCTACATCACGGATTTTATTAGGAAAGATCTCGGAAATGAGTACCCAGGTAACCGGCGCAAGCGAAATGGCATACGTACTGATAGCCAGCAACACAAATATAGATACCAACCCTGCCGGAAAGTGGTTTTGCAGCAGGAACGCCAATACAATATACAGGATACACAAACCCAACGAACCCCATAACATAAGCGGGCGACGACCCAGTTTATCAACCTGCCACATTGCTAATAGCGTGAAAACGAGGTTCACTACGCCGATAGCTACGGTCTCAAATAATTGCCTGTTCAGGTTTGCTCCTACCGATTCAAAAATAGTTGAAGTATAGTTAAACACCACATTAATGCCGCAAAACTGTTGGAATACAGCCAGCGTGATACCCACCACAACAGCCGGGCGGACTGCCTTTTCAAACACCATGGCGTACGACTGCTTTGTTGAGCCGGTCAATGATTTTTCTACCGCTTTAAAAGTAGCCGCAGCAAAATCCGGCGAACCAATTTTGTTCAATATCACTTTTGCTTTATCTAACTGGCCGGATTTCATCAGCCACCTCGGGCTTTCGGGCAGCCAGGTAACACCAACTAAAAATATGGCTGATGGCACAGCCCCCAGGCCGAACATCCAGCGCCACGAATCGGCACCATGGTCGGCCAAAAAGTAGTTTACCAGGTTGGTTACCAGTATGCCGATCACTACCGTAAGTTGATTAATAGCCACATTACGTCCGCGAACTTCAGCAGGCGAAATTTCGGCGATGTACATGGGGCAAAGCATCGAAGCCATACCTACGCCTATACCGGCGGCAAAGCGCAATATCAAAAAATAGTTTAACGATGCGGAGAACGCTATGCCTATAGATGATACAGCAAAGATCAAAGCAGCGATAACAAGCCCTGGTTTACGGCCATATTTATCGGCAATATTACCTGCCAGCAGGCAACCTGCTATGCACCCCAAAGCCAATGAGCCGGTTAAAAAACCTTCCCAGGCGGGTGTAAGACTAAACTGGGTACGCAAAAAAGGTAGCGCCCCGGAAATCACCGCGAAATCGAAGCCAAACAGGTACCCACCGAGTGCCGAAATAAAGGAAATGCCAATAATATAACTACTGTTAAAGCTTTTTGAACTACTCATTTTTAGGTTGGATATGTTTAACTGGTGGCATAATATTACAATTTATTTTTATCATTAATTTACCGGTACTATTTTCACCAGCAAGGCATCTCCCGTGTTTGCTATCGTACTAAACTCCTGGGTATCAGCTTTTAACTCGCCGATTACCTTATCGGTCATAAAATCGCGGAATTCATATTTTTTATGCATATCAAGGTGTAATGCCTGCTTGCTAAACAATTGCTTAAAATCATTTTTAAGGTCGAAATTGAATAAGGCCAGCATAGTGGTGTCGCCCGGCAGGTAAAATGATAGTTGTTGATCGAAGCTTTCACCATCAGCCATTTTAAGGGGGATAAATGCTTTAGGATTGCTAAAGAATCTGGCGATGTTTTTATTATTCAAAAATGCCTGCGCATGGTAAGCGGCTATCGGGTTCCTGAAATCAGACCCATCACCCAAAATACTCCCCATCACCATCATGGCATACAGGCGCACTTTTATTTCCTGCTCATTCAAGTCGGGATTACGCTGAAAGTTTTTCATGATGCCTACATCCAGGTTGGTGTAAGGGAACAGGGTACCCTGCATCCAGCCCATATGTGATCCGGTTGCAAGCGACGACTCCGTACTGCCCCAGCCAGGAAAACCTTTCTGGTCATCGCGCAGGTGCGAGTAAACATCGGTAGATACAAACCGCGTATGCGCATACTGGTGTGGAAACAGCGGCGAAATGGCCTGTGTGATAAAAATATCTTTACCCATTATAGAATCGACCAAATGCCGCAGGGTTTTCATCCCATAGTTATAAGCCTGGATACCAGTGCGGATTTTAGGATCGTAACGTTTCGTACTCTCCAACGCGCCGGCCGTTAAAAAATCTATCTTGATAAATTTGGCGTTAATGGCTTTTGCCTTTTTCAACTGTCCGATGATAGAGAGCCTGACTGCAGGGTGCGTGGGGTCCATAGCGTAAGCGCCCCAATCGCCGTCTTTGTACATGATAGCCTTCCCATTTTTATCTTGCAACAGAACTTCCTCAAACATAATATCGGTACCAGGCAACTTGCGCCCTTTGGTATCGTTCTTCCAGCACCACATGGCAAACGGAGTAAAATAAAAACCCATCTGCTGGCCGTTTTTTGCGCCATACTCCCCTATTGATTTTAAAACTTCCGTAGAGTAAATGCCCTGATCATAAGAGTCGATACTTAAAACAGGTTTGGAATATGCGCCAAAGTTGGGCATTGAATGTATAAAATCCGAGATCTGGTTTACAGCAGCCGGCATCATCACCTTTTCGTAACCCAGCACACCTTCTACCCCAAAACTGTTCCAATACACTGGTGCAGCACCATCCCAGGTTTGCTTGCCGTTTATAATGGAATTTACACGTCCATAATCTTTAAAAGCTTCGTGCAGGTCATCCGACCCACAGACATAAACCACGGCAGAGCTAACAGTTTGGTCCAGCATGGTGCCATGTTCAACATGGTCATGCGTACCATCTAAACCGCCATAGCCCGATTTAAGAGATGGATTATCTGCTGTAGCAACACCACCAAAAACCTTTAACGAATCTACATACCCCGGCTGTGTGCCGGTTTGATAAGCCAGCCCTGTTTTCCAAAAATCGTGGTTCACGCTGCCGATCACTAATCCTGAATTTTTCAACTGGTCATAAACAGCTAAAAATTCATAGCTAATACCTTTACTTTTAGATTCATTGGCTTTACCCCAGGTTCGCTCAAGCGTGGGTGTCCAGTCGTCATTATCAAAGGGTACATCCAGAATACGTGACTCGGTACCGGGAATAAATAACTTGCCGTTATTGGCTGGCAGGATAGCTATTGGACTAATATCTCTTGTTTCAATAGGCTTCCCGGCCGATATGGCGCTCACGCTGATAAGCGCGTATCCTTTACCCTTGTATAAAGTAAACCGTTGTATAATGCTAATGGAGTGCCTGGCATCGCTATGTGTAACAGTAAGGCTAATGCCTTTACCTATGTTATCGCTAACCTGCCCGGTGGCACATATGTGATTAGAGAGGTCGGTGCTTGACAGGTAACCCGAATTCAGATCATTCACGTAAGCCACCGTATTGTCCATGTGCATACCATTGCTGAATGTGTAGCTAACCAGGCCACTATTTTTGTCAACCTTAATCTTCAGTTTCAAACCACTAATGCTGGTATTATCAGCGCTTTTTTGCAGATCCTGGGCCTGCAGTACGCTGCATGCTATTATTAAAGTAACTGCGAGGATAAACGCAACAGGTTTTATCATCCATAATTTGTACCGGCCTGCTGCTGCGTAAAAGTTTTGCATTTAGTATGAATTATTCTTTTAATTGTTTGCTGTATTCAGATCATTTTTTTTAACACTCGCTATTTCATGGATTTATTTCGACTGATAAACAGGAGTAAAAGCTAAACCATTAATACGCTTAAATTTCCGCTGATAGCTTAAATGGAAATGATTACGAATCATTTGATGTTGTTAGTATCGCTAATTGGTTACGGTGTAAATTTCATGGAATAAATGAGATAATAAAATAGTTAATGTTATGGAAATGATGGATTATATTACGGCATACTAAGTTTACTTTATTTAGTGCAGCATGTGTATATTTTGATATTTTTTATCAATGTTTGTATACCAGGAGTTTCCAATTGATCTGAAGTACAATTATAAATTATAAAGTATCCGCATATAAAAATGGCTAAAAGCACTGTTTTACGACGCCGGGATGGCTTTGAGGGTCAAAAGCTTATTGTTTTGCCCAAAAAGATCATCACCAACTTTTTAAGTAAGGATTTGGTTACCAAACAGATATACATTACCGATATAGGCTACTACCCAAAGGCAAAGCACCATTATGCCGAGCGGCCAAATGGTATAAACCAACACATTATCATTTATTGTACAGAGGGTTATGGATGGTTGGAGATCAACAAAAAAAAGGTGGAGGTATCGCCATCGCAATTTATTGCCATACCCGCTAACACGCCCCATAGGTACGCAGCCAATATGGACAAGCCATGGACGATATACTGGATCCACTTTGGAGGCGAGATAGCCTCGTTTATAGTAGACCTGATATTGAAGAACTCTGAAAACTACAAGCCGTATTTATCCTTTAATGAAGACCGCATAAAACTGTTCGAAGATATCTGCTTCAACCTGGAGAAAGGTTATAGCAGCGATGCGTTGCGATATGTAAATATGATCTTTTCGCACTTTCTGTCATCGCTGATATATGAGGATAAATTCAATCATGTTGATGATAAGCCTGCAGATAATGACATTGTAGAAAAAACGATTTGCTACATGCGGGACAATATCAATACCATGATACGGCTGGATGATTTGAGCGGCTTCGCCAAATTATCTACGTCCCATTTCTCTTCCATTTTTAAGGCTAAAACAGGTTATTCGCCCGTAGAATATTTTAACCAGCTGAAAGTTCAAAAGGCCTGCCAGTACATCTCGTTTACTACCATGTCTATCAAAAGCATTGCCCTGAGCCTGGGTATCGAAGATCAATACTATTTTTCCAGGATGTTCACCAAACTAATGGGCAGCTCGCCCAATGAATACCGGAAGAAAGCAAAAGCGAGTTGAGACAATTATGCTACCGGGAATATGGCAATCCTTCGGCTATAAAAAAGATCTAAAAACAATTTAAGATTACAATCTTTTATTAATTCTATTTACCTTTAATAAACCAAAGACAATCAATTGTTTAAACCTTACCTGCATCCATATGAAAATTACAAATCACTGGTTAGAAGCCGACTCGGACGGCGAAAAAATAAAAATTTCTAAATCCGGAAATGTCAGAGACCCTATAGATCCCGATTATTTGGTAATTCATTATACCGCCACCGACACAGCTCAGTCAGCAATAGACTGGTTTATGGATACCCGGTCGAACCCCGATAAAATTGCGGCGCATATTGTATTAAATACCGATGGCACTATTACGCAGCTGATACCTTTTAATCACAGGGCAAATCATGCCGGTACCAGCACCTGGGACGGAGTAGATAGTTTTAATTATCATTCCATAGGGATAGAAATTGTAAACCCTGGTTTTGTGGAAAAGCTGGCAGATAATAGTTTTAAACGCGCTACAGATGATGGTGTAAAAATTTACCCGGCTACCGATGGCGATAAGTTTATGAAGATTGATCATAAACATAAGTTTTGGACAGGTAAAAGCAACCATTACTGGCGCATCTTCCCTGATGCTCAGCTACAGGCGCTATACAAGCTTTGTAAGGTATTATTTGATGCATATCATTTAATAGCAGCCGTTGGTCATGACGATATCTCTCCGGCACGTAAGCCAGATCCCGGACCGGCTTTTCCCTGGGATACATTTAAAGCAAATGTATATGGCAGTACTAACAACACTGGTAAAATTTATACGATAAATACAGAAGGCACTAATTTTAGAGAATCGTTTTCTACCAATGCCACTGTACTTAAAAAATTAACAAAAGGTTATGAAGTCGGCCTGATAGAAACAAACGGACAATGGAGTAAAGTATACCTGGTAAACAGCCAGGCCGAAGTATTACAAAATGTGGATGGCAAGTTAAGGAGCATTAAAACCATAGGATGGATATTTAGCTCATTATTATCTTTAAAAGCTGGTCAGTAAGCATTTGGCGGGCTCCCCTATAGCTCTTTGTGGGCTTGTAAATCTTTATAACGCTTTTTTTTAAGTCATCGGCAGCGATCCGTCAGTTCACCATTCCGCGATTACCGATCTCGGAGAGTCCCTGGTATCTTTAAATCTTACTCATATTTCCGAAACAGATCACGTCAGCATCCTTGAATCAAATGAACGTTTGACCATCCCAGGCTGCGATGTTTCATGTTCTCCATATTATTGACCCTATTCGTACCTGTTAATGCCTAAAATAAACTACTGATAAAAAAGGTAAGTATGATGCTGAGAAGGATCATAAGTAACTTTTTTATGAAGATAGTCAGCATAAATCATTTAACGGCGCAAAATCAGACCAAAGAATAATTTTATTCTTTAATTTGGCTCTTCATAATATAAGTATCCTATTTTGCTATTATACCTGAAAAATTAAGATAATATGCTTTTGGTTTTAAATATAATTTTCCTGCTTTCGTTCCTGGTTTTTGCCTGGTTAAATCTGAATGATGTTGATTGGTATTTATGGGTACCCATATATTTAAGTGCTGCCGTATGTTGCGGAATGGCTGCTTTTGGTAAGTTTTACCCTGTTATTTATCTTTTGCTTACAGCCTTTTATCTTGTTTACGCAGCAATTCTATTTTTTCAAAAAGATGGTGCGCGCGACTGGATAACCAAATATAATAAACCCAGTTTGGTTGAAAGCATGCAGGCGACCAAGCCCTATATCGAAAAAACAAGAGAGTTTTTTGGTTTACTTATTATTGCCGGGGCATTGCTAATTAATTATTTTGCGCTTTAATAATTGGTTATGACCACCTACAATAAAGAGGAATTGAACGAAATTATCGTGGATGTAATTCAGGATAATATAGACCCAACTTCCTGGGCCTGGCTCAGTGAGGACAGGAATGTATTAACTAATGTTGCATTTAATACGGCTTTCGTCACGATACCGCGTAAAACAGGCAAAGCAATCATAACTGTAACGCAGAGGCAACGCGAATTATTAGCATCTATCAGACCAGGTTTTGCAATCGATTACTGGACCGCTGACAGGCTTAGCAGGGTTTGGTTGTTGACTAAATATGAT
Source organism: Mucilaginibacter sp. P5_A6 (assembly GCF_056400585.1). Lineage (NCBI taxonomy): Bacteria > Pseudomonadati > Bacteroidota > Sphingobacteriia > Sphingobacteriales > Sphingobacteriaceae > Mucilaginibacter > Mucilaginibacter sp. P5_A6. The sequence continues at coordinate 56,558 of NZ_JBFUKZ010000011.1, read as the reverse complement.
CAAACTGATGAGGACAGGTATTTCCAGGTGATTGAAAACCTTTTTTCGGTTGCTGAAATGAATGAACAAATTGCCTTATATTCTGCACTTCCGGTATTGCCGTACCCGCAACTATGGGTTAAACGCTGTATGGAAGGCATCCGAAGTAATATAGGTACAGTGCTGGAAGCCATTATGTACGATAACCCTTATCCGGCAGAAAACCTGGAAGAGCCGGCATGGAATCAAATGATTTTAAAAGCTTTTTTTACAGAAAAACAGGTAAACAGGATATACGGCCTGGACAAAAGGGCTAATGAAGAACTTGCCCGCATATTAATCGACTATGCCATGGAACGCCATTCAGCCGGGCGGAAAGTAGACGATATGCTTTGGTATTTGGTTGGAAAATTTGTTGACCAGGCGCGATTGAGCGATATGAAGCAAGGAAAATTTTAGAAAAATTAAGAAAAATCGAGAATTATAAGATATTGATCATATAAAAATTAAAGAAAATGTGTTGCAGCCATAATATAGAGGAAAGAAGTGTGCCATTGGTGCAATCTGCAGAGAAATTTGATATGGATTTAATAAAGGGGATGAAATTCTTTGATCCGCATGTTCATATGACATCACGCACTACCGACGATTACCAGGCCATGGCCGACGCGGGAATAGTTGCTCTTATTGAGCCTTCGTTTTGGCTGGGGCAGCCGCGTACAGGAGTAGATAGCTTTAAAGATTATTACAGTAGCCTGGTTGGCTGGGAAAGGTTTCGTTCCTCGCAATTTGGAATAAAGCATTACTGCACCATAGGGCTTAACTCAAGAGAGGCTAATAATGAAGCCCTGGCCGAACAGGTTATGGAAATGCTGCCGTTATTTATGTATAAAGATGGCGTGGTTGGAATTGGCGAAATAGGATTTGACGACCAAACCGCAGCAGAAGAAAAATATTACCGTTTGCAGCTCGAACTGGCAAAGGAAGCCGGTTTACCAGTACAAATTCATACACCCCACCGCGATAAAAAACGGGGAACCCAACGCAGCATGGATATAGCCATTGAACATGGGCTCGATCCGTATATGGTAATTGTTGACCACAATAACGAGGAAACTGTAAAAGAAGTGCTGGACAGGGGCTTTTGGACAGCCTTTACCATTTATCCGTTTACTAAGATGGGAAATCAGCGCATGGTTGAAATCACGAAGCAATATGGTTCGGAAAGAATCATGGTTAACTCTGCGGCCGACTGGGGTATTAGCGATCCGCTGGCGGTACCAAAAACTGCAGCTTTAATGAAACTCAATGGAATAAGCGACGCCGACATAGAATTGGTTACCTATAAAAACGCCATAACAGCTTTTGCTCAAAGCGGGCAAATCAACGAAGCCGACTTTGTTGCGGCCATTGATCAAAGCGCCAGGTTTGAAGGAAACAGTATTTTACGGGGCGGCCAACAACCGCGCATCAATAAATCCTCTATTATTATCAGCTGACGGTTTTGAAAAAAATATTGGATTATTTACGGATGATGCGACCTGCCAACGTTGTAACCTCGGTTGCGGATGTATTGGCTGGCGCAGCCATAGCGGGTGCTTTTTCACAAGTGGCTTTCAAAGATCATTTACAGGCCATTATTACGCTTTGTTTTTCTACAGCATGCTTATATGGTGGCGGTATAGTGTTTAATGACGTTTTTGATGCCGAACTGGATAAGATCGAACGTCCGGAACGTGCTATCCCCAGCGGCCGCATCAGTCTTGGGCAGGCTACTGTATTTGGCAGCGCCCTTTTATTGGCAGGGATTATAGCTGCAGGCATGGTTAGCCTGGTATCTGCATTATTAGCAGCAGGAATCAGCTTTTTCGCCTTGTTATATAACAAGATCAGTAAGCATCACTCCTTTTTTGGTCCGCTTAACATGGGATTATGCAGGGGTTTAAATTTGCTTTTAGGTATCAGCATTGTAACAGCTGCTTTAACGCAATGGTATTTTTTTGCAATTGTGCCTATCGTTTATATCTTTTCAATTACCATGATCAGTCGCGGAGAGGTGCATGGCGGCAGCAAGCGAAATTTATACATTGCCGCGCTTTTGTATGGTATAGTAACCGCTTTTATCCTTTACTTTTCCTACCTGAATAATAAATTGCTCCTATCTGTTATTATCCTTATACCATTTTTGTGGATGATCTTTAAACCATTGTTTAAGGCAATTCAAAATCCTATAGGTAAAAATATTGGCGGGGCAGTTAAAGCCGGCGTTATTTCATTAATACTGATGGATGCTGCATGGGCGGTAACATTCAGCACTGTTTATACTGCATTAATGATAGCCTGTTTACTGCCATTATCAATCTGGCTGGCAAAATTTTTTGCCGTCACGTAATTACATTAATTAAAAAACGTTTTTTCTGTATATGAAGCATTTATCTCAATCTTTTTCTGTAAAGTTTGAATACCAGGTTTATTTTACCACTGGCCTTTTTAATAAAACCAACAACTTATTTAACGACTTTTTACAAGGTTCGGGCACACCGGCTTCATTACGTAAAATACTTTTTGTTGCCGATAAAGGCGTCCTTGACGCCCACCCTAAGCTGATAGCACAAATACAGGAATATTTTGCCTTTAGCAACCATGTCCGGCTTATTCCGGATATTTTGGTTGTACCGGGTGGTGAGGTAGTAAAAAATGACATAACTTATTTTGACAGCGTTGTTGAAGCTGTTAATACCTATGGCATTGACAGGCACTCCTATATTGTAGCTATTGGTGGCGGCTCGGTGCTCGACATGGTGGGTTATGCTGCGGCGGTATCACACCGTGGCATCAAACATATACGTATACCAACCACGGTGCTCTCGCAAAATGACTCTGGAATCGGGGTAAAAAATGGAATTAACTTCTTCTCCAAGAAAAACTTTTTAGGAACATTCATGCCTCCGGCAGTAGTTTTTAATGATGATGATTTCTTAAAAACATTAACCGATCGCGAATGGCGTTCAGGAATTTCTGAAGCGGTAAAGGTTGCTTTATTAAAAGATGAGCAATTTTTCAACTGGATTGAAAAAAATACCGAAGCATTGGTTAAACGCGATATGGAAACAATGAATTACCTGGTATGGAAGTGCGCTCAACTCCATATGGAGCATATTGCCGGTAATGATCCCTTTGAAAGCGGATCATCACGCCCGCTTGATTTTGGGCATTGGAGCGCACATAAGCTGGAGTACCTGAGCAATTTTGAAGTACGCCACGGTGAAGCAGTAGCCATGGGCATTGCGCTTGATACGGTTTATTCTGATCTTTCGGGCCGTTTACCATCTGCGCAAAGCACCAGGATAATCCAAACCTTGCAAAGCCTTGGCTTTGAAGTTTCACATCCTTTATTGCAAATAGATAAAGACAACAGCCCAATATTAGCCGGACTGGAAGAATTTCGGGAACATTTAGGCGGGCAGCTAACCATTATGCTGCTTAACGCTATTGGGGAAGGCGAAGAAGTGCACGAAATTGATACCAACCTGTTAAAACAGGCTGGCGAAAAATTAGCGCAGATGCATAAACTTCAATTGCACTAATCATCTACATTTATGAAACTTACAGCAGGGCATTTAACCTATTGCACCAATATACACGCTGGCGAAAACTGGGCCGATCATTTCGATGCTTTGAAACTTAGCTTTCCCGAAATAAAGCAGCAACTATCACCGGATGCGCCAATGGGTATTGGGCTGCGGCTATCTAATATTGCCAGTATCGAGCTACTCCAGGGCGATAATCTGCCACAGTTTAAACAGTGGTTACAACTTCATGACGCTTACGTGTTTACAATGAATGGCTTCCCGTATGGCGGGTTTCATAATGTTATAGTTAAAGACCAGGTGCACGCACCCGACTGGACAACCAGCGACCGCGTGGCTTATACCATTAGGCTATTCCAGATATTGGCTGTTTTGCTGCCCGATGACATGGAAGGCGGTATATCAACTTCGCCATTGAGTTACCGCAATTGGTTTGATGGCGAGGCGGCACTTGAAGCGGCCAAATCAGCGGCCACAAAAAACATATTGCAGATAGCTGCAGAACTGAACATCATAAAACAAAAAACAGGTGTTAAATTACATTTGGATATAGAACCCGAGCCCGATGGGATACTGGAAACAGGGAAAGAGTTTATCGAATGGTTTGAGCGGGACCTGCTGCCGCAAGGTGTTGGTTTTTTTGAAAAGGAATATTCAATACCAGCTGCCGAATCGCAACAGCTCATCAGGGATCATATAAATTTATGTTATGATGTTTGCCATTTTGCCATAGGTTACGAACCGCATGAACTCGTCATTAATGAATTAGCCCAAAAAGGAATAAAGGTGGGTAAAATACAGATCAGCGCTGCACTTAAAGCAACATTTGACGCATCGCGCGCCAATAAAAAGGCAATCCTGGCAGAGTTTGAAAAATTTAATGAATCTACCTACCTGCACCAGGTTATTGCCAGGCTTACCAACGGGGAATTGTTGCGCTACCCTGATTTGCCCAATGCATTAACAGCAACTGATGATGCTCGTGAATGGAGAGCGCATTTTCATGTACCTGTATTTTTAGAGAATTTTGGCCTGCTTCAATCCACACAAGCCGACATCATAAAGGTATTAGCCATCCAGGCGCAAAACCCTTTTACCAATCATCTTGAAGTAGAAACTTATACATGGGGTGTATTACCGGATGCTTTGAAGATTCCCCTTACTCAATCTATTATCAGGGAACTGGAATGGGTTAAATACAAATTAACAAACTGATTTGGTATTATGAATAAAACGGTTGTTATTGATATTGTAGGATTATCTACCGCTGTGATTGGCGAACATACGCCTTTTTTAAAAGCATATATCGCCAAAAAAAACTTAAGTACCATTGAGCCACTTTTGCCGGCCGTAACCACTGCCGTGCAATCAGCCTATCTTACAGGGAAATATCCATCTGAAAATGGTATAGTAGGTAACGGCTGGTATGACCGTATTGACAGCGAAATTAAATTCTGGAAACAATCAAACAAGCTGGTAAGCGGAGAAAAGATATGGGATAAGGCAAAAAAGGAAGACCCTTCTTTTACCTCATCGATGATGTTTTGGTGGTATAATATGTATTCTACCGCCGATTATTCGGTAACACCCCGGCCCAATTATTTAGCCGACGGAAGGAAGATGCCAGATTGCTATTCACACCCTGCCGAACTGCGTGATGTGCTCCAGGAAAAGCTTGGGCAATTTCCGCTGTTTCAATTCTGGGGGCCAGGGGCAAATATCAAATCGAGCAAATGGATAGCAGATGCATCAATGTATACCGATGACCTGCACAACCCTACCCTTACATTGATTTATCTTCCGCATTTGGATTATTGCCTGCAAAAGTTTGGGCCCGATGAATCAAAAATAGCCAAAGAGCTTGGAGAAATAGATGCCCTTGTTGAAGAACTGGTTACTTTTTATGAAAAGAAGAAAGCACGTATCGTCCTGTTGTCCGAATATGGTATAGCCCCGGTAAGTAAGCCCATACATTTAAACCGTTTATTCCGCGAACATAACCTGGTACAGATACGTGTAGAACGGGGATTAGAACTGCTTGATCCCGGCGCATCCAAAGCGTTTGTTGTTGCTGATCATCAGATAGCCCATGTATACATTAATGACCCATCGGTAACGGAACAGGTAAAAGCTTTATTAAAAACAGTACCGGGTATCGAGCTTGTGCTTGACCGTAAAGAGCAGGCCGCTTACCATATAAATCATGAACGTGCCGGAGACCTGGTATTAATGGCTGATGAAAGCTGCTGGTTTACCTATTATTTTTGGCTGGATGATGCCAAAGCACCTGATTATGCCCGCGTGGTTGACATTCACAAAAAACCGGGTTATGATCCTGTGGAAATGTTTATGACCTCAAAAGCCCGTGCAGGATACAAATTGCTGCGCAAAAAAGCCGGATTTAGGTATGTAATGGATGTTATCCCCTTAGATGCCACATTGATTAAAGGATCGCATGGGCGGACTGGTGTTCCTGAAAAGTATAAACCCGTATTAATAACCGACAATAAGATTTTACAGGATCATATTGCTCCGGTTGATGTTTTTGACATTATCTGGAAACATTTAACAATGAAGTAGCAAATTGAAGTGCAAAAACGATGAAATGAGGTGATAGATTATCCCCTCATTTTATCAAAAAAGGGCGTTTTTCTTTCCTGTACGCAGGTTGCAGCATACAGGTATAAAGCAGCGCTCCAGCTTTGCCAGTCAACCCCCATCACATGGCCATTCTGCGCCTTTATCCATTCGTTAAAGCCAAACTCAAGATTTTGGTCCTGGGATAACCTTACCAGTTTGGTTAGCTCCATCAATTTTTGCTCTGCAAGCCGATACCGTTTAGCAGCAACAAGGGCCGCAACATAAAACCCACATATAAACGGCCAGATTCCGCCGTTGTGATAATTGCCGGGCATGTTAAAGTTCTCGTATCGGGGATGCCAGTCAGCATCGCCAGGCAGCACAAAAGGGAAAAAATTTGGCGGAATGTCAGCAGCCAGATCGCCTTTTTGCTTCATAAGCCTGCATTCTTCTTCTATCCAGGCTATAATTTCTTCAGCTTTTGAAACAGATACCAGACCGGCAAGAATAGCCATACTATTACCCAGCAAATCAAACCGTTCGCTAAAATGAACCTTGTATGACCAGAAAGCATAATACGGCTTGCTTTTAACTTTAAGCCCTTCGTGTTTGTGAAACGGGATGTAATCCTCAATGGTAAACCGTTTCATTTCTTTGCACATCTGGTCTGCCCGCTCATCCTGCCCAAGCAGGCGCAGGTAACTGTAAACAACCGTATTTACAAACAAACCATATCCTAATACCCATTGCTCATCGCGCCAGTCGCTTGTTGGCTGCTGGGCAACCATTATCCGGTCAGACGGGCTTTGATACTCCATCCAGGTCAATGATTTTTGCACGGCGTCTTCTAAAAAATCTGCTTCGCCTGTCAGCTCCCTGAATATGCCAACTCCCATTAAGAACAATGGCGTAGTATCGCTTGCACCCCGGTCATCTTTATCATGTACCAGCGAAGTTATATGGCCGTGACTGGTTTGGTTTTTTGCAAGCGTTTGTAATACTTTACGGGTGCTTTCAATAAGGTGCTTGTTACCGCTCACCGCTATGCCTAAAATAGACAACATCAGGTCGCGGGTGTAGGGCTCTGGGTATCCCCATCCGGCGGTACGCGGTAAACCGTGAAATGGTCCATGCGAATTATGGATCAAAATTTCGGTAGCGGCTTTTTTTGCTGCTTCAATCTCCAACCAGTTTACTGTTTCCATAGCTTGCTCAATTTAGGATATCCTTAATTTACGGGTCACTGTTTCAACAAATTTTTTGGCTACTATCCTGTAATCAAAATTCTCAACAACACGTTTTCTGCCTGCCTTACCCAACTCAATCCTTTTTAAGGGGTGGTTCATCAGTTCAAGTAAAGCTGCAGCTATATCATCTACGTTTGCCCGATAATCTACCGTACGGGGAATATCAAATTCAACAATATGATTCTCCTCATAGCCTGCAGCTTTTCCTAAGGTAACGTGGTTTACCACAATATGCTGCGCTACATTGGCAAGCAGGGCAGTTTCACCATCAACCATTGTATCCAGCATACCCATCGCTTTCATGGATATAACCGGTTTGTGGCAGGCATTTGCTTCCACTTGCGCCATACCAAAACCTTCCAAACGCGAAGGCGCTGCATAAATATCACACGCCCCCATTAAATAAGGTATAAAATTCCGCGATACAATACTGTTTGCATAAACCACGCGTTCTTCAATACCCAGCTCCCGGGCAAGTTCCCGGTCAGCCAGGTTTTGCAGATCAGTACGTGGCTGCGGCCATACCTTGCAAACATATTTCCAGGGGGGTACTTTGTCTTTTATTAGGGCAAGCGCGCGCATTACTTCCTGCGCGCCCTTTGATGCTGCATCCCCGCCAATGGTAAGCAGCATCAATTCAGCAGGCGATATACCCAATGATGCTTTTACTGCTGCAATTTTCGGATCATCATTTTCACGGGGTATAAAAGCATCTGTATCACAACCCACGGGTAACACCTCAATATTTTCAACGCTTATTCCATCGCGCACATACATTTCCTTTACCCAGTTTGAAGTGACCAAAATCAACGGTAACTTATTCAATACATCCTGGTAATTGGCAATATAACCGTCGGCAACTAACCAGGGAACAGGCTGAACTCCAAATTTCTGCGGATGGAGGATCAGATCAGGCGTATGCCCCCAATAACCGATCCCCGTTACCACGTCGGGTTTAAACCAGCGGTAGTACCATTCCTTTTCCTGTGGAGATTCGCAATTTACAGCAAAGGTCTCCATACCCATTTCAATCAGGCCCTTGTAAAGCAGTTCACCTTGCGTTGCCAAACCGCTGGGAGACGGGGGATAATCATATAATAATAAAACTTTCATATATTATCTGTTAACCAACCAATCATAGGCCTGGTCGGCGCTTAAAAATTGCCAGAAGCCCTCTTCCCCCGGGGTAGTTTGCGCTTCCCAACTGTCCGGATTAAATCCGTATGTATTTGTAATAATGTTATATTTCCTTTGCCAAATTTCATACGGCAATTCATAAAAAACAGGCGCCTTTTTTATCGCAACAGGAAAATGAGCCCTTTGATGATCTTCAAAAGCAAAAGCCAAAAACTCGCTGGTCGTCAATTTACCCGAGTGCCATAAACGGATCACAGCGCTGCCTATTTCCTCATGTCGGCGGTGCCTGGTGTATTCCCCATAAATACTATGGGTTATAATAAGGTCAAAGTGATTTAACGGCAATAATGCAAGTATTGAATTTTCTACTTCGTGCTCTGGCAGTGGGCTTTGTTCGGGGCTATCATCCATATCCCCCATCGCGCCGTTTGCACCTAAAATATTTAAAACATTTTCAAATTTGGGAGCGCGGTCGGGATCGTTTTTCCGGCAAAGGCTGGCAATAAAACACTGCCAGTAAGGATTGCTTAAAATAGTCCCCCCGGCCCACAAGGTCTCATCATCCGGATGTGCCACAATAATGGCCACTGTCTTTGTTTTTTTGTCCATCAGGTCAATAAAAAACACTTATTCCAGTAAATAGTTTTTAAAGATTACGCCGGGCATGTGACTGAATGGGCTTCCTGTGAAGCTGGGTAGTGGTGAATGGAGTTTTCACGGGTATTTAAAATTTTTGCCTGGTATACGCCAAAGCTGTCGAAAAGCAGGTATATAAATTGAGAATGGTGCTAACTTTTCAGCCAACACCATTCTTGTTTTACTTGTTCCCTTTTAAGCGATGCCATTTTTCAAGGGCTTCCTTTTGAAGCAATTTGGTACGCTCTATCGATAACCCTTCTTCGTCTTTTTCACAAAGCGGTCCTTCGGTTTTTATTACCGGTGCCCTTGGCTGGTTTGAAACAGCCGTTTGATTTTTCTTTAATAACATAGCCTTTAGTTTTGTGTTAAACATTATCCGGCGACTGTTCGTCATGGTCCTTGTGAGCCTCCGGCTTAAGTTCCGACTGTATCAATTCTTTCTCAAATTTATTTTCGTCCTTGATGTTCCTTTTGATCAGCCAGATTACCAGTATAGCCATCAGGACGATAAACAGACCGATCCACCAATAATTGATATCCATGACCTTTAAATTAGTGCATATTTATAGTGTTAATTCGGTGTATTTCTTTTTTCGTTTATACCAGGAGGGCTGTTTCCTTACCACCTGGTAAAGCTGATCCAGGTCGAATGGTTTTTTTAGATAATCATCAAAACCCAGCTCCCGATAATGTGCATCAATGTTGTTATCGCAGCTTATAGCAATTACCGGCAGGCCTGGAAAATGCGACTTGATCCATTGGCAAACCTGCTTGCCGGAGTGATTACTGAGCCAGCAGTCCAGCAGCACAAGCTTTGGATGGTGCTGCCTGATCATATCCAGAACATTTTCGTTTTGATCAGTCAGGCTGTAAACACGGAATCCCTMCATTTGTAGAGCGATACTGAGCACCTCTAAGGTGGCAGCATCGTTTTCTTGTACCATGATCGTTTCCATAAGCTTTATTTTTTTATCAATAAACAATAGAAACACCGGCAGAAATAATTTTGGTGTTGGTTGAATAAATGGTATGATTTTAACGTAGTGTTTGTCCCGTTAGTATATAATTAACCAAGAAAAAATCAGTGTCTTAATATGGGTTAAATTTGGGTATGCACCAGGCAAGGCACCAAGTCATTAATGACACTAAAACATTCCATTTTTCAGGCTGTTAATTTTAAAAAGGAGGTTTTATGCCCTGGTATAACGGAGATTACCCGCCATCTTATAAAAATCAGCCAAAAAAGCTTCGGGAAAAGGCGGTAGAGATCGCAAATGAAGTATTGAAAGATGGCGCTGAAGAAGGCATCGCCATTGCTACAGGATTGAAACGTGCACGTCAGTTTTTTGCTAACCAAAAGAAAAAGGAAGCTAAATAACTACCCCAAAAATTAGATTGACCCTGGCTGTCATTGGGTTTGGCGGATTTAGATATTCCAACAATTCTTTTGGCAATCTCGTGCGCTGTCCGGCTTCTGCAAAACGCGCAGCTGCTCCATATAAGTCCCTCTCCTCTAACCTTTTAAACCGTTTCTACGTAACCAATAATGAACCTCGCCAGTTGTTCCTGTTCCGCAACGGTAAGTATTTCGCCATCATAAATCCAGTAACCCTGTGCATCAAACAATATCCGGCCTAAGTAATCAGGGTTATCTTCAAAGGCAGTATACAAGTGATAGCACAGCACTGCTCCCTTATTTTCCGTATCGGGCATTACCCGCACAATCTCGTCAGGGCCGCTTTTACGTTTAATCCATGCTTTTGCTTCTTTGGTCAACTCCATATTCTTCATCATGATAAAACAAATGTCAAAATTATTTTTTAATTCTTCATATGAATTGCTAAATTTATTAGCAATTTTACAATTCCAAATTGAAAGTGTATGCCCGATACCAAAAAAAATATCATCAGCCATTGCCCAAAAGGATGTTTTCCATAAGKGAAGGAATTTTAAGTAAATTATATAATTGAACCAACCCGTATACCAGGCAAAATGTGGTGGAATTTTTCCCGAAAAGCAGCATTTTTCTGATACAAATCCATGCGGGCAAAGTCTGTTTATACAAGCTTTAATCAAACACTTTTTAGCCAAAATATGTTAATACTTTGATCATAAAGTGATTCGGTATGGAAAAAGAAATTGGCTCACCAAACTTTGAAAAAAGGTTCCTGGAATGCAATGATAAATTTAATACCATATTTAAGCAGACCAGTGCCGCCAGCAAGATTATTGCATCGGATTTAACGATCCTAAAAGCAAATAATGCCCTGGCAGAACTACTGGGTTATTCCACCGCAGAAATTGAGGGCTCAAAAATTCTTGATCATGCCTGCGAAGAATATAAACAGCATTGGCGTGAATTGCAGATGGAGCTTTGGTCAAAAAAAGTTCCTTTTTTTAAACTCCAGGCTTGTCTTCACAAAAAAGACCGATCCCTTGTATGGGTAAACGTGACAACGATTTTGTTTAACGATGAAGGCGAAACCTTTGGCTTTACCGTATTAGATGACTACACCGGTTTGAAGCGTTTTGAAGAAAGCGAAAAACGCCTGAATATGGCGCTTAAATATTCAAAAATGGCAGTATGGGAGCTGGATTTAAAGGACAACATGGTTTACCGTTCAGAAGGGCACGATGAAATCTTTGGTTATGATCGGCAGCAGGAAAACTGGAATATAGAAACATATTTCCCGCATTTGTGGAAAGAAGACCTGCCAAAGTTTCAGGCAGCTATCAACTCCCTGCCCGAAAGTGATATGATAGACCTGCAAGTCAGGCTTATTACCCGGGACGGTTCGGTTAAATGGGTGAATTTCCAGGGTAAAACAGAGACTGATGCTACAGGGAAACCTTTGAAGACATTGGGAACCATCAGCGATATAACCAAAGATAAATTAATAGAACGCCATAAAGATGACTTTATCAGCATTGCCAGTCACGAACTGAAAACGCCTATTACAAGTTTAAAAACCTCTCTTCAGCTATTGGACAGGACGAAAGATGGTTTAGCCGACCGGTTAAAAACATTAATTCTTCAAGCCAATAAGAGCGTTAATAAAATTGTTATGCTGGTTGATGACCTGTTAAACGCAAGCAAGACTTATAGGGATCAGCTGGATTTAAAAAAGACAATTTTCAACCTGTATAAGGTGGCTGAAGAATGTTGCAATTATCTGCGCGTCGAAGGATTCCCGCAGGTCGTCATTAATGGTCCGAAAGAACTCGAAGTTAACGCGGACGCGGAGCGGATTGAAAGAGTAATTGTAAACTTCCTGGGTAACGCGGTTAAATATGCCCCGGAATCGAAGGAGATCCATATCCGGATTGAGCAACTTGCGACAACAGTAAAAGTATCAGTGACCGACCGGGGTCCGGGCATATCGGCTGATAAGCTGCCCCTGCTTTTTGACCGCTACTACCAGGGGAATAGCATGGAAAGTCAATATTCCGGCCTGGGTTTGGGATTATTTATAAGCGCAGAGATTATCAGGAAACATGGCGGCGAAATAGGCGTTGATAGTAAGGTGGGAGAAGGAAGTACGTTCTGGTTTAAAATTCCGATATAACGCTTATGCTGCTTGCTTAAGCTTCTATTTTAGGAATATGCTTCCTCAATATCCTGTAAAGCAGATCCAGGTCAAAGGGTTTGGCGATATAACCATCAAAACCAAGCAGGCTGTACTCGTGGTTAATATTACTATTGCAACTGGTAGCAATAACCGGTAGGTGTAGGTATTTATTCTTGATACTGTGGAGCACCTCCAGACAGCGATAGCCGGTTAACCGATAATCCAATATGATCACATGTGGCTTGACCCGATCTATCAGGTCCAGAAAACCTTCATCAAAATCCATTATCGGGTACACCTTAAAATTTTCCATCTCCAAAGCCTCGGTAAGGATTTCCAAAATAGCTTTGTCGGTATCCTGAACAATTATCGTTTCCATAGCTGTCTGGTTTAAGTAAATGCCCGAAGAGAAAAGATTATAAAGGACGAGTTAACTTGATTTCAGGGCCCACAAAGATATTAATTAAATTATTAAGATACAGGAACTTATACTTCAGCCATTTAATTACATCGGCGAAAATGGCTCCGACGCCATTAAAGTGAAGAATTCTTTTCTTGACAGAAGTAAGTTTGCTGTTTGTAACTGTTTGATATCATTTCAATTCAGGTTTTAAACGTTTCGGGTTTGCTTTTGCCCGGTTCGGTTAGCAATCCCGAAACAACCCACTATCGATTGATTATATTTGTTAATATGGAAGAAAAGTTACCTTTAAAACGTTTAAACCATCTCACCTGGCTACAATCGATAATTATCGGTTTTATCTTCTATGTGGTTGTTTATAACAGTGGTACGCCAAGTCATATAATACCGTTTACGATACTTACCATGTCGGGTATATTGCTGGTAGGATATGCCGATATCGGTTTGATGATGGCGTTGGCGAAATTTTTTTCGATCAGGTCGAAAAAATTTTCAATTTATCGCCGCCTGTTAACCTACCCTGCCAGTATCCTGATTTACCTCCTGTTAAGGCCCTGTTTTTCTTACGTGTCAGGTAAAGTATGGTCATTTTGGGAGCCCGGTTCATTCTTCGCATTTGTTGGATCAGGTATCGTCATCAATACGCTTATTACGCTGATACACGATTCCGTGTTATTATACGAACATAAATTGGAAAGCGAACTGGAGCTTTCCAAGTTAAAAGCGGCCAATGCAGAAGCGATGAACCTTGTTTTAAAGCAGCAGATCCAGCCGCATTTCCTTTTCAACGCTTTAAATACACTAAAGGCACTTTACCATAAAGACACTCAAACCGCCGATACTTATATTGTACATATGGCCAATTTTTTAAGGGCCTCCATCTTTCATCAGTCATCCAATATATCCAGCCTGGAAGATGAAGTAAAACTGTTATATGATTACCTCGCCATGCAGCGCATCCGGTTTGGCAGGGCGATGGACTGTACGGTATCATTAACAGACAACGCTCTAAAAAGCTATTTTCTGCCTTCTTTTTCGCTACAGCCATTATTGGAGAACGCCATTAAGCACAATAATTTCACACAGGAAGATCCGTTGAAAGTCAGTATTATCCAAAAAGATGAATGGCTTGTTATCAGCAATAATATTCAATGCAAAAAAGTTAAAGTAACATCTACTCAGTATGGACTGGCGAACCTTGCAGAAAGATACCGTCTCTGGTCTGGCGATGATATCATCATCAAAGAAGATCAAAACTCATTTTCGGTAAGTATTAAATTATTAAAAAAGTAATCATTGAGAGATGAAATAGTAATTGCCGACGACCTCGGACTGAACATCAGGAAATTAATAGGCGGGCCGGCAGACATTACCCAGCTCAGATCCTTCTCTCATTGCTTCGCACCTACCCTGGGCTTTTTTTGCAAAAACTCTTTTTAAAACGTCATTTTCCCTTCAGCGTTTAGCAAATTTTAACACTTTTTTTTTACACACAAACCTCTTATCCGTCATTGCGAGGTACGAAGCAATCCCCAACTTACAGAGTAACCTATGCAAATCCAATCTGTATTTTGGGGATTGCTTCGTCGTACCTCCTACCCATGACAAGTTGTAGAATCCCAGACTTACGAAGTTTTTAAAACTTCGTAAGTCTTTCGCCGGTTTGTCATTCCTCCTTCAGCGTTTCGCGAAATTTTACAACTCGCAATGACGATCACGAGGCGGTTGGGCTTTTTTTTAACCGCCTGTATTCCGCTTCCGGCGCAACTTTGCCCGCTTCGGTTATCTTTCTCTGTTAAGGTAAGCAACGGCACCGCATCTTTGAATCAAATAACACGATCAGCCCCGGGCTGCAAACAAAAAAATCACTGATAAAAAAGAAATTTATGAAAAAGTTAATCTTAGCTGTACTTATCCTTACATCCGCGAAGGCCTTCAGTCAAACAACTCCAACTCAACCAACACCGGCTCCCGAAGAGAAGGGATTCCTTAAAAAGATCGGGAGCCGTCTTGAATTCGGAATCAAAGCGGGTGGTAACTACAGTAATTTTACCAATGCCAATTTTTCAACGGATCCACTACCTGGCTTTAACGCCGGCCTTACCGTAGCCTACAAATTTACCGACAATTTTATGGTACAGGAAGAATTCCTTTATTCATTGCAAGGTGCTAAAGTAAAAGCCGGCATCCTGGGTACCCAGGATATCAAACTTTCTTATGCCTCTGTTCCAATCCTGTTTAAATACCGCACTAATTCTGGCTTTTATGTTGCAGCTGGTCCGCAGGCAGGTTTTAAAGTAAAGGAAGACATTGGAGGCGTAACTGACACCAAATTTGCTAAAAAAGTCGATTTTGGCGCTGTCGGCGGACTTGGTTACCAATCTAAAATGGGTTTAGGCATAGACGCAAGATACTATTACGGCATCCAAAAGGTGTCTGAAACTCCTTCCGCTATCCTGGGCGATTTTAAGAATAATAGCATACAAGCAAGTATATTTTACGTTTTTTAGATCAATAATTAAGGTCATTACCCCCCGATGACTATGATCCCGGTTGCAAATTGCGCCGGGATTTTTTGTAAGTATTGTTTTCAGAAATTTATTTGACTGAGTTGCTACGTATTTTTTAATAGACGCTTACTTTACCAGGCTATTATTTTTAATAGCCCACTGCTTTAAAACAGTGATGGCATCATACAAAACACCGGCCTCACCCCTGAAATCACCCGATCCTTTTGGGGCACCGGTTTGCACATTATACCATTCAAAAAAACCCTTGTTAGCCAGTGCCCTGTCAATCATTGGCAACAATTCTGTGTAAGCATCCTCAACATAGCCGTAATCAATCAAAACGCCTATCATACGTGCGCCAAACCAGGTCCAGTCGCCCCCATTTTGGTAATTATACGGCTGCATGTTGGGGTACTGTTTGGCCGGGTATGGTGGATAAACCGTGATGCCAACAGTGGCATACTTTTCTTTAGCAGCACAAGCAACCATTTGCCTGTTTATTTCTTTAACCTCGGCAGGTGTATTAAAGCCGGCTAAAATGGCACATACAGAACCACCTGTGTACAATAGCTCTTTTTCGTTAAAATCAGGCGAAAAGGGGCTGCCATTTAGGTAGATGTGTGGTATATACTTTTGAGCTGTTGTATCCCACAGGTATTTACGTACGTTTTTGGTGATACCTGATGCTACCGAGGCCCAATCCTTTTGCGTTTTGTAATTTTTAGGTTTCATGGCCAGGAAATCGTGAATAGCCTTTACATACATGGCATTATCATAAATATCAATTGCCCATTTGGTTTTATCGTTAATGGCAACACCCCACCCGGTTTCTGTTTGCACGTCCCCCCAGTCTATCGTGGTAGCACCCGTTACAAGGCCATATTTAACCGACCACCTGTCCTTTTGTATATAACTAAAGGCATCTTCCATACGCTGAAGTACTGTTTTACGACCAATAACTTCGTTAAGAATGTTCCTGTCGCCCGTTACGTCAATATATATTTTTACCGCCTGAACCAAAGACGATTCCTGGTCGGTTTCAACAGTATTTTTATGAGCCGCCCATCCGCGCAGCAACGGCGAATACCGGTATTTATAATCTACATGTGCTTTCGCGCTATCCACTACGCCATCAACTATATTGCCGTCACCGCCCTGCATTTTAAAAAACATCAGGAGATTGGTTTTCACTTCTCCTTTAGGGTGCACTACAAGTGACCCTTTAATAAAGGTATTAAAATCACGGATCCATACTTCATTATAAGATGTGCCTGCAGAAAAACCTGAAAGTAATTTTAAAGCCCTGGCCTGGATGGTATCCAATCTATTGTCAGAAAGGATAGCTTTCGCTAATTCTGATTTGCGGGGTACTTGAGCATTTGATTTGATAAAAAAAGACAAAAAAATAAAAACGGGCAAAAGTAGTTTCATGCAGGAATGAATTAAAGGCATCAATAAAATTTGCCAGGAATCAACACTTGTTTATATGTACAAACATAAAATATATTCCAAATTCCTACGACATATTTTACCAAAAATCACCCTAACTTTAAGTTAGAATGCATTGCAAAGAACAAGCTCAATAATTATTTGATAATTATCGATATATATAGATATAACCATTATTATGTTCGTCCATTAATCATTTAATTTGCAATACATATTGCTTGTAAAATTTAAAGAAATACCGAGATATGAAACTTGCCATTGACCATAAAAGCGCCATCCCACTTCATATACAGGCCGAGAATCTATTAAGGGAACTTATCAAAGACCCCGAATACAAGTCTGGAAAACTATTACCAAACGAAGTGGATCTGGCGAAAATCCTGGCTATTTCAAGGACCACCCTTCGCCAGGCCATTAATAAATTGGTTTATGAAGAGTTGCTGATCAGGAAAAAAAGATTGGGAACAAAGGTTGCTCCCCCAAAAATGAGCTCAAAATCAATGAATTGGCTAAGTTTCACACAGGAAATGCAGGCGCGTGGCATTCCGGTTAAAAATTACGAGCTACACGTTAGCTGGGTATATCCGGATGAGTTCATAGCCAATTTTTTTGATATAAAAACAGAGAAGAAGATCATGAAACTTGAGCGGCTCAGAGGCAATGCCGAAGAAGCATTTGTTTATTTTGTGTCTTATTTTCATCCAAGGATAGGTCTAACCGGCGACGAGGACTTTAAAAAGCCATTATACGAAATGCTTGAACTTGACCACTCGGTAGTGGCCAACTTGTCGAAAGAAGAGATTAGTGCAAAAGCAGCTGACAAACTTATTGCCGGCAAGCTGGAGATTGATCCAGGTAGCCCGGTACTTTTCAGAAAACGTTTTGTTTTTGACCAGGGAGACCGGCCAATGGAATACAACCTGGGCTATTATAAAGCCGAAAGCTTTATTTATACCGTTGAAAGCAGGCGCAACAGTTAATTATATCTGTAAAATCTCATGTGAATTTTGGACCGGGCATTAATAAAAGACGTCTATTTAGATCAATAGGACTTTTTTTATCTTGAAGCGGCCATGTATTATTGAAAAACAATCGGAGTATAAATACCTAAAAGCCAGACCCGTTCGTAGCTTTTATTTTTTATTACTGTTTCAGCAGCTTGCTCTCCCCTTCTATTTCCACATTGGCTTGCTCAACTACGGCTTTATATTCATAGTTTTCTTTCAAGGGTAGAGTTTGCTCAAAAGAACCATCGGGTTTAATAGTTACCCAGGTACCGGTTGTCCATTTACCGGCATAAAGCGTTTCAACCTGCCCTTTGTATGGGCGGTAATCAAAGCGGGCTTTCTTAATAGATAGGTCTTTGTAGTAGTTTAATACCCTGCCCTTTAAAACAACCCCACCTTTAACCAAAGTGATACTCCCGGTTTCAACTATAATCGCTTCTTTAAATGCGGGAGCAACATTATCCAACTTAATAACCACCGGGTTGGGCCAGCGATGATCATCATAAATACGCTGGGCCTTCACTACCGATACTTCCAAACCCTTTGTTGTTTGCCGGTATCGGCAACTAACATCGTCGTTTTTATACTCAATCACCTGGCTGTTTTGCCCTAAAACACTTATTTGAGTATTGACCGTGCTGACAGCAGAACGGATCAGGAATGTTTTGCGGGTACCCTCCTTCCAATCCTGCGCATCAGTAACAACGGCATAAAGCGTATGCCAGTTTTTTGATGTAAACCAGGTACCTCCCTCCTTACTCACCACCCAGCTGCGTACGTCATCAATGCACTCATGATTTACAAAATACCATGCCGACATTTCGCGCAGGCGCTCTTCCTGTTCTATCGGCAATTCACCATTGGGTTTGGGGCCAACGTTCAGTAATAATGAGCCGCCTTTAGCACGGGCTTCAACCAATAAACCTATCAACTGATTGCCCGATTTATAGCGTTCATTGGTGGGCTGATAACCCCAGGCAGTACCCATAGTGATGCAGGATAACCAGGGCTCATTGATCATAGCGCCGGGCATAATCTGCTCAGGTGTTTTGATAGCTCCACGGGTGATGAGCAGGTCGGGCTGTAATTTCCAGCAGGTTTGTTTTACTATCTCTTTAGGGTCGCCATCAATAAAAAGCACATCTATTTTACCATATTTGGTCATTAGCTCCACGCATTGTTGCCGGGTATAGTCATCATATGCCTTGCGGGTGGCCGCATCCATTTTCACATCGGTTCTGCTGATAGGGATCTGATGATCCCGCAGGAAATTAAAATCCTCCGGTGAAAAATAAAAGCCAACCTGCAGCCCTGCTTCGCGTGTAGCATCTACAAACTCTTTTAACAGGTCTTTTTTATAAGGGGTATGAGTAATATTAAAATCCGTTGTTTTGGTATCCCACATACAAAAACCAGAATGGTGTTTGGTGGTAAACACAATGTATTTCATGCCGGCCAGTTTTGCTAAAACAGCTATCTGGTGCGGGTCGAATTTTGAGGGATCAAAAGTTTTGGGAAGATCATTAAAATACCTGTTCACATAATCGTTGCTTGCTCCTACCAGCGAATGGCTGATAACCATACCTAACTGCCCATCCATACTAAAATGGATAAACAAACCCAGCCCTGTATTTTTAAGCCAAAGTTCGCGTTCGGGTTTATTCAGGTTATTGTTACTGGCATTGTCATCTTTCACCAGGTCGTTTTGTGCCGAAGCGATTTGGATAGATAGTATAAGCAGCAGAAAAAAAAAGTATTTTTTATACATCTTTAAAAATAATCAAAAAATCAGGAAGGGTATACAACCCTCCCTGAAACCAACTGAAACCAACTTATTAATCAAATCACAAAATAAGCTTTATTGTTTATCCCACCAGATCCTGGTAAGGAAGTCATCCGCACCCTGCCGGGCTATCGCAGCCGCGTAAGATGCCGAGTTGAGATTTTGTTCCGATATCGGGTACAACATCCTCCTGAATATTTTACCACCGGTTGCATTACCAACATAGTTATTAGGCACCAATGCCGGGTAACCTGTGCGCCTGTAACTGGCAAATACTTCCTGCGCGTCTGGGAATACGCCAAGCCAAAACTCGGTATAGATCTGTGCCATTTTTTGATCAAGTGTACCGGCAGAATTAAATTTGTGGTAGCTAATGTATGTATTGATCTGTGCATCAGTTATAGTACCGGCACTGCCTCCAATTATTGCCCATTGACGCATAGAAGCAGCTATACCGCTTTCATATAATGATGAAGCTGTAGCGCCACTATACCACCCTCTTGAGGCTGCCTCGGCTAACAGGAAATAGCTTTCGGTTGCTGTAAATACCAGGCGCGGAGAGTTTAACAATAATATGGTTTTAGGATTAGGCTCCGAGTAGGTTACAAAATCGGCAGGTTTTGTGTTTAATGATGCCGACATCCCTTTTTGTTTAGCAGCGGTTGTATCAGCTACACCCCCATTGTACACAATAGATACAACACCCAAACGAGGGTCTTTATTAGTTTTAAGATAATTGATAAACACATCCTGGTACTTACCACCTTCTGTATTTGTAGTGCCATTTTGTGCTATATAATCATTATTCCAGAGGTCGTTTGCAAGTGGGTTTTTATTAATATCCTGGCCCGATCCTACATAAGGTATTAGGGCAATATCGGCATCATTTAAAATAATACCACCGGCAATGGCCTTTGCAGCCCAGCTTTGCGCAGATGCAATATCTACCTTAGTCATGCGCATAGCACATCTTAACATTAGGGAGTAAGCAAATTTTTTCCATTTATTGGTATTACCAGTGTAGATTAAGTCTGCAACGCCAAATGTAGCCTTGCTTGCATCAAGACTTGCAGCCGCCTGGTCAAGCTCTTTAAGCATATCTGCATAAATATCCTTTTGGGCATCATAAGCCGGTTTATATAAGGCTCCATTATATCCTTGTGCCGCCTGTGAATACGGAATATCGCCATACAGATCGGTAAGTCTGCTAAAGCAGTACACCTTCCAGATACGGGCCTCGGCAACAAGATTAACCTGCGATGCATCAGTTCCCGCAGCCTTAATTACTTCAATCAGTTCATTGATCTCGTTGGGGTAAGCACCGCTGAATGCCGCTGCCGATTGCTGGCTTTGGCTCAATACATACTTTGACCCAAAACCGGCCACATCGTTAAAGCTGGTAGTATATTGCATAGTACCCAATAACAGATCGAGCATGCGGGCGGTGCCATCATATTCAGCCTTAGTAAACATGTACTGCGGAACTGCTTTTGGTGAAGCGTTAGGGTTAATGTTGAGTGTATCGAAATTTTTAGTACATGATTGTATGATAATAATGCCAAGCGTTAGCAGCAAACAATATGTATATTTTGTTATATGTCTTTTCATCGTGTTCAACTTTAAATATTAGAATTTAACTGAAAGGTTTACACCAAGTGAACGGGTACGGGGTAAGCCGATTGATTCGAAACCTTGTGTATTACTGTTGGTAAAGCTCTCCTCGGGGTCAAAATTGTCTGTCTTTTTGTAAAGCGTCCACAAGTTACGTGACACCAGCGAAATGCTTGCCGACTGAATATGAACCTTTTTAAGGTCAAGCGCAGGCAAATTATAAGACAATATAACCTGGCGAAGCTTTACAAAGCTGCCATCGTGTGTAAACAGATCTGAATAAATTTTATAGTTATCATAATATGTACGTAAGCCACTTACCGGTACTGTGCGTGTATAAGCAGCACCTGTTTGGTCTACACCATTTAGCACTAACCCATTTTCACGACCAGGCAGCGTTGATTTCATTAAACCTAAACGGGTAGCATACACTTCCATTAAAGAAAACACCTTGTTGCCAAACTTGCCATCGAGCAGGAAGCTGAACGCAAAACGCTTGTACCTGAATTCGTTGGTTAAACCCATGGTAAGCGGGGCGACACTTTTGCCAAGCGGTTCATATGCCGATTGAACCGGCAGGCCGGTAGTTGCATTGAATACCACTTGTCCGCTGCTATTTTTCACCATATGTGTGCCATATAGGGTACCAAATGACATCCCTTCTGTGTTATTTAATACGGCATAACCATTTACTGATGTCGCCAGTTGTATGGTCGACAGGCCAGGGGCGAGTTTTACTACTTTATTATCATTATATGCTACGTTATAGCTCGCGTTCCAGCTAAAGTCTTTTGATTTTATTGGCGAACCGTTCAACAACACCTCGATACCTTTATTGCGTACTTCGCCAACGTTAAGGATTACATTATTATAACCCGAAGTTGATGAAATGGCCGTATTTACAATATCGTTTGTAGTTTTACGATCATACACGGTAATATCCAATCCTAAGCGGTTTTGCAGCATCTGTAATTCAAGACCTGCCTCTGTAGTTGTAGAGGTGTAAGGCTTAAGCGCGTTGTTGGTAATGTTATTACTGGTAACATTTTGCAGCGGTTGCCCCGCACTGGGAACATTGCTATAGGTAAGATTAATTACATATGGATCAGGAGCACCGCCGCCTACCTGCGCCCATGAAGCCCTTAACTTGGCAAGGGTAAAAAATTGCGGTAGCTTAACAGCATCTGACAATATAAAGCTACCACCTACGCTTGGATAAAAGATGCTGTTGTTTTTAGGGCTCAATGTCGAAAACCAATCTTTTCGACCGGTAAACGATAAGAATAACAGACTTTTGTAATCAAAATCGGCGGAGCCAAACACCGAGTTGGTTACTATTTTGGCGTAATAAGGAGTAGTTGACGTTGTAGCAAGGTTGGTTGAGCTGTAAAAATAAGGAATAACAAACTGCGAACCGTTTACTGTCTGCTGATTTGTAATGTTTTTACGGCTATTTACACCACCTAATACCGCGCCATTAAAATCACTTACAATTTTTGTTTTGTATGATACCGTCACCAGTTCGTTGGTTTCAGATACATCCGACTTTATAGACTGGTATTGCCCATTGGGGATGTACAATGTGCCAGTCGGCAATATATTTGAATAATTGTAGTTAAAAAAGTCGCGGCTTAAGGTGGCTTTGAAAATCAGGTTTGATATCGGTGTGTACGACACCGAACCCTGGCCTATAAAACGGTCTTTAACATCATCTTCTTTAAATTTATTGATCACGAAGTAACCGTTTGAAGCGATGGCGGCATCATTCCAAACCTGCTCATTACCATTAGCATCATACCCAGGTTTAAGCCAGCGTACGTCAACGGTATTGGCAACCTCAAGCGGGGTCCAGTTAGGGTTGCCCAGTGCGTCGCCGGCACCTGTGCGGTTATGGCCGGTTTCGATATTATATTGAGCTAATGCTTCAATAGAGATTTTGCTGTTTAACTTGCTGGTTAAAGCCAGGTTAAAGGTTTTACGATCATAAGTTGTACCTGGCAAAATACCTTTACTATTCAGGTCGGCAGCCGAAAAGCGATAAGTTATAGCCTCGTTACCGCCTAAAAACGCCAGGCTATTGGTATAGGTGCTCCCGGTTTGATAAAAGTTTTTAAGGTTATCTTTTTGTGCCGTATAAGGATGTATTTTGCCGTCAACAGCCATATAATCTGTCGACCCGTCAATTTTTGCCCCCCATGAACGCCTGCCGGTCCCCTGAGCGGTTGCCAGTGTTGTTGGTTTTACGCCACCGTCTCCCTGGCCGTATTCATATTGATAATCTGGAAAAACTGCGACATTGTCGTAAGTTGCGGTTGAATTAAACTCAACTCCTACTCCTTTTTGAACCCGTCCCTTTTTAGTAGTGATAAGGATTACACCATTGGCTGCCCGTGAACCATATAAAGCTGCCGCGGTACCGCCCTTTAACACGCTGATAGACTCGATATCGTCAGGATTCAACGCTGCGATACCATCGCCACGGTCGACGTTATTGGTAATACCGTTAACAGTTGGAGCGCCACCTGGTACACTATTGTCAATTGGCATACCATTTACTACGTATAACGGCTGATTATCGCCGGCAAGGCCACCATTACCTCGTATAACTATCCGGCTTGAACCACCAGGGCCGGTAGATAATCCGGCAGCGTTAACACCCGCAACTTTACCGGTTAATGCGTTAGCAACGTTATTTTCCCGGGCCTGGGTAAATTCGGTTCCTTTAACTTCGGTTACCGAATAACCAAGCGATTTCTTTTGCTTGCTGATACCGAGGGCCGTAACCACCACCTCGTTAAGCGTACTGTTATTTTGTTTCAGCTTTATCTGAACTGGTGAACTGAAATCGGTAACAGTAAGTTCTTCTTTATTGTAGCCGACGTAAGCCACCACCAGCGTAACCGGCTTGCCACTATATTTATCTGGTACAATAAGCTTAAAATTACCCGATGCGTCTGTTGATGTACCAATTCTGGGATCAGCCTTTAAATAAACGGAGGCACCTATAACCGGCTGGTTATCTTTTTCATCAAGCACATTACCCGTTAAAACAGCTGCAACAACAGCAACATTGGTGCTGCTTCCATCTTTTATAGAAAAAATAGAGATCTGGTTGCCGTTAATTTTACGGTATTCGAGCTGAAAAACCGATAATAATTGTTTCAGGTTTTCATCAAGGTTAAACAACCTGGCATTGTTAAATAAGCTTGCCGGTATAAATTTATTATCCAGTAGCCCTTCCTGGTAAGCAATTTGAACATTAAATTGCTTTTTGAGGTTTTCAAGCGCGTCTTTTAACAGTACCTTGCTTTCAATAGCCTGCTGTACCTGGTAATTCGGAGCTTTTGAATGGAACCTGTTATTGCTGGTAAGCGCCAGCTGGGCATAGCCGTAAACCGACTGGCCGAGCAATACCAACAAGAAACAGCAACATTTTAAAAAAGTTGATAGGTCAAGTTTTTGCATAAATTATTTGTTTAGGGGTTAATTTTTAGTGATAGTTATATTTTTGTCTGAACGAGTGATCTTTACTGACAGCGTAGTTGATATGGTTTCCAGCAACTCCTCAACGTTTGATACGCTAATCTCCCCTTCTATCTTTAACCCGGCCAGGTCGGGATTTGAAAAATCAATATGGTAACCATAGTCATCAGTCATAATCTCTCTGATTTGTGCAAGAGTGGCATTATTGAATGATAATTGGTGATTGGTCCACTCGGTTAGCTTCTCGGGCACAGCGAGCTTCTTTTGGGCAACCAGGCGCTTTTGTGCATACTCCACATAGTCGCCAGGTTTCATGACTAGTAAGCGGTTATTCTTAAATACACTGTCAAGATATTCTAACCTTATTTTACCGCTTACCAGGCCAATATTGGTTTTATTATGCCTGTTACGTACATTAAAGGATGTGCCTAACACTTCAATGTTCACATCATTGCAATGCACAATAAACCGTTCTGTAGTTTTGATATGACGCGGATCTTTATTAAGATGCTTAACATTAAAGAAGCCTTCGCCACTGATCCAAACTTCTCTTGATTGTTTATCCCAGTTATTGGCGTAAGTAAGTTTTGAGTTTCCATTAAGAATAACAACCGAGTTGTCTGGCAATGTAACCGTGCGCAGTTCGCCAAAAGCGGTAACTACTTCATTTTTGGAACTATATTTAATCATCCAGAAGGCTGCTGATGAAACCAATAAAACCATTGCAGCTATACGCAGGAACCTGTTGAGATAGAATATTTTTTGTTTTATCGCTCCTTTATCCTGTAAAGTGGTTTCAATCCGGTTCCAAACTTTTTGCTGGTTGGCTTCATTTGTAAATACATCTTGTTGGCGATAGGCCAGGATAATTTTTGAAGCCTCATCAACAATTTCCCTTTGGCCGGGATACAAGGCTGTAAATGATTGCCAAAAGTTGATGTCATTAATAGATGAGCTAATTACAAAACGAAGAAAATCATCGTCGTCTAAAAAATCCTGTAAAGTGTAAGTGCTGTATTTTGCAAACCCCATGCTATATAAGTTTCTGATTTAAACCTTATATACATGGTTATGCCGGAATTATCCCTTCGAGATGAAAAAAAACTTAATTTGTATACACTTTTATGCTCAAACAAGAATAAAGACTCAAAAAAATAACCAATTTAGATGTTTTTAACACCCCTTGCAGGTTATTAAATGCTTTATAAAGCAATTTATAAGTCGAGTTAATGTTAATTTCCATAATATCGGCAATTTCTTCATAACCTAAACCCTCATAAAAGCGCAGATAGATGATTTCCTGCTGCCTTGCCGGTAAAGTTTTCACCACCGCTTTTATTCTTAACTGTAATTCCCTTTCCTCCTCGTTTGCGATGAGCTGGTGATCAAATGAAATTTCGAAAGAAAAATTGTAACCGGTTTCGTCCTCCAGGTCAACAAAACGCGATTGGGATTGTATTTTGCGGAAAATAACGCTGCGTAGTGATTTATATAGATAGTTTTTTACTGATACCGGATTACCCAGGGTTGTCCTGTTTGTCCACAATTTAATAAACAAGTCATGTACTGCATCTTCAATAATATTTATATCCCTGGTAAATTTATAGCCGTAATTATTGAGGATTTTAAAATGATCGTTGTAAAGCTGTGTGTAAGCGTCCCAACTGCCGTTTTTAAAGGCAAGCCATATTGCAGTGTTATTATCATTAATACTTACAATACTTTCAGACATAATTGAATGAATTCTACCTACTTTTTAAAAAATGAAATTAAGTACAATTTAATAAATTATTATTAATCATTTTACGTAAACTTTAAATTATGGTCATTAAAAATGAACATTAAAAAAACAGAGAAGCAATTATTACGTTCAAAATAATATTATTTACGAAAGGCGCAAAAGCTTAACTACCAATTAACTACCATTTAGTCTTTACCAAAAATCCACCATTTAACAGCGATGATTTATTGTATAAAAATGGTTCGCCAGCCGGGTTGCTCACCATAGCGCCGCTATAAGTAGCAATAGCCTGGCCTGCCGCAGTATCCCACTCCATAGTTGGGCCATGCCTATAATATATATGCGCTTTACCTTCGGCAATTAAACAAAATTTGATAGAACTGCCTACAGCTATGGTTTCTACAATAGGATATTGTTTCAAAAAAGCGATTTCTTCTGCCGATGAATGCGACCTGCTGCCCACAGCAATCCACTGCTTTGCATTTGTATCGGCATGGAGTTGCTGGGTTTCACCCGTAACAGATTCTTTCCAGCTGCCAATGCCTGCACCTCCGTAATACAGTTCGCCTGTACCAGGCACGTATATAATACCTAATACAGGTGTATTTTTATGAATCAGGGCAATGTTAACTGTAAACTCGCCATTACGCTTTATAAATTCCTTTGTGCCATCTAAAGGGTCAACGCACCAAAAGTATTCCCAATTCTTTCTTACCTCGTAAGGTATATCCTTCCCTTCTTCGGATATTACCGGTATGGCGGGATTTAAAATTGTAAGCCCCTTCATTATTATTTCATCCGAGATCCTGTCGGCGAGGGTTAATGGAGATTGGTCATCCTTTAACGTTACTGCTATATCACCATCATTATAAATAGTAAGTATGCCTTTTCCTGCCTCTTTTGCAAGCGACAATAATATAGCCAGATCAATAGCCGGCAAACCTTCAAAATTTAACATCATATAAACAAATCTTTACTAATACCCTTTTTCAATAATAACTATTGCTGTCAGTATTTACACACAATCATGATTTTTATTTGACTATGGTATGTGTTATAGCATTGGGTTGATTTATTTTTACCTTAGATACTGATTCACCGATGAAAGAAGAAGAAAAACTGAACTTCAATAGTCTCAAAGAGCAATACATTCATTTTGGCTTGCCTGCCGATAGTATTGATGATAAAACCGACTTTGCTATCCATAACCTTAAAGATATCCATGCAACATTGCCTTATCAGTCGCCGGTTTTCAGGCCAAACTTTTTTTCCTTTGTTTTTGTAAAGGACGGATACGGAAAGTATACTACCGATGAGCTAATATTTGATACCGTACCGGGAACTATCTATTTTACAAATCCAGGTCATTATAAATCATATAATTGGTATAAGATAGAAGAAATATACCTGATCACGCTCAGCGAATCATTCCTGAAAGAGAACGTTCACCCGAATATTTTTGAAGAGTTCCCGTTCCTGCTTGCCGAAACTGTACAGCCACGGGTTTTGACCCCGGCTGCTTTTGCCGAGTTTGAGCAATTATACCTGCAGATATCAAAGGAGTACCAGGCTCAAAGTACCTATCGTAATCGCATCATCGGCAATCTGTTTGTTGTATTGTTATTAAAGGTGAAGGAGTATTTTTGGAAAGACTACAATCCGATTTATGAAGGTAACCGCAGTTCGCAGATAGTAAAAGAGTTTAAACGTACACTTGAAAAACATTATCGCGACTTGAGTAATGGCCTGGTTGAAAAAGCGTACCGGGTACAGGATTATGCCGATGCCCAAAGCCTGCACCCTAATTATTTGAGCAATGTTATCAAGATAAAAACAGGAAAGCCAATTGGTACCTGGATAGCCGAAAAAACAATATCGGAAGCTAAGGCACTATTACAAAACTCCGCCATATCTATAAAAGAAATTGCCTATCGTTTAGGCTTTGCCGAGTCGACTCACTTTAGCAATTACTTTAAAAAGCACACAGATTTGTCCCCCGCCCTGTTCAGAAAACAGCATTTAAGTTCCACATCTTAGATATTTATATGTAATGCTTTAATATGTGTATCATTTGAGGGTAGCCCAAACCTCACCTTTGTTATGTCAAAACAAACAAGACAAAAACAAACAAAATAACAAAGGAAATCATGAACACACTATCAGAAAAAGTAATTTTAGTAACCGGCGCCTCAAGAGGAATCGGAGCAGCTGTAGCCAACAAACTTGCAGCAGCCGGAGCAAAAGTAATCATCAACTATGCAGGTGGTAAAGAAGCAGCCGACCAAACCGTTAACCTGATCAAAGAAAACGGCGGCGACGCCATCGCTTTACAAGCCGATGTAAGCAAATCAGCCGAAGTAGCTGCCATGTTTGATGCAGCCATAGCCTACTATGGTAAAATTGATGTTTTGGTAAACAACGCCGGCATCATGATCACTAAACTACTTAAAGACACTACCGATGAGGATTTTACCCGCCAGTTTGATATCAACGTACGCGGCACATTCAATACCATGCGCGAAGCAGCGACAAAACTGGCCGATAATGGCAGTATCATCAACTTTTCATCTACTACAACCCGTGTAATGATGCCAACTTATGGTACTTACGTGGCTACTAAGGCAGCAGTTGAACAATTAACCCGCGTATTTAGCAAAGAAGTGGGCGCAAGGGGCATCAATGTAAACTCAATATCTCCCGGCCCTACCAATACCGAACTGTTCACCAAAGGCAAACCACAGGAAGTTATCGACCGCCTTGCATCTCTTTCGGCTTTTAACCGTATCGGCGAGCCCGAAGATATCGCGAAGATTGTAGTATTCCTTGCAGGCGACGATGCCAAATGGATCAGCGCACAAAACATTGGAGCAAACGGTGCAATGGCGTAAGTCCCTGGAGGAGTAAAAGCGGCAAGAATTTAGAACCAAGAGCAAAACAAGTAAAATCAATCGGTGAAATCATAAAAACAATCAGTGTAATCACAATTAAAAAATATAATCATGAACTCGTTAAATAATAAAGTAGCATTAATAACAGGATCGGCACGCGGATTAGGTAAAGCAATAGCAGAGCGTTATGCGGCATTAGGCGCCGATATTGTGATCAATTATTCGCGCGATAAAGCATCTGCAGATGAAGTAGTAAGTAATATCCTGGCTATGGGTGTAAGAGTAATAACCGTGCAGGCCGATGTAAGCAAGGTTGCCGACATTGAGAGGTTATTTGCCGAAGCAAAAAAAGCATTTGGTAAAATAGATATTGTTGTAGCAAATGCCGGTATCGAGCTGGTAGAAACACCGGTGGTTGATTTTACCGAGGAACAGTTTGACCGCGTATTCTCTATCAACACCAAAGGCACCTACTTCACCATGCAGCAGGCCGCAAAAAATGTGGAAGATAATGGCAGGATCATTTACATAGCATCCAGCACCACCTCATTCCCTGTACCCGGAATGGCTGTATACGGCGGCAGCAAAACCACTCCACGCTATTTGGTTGATATTCTATCAAAAGAGATAGGTCATAAAGGTATAACTGTAAACTCCATCATACCCTTCGCGGTCGATCATTCAGGGATCTTTGCAGAAGCCGATAGCTATCCGGAATTAAGGAAACAATTATTAGACAGTTGCCCTATGGGCAGGCTGGCCGAAGTGGAAGATGTTGCCAACGCAGCCGAGTTTTTTGCAAGTGATCTGTCATCATTCGTTAATGGGCAGCACCTGTTAATAAATGGCGGTGCTACAAATTAATAATTGTTAATTGCAACAAAAAATCCGTTCAACTCATCATGAACGGATTTTTTTTAACTAATTTTTTAACTGATTATTTAAGATGCATTTGCCAGCTTATAGCCGGGTTGGGGTTTTAAAGCACGTTTAACCGGTGGAATTGATGGTTCTCTATGTTTTTCCTTCAGTTTCTTAAAAATCTCAAAGCTAAAAGCATCCTGCATAGGTAAATTATATTTCGCAATAGTAGCCGGGTGAAGTTGCAAGGCTTCTATGGGAACTTTTAAATTCATATGATTAATATGCGTTAAACCGGTTGCAACATCTGTATCAAATACAACAAAAGTATCTATCAAACTGCCGTCGGCATCTGTATAGATTACAGATTCATATTCATTAAAAGTTTTCATGGTAAATAAATATGCTTTTATAACAGGTGTTTAAAATAAATGTTTTTACAAAGCAATATAACAATTAAATTTATTAACTAAAACGAACTTAAATTACAACATGATCCTCAACCACTCACTTTACAATCATAGGAAAAAAAATTTAATTATGCCTGTAAATTCTTGGGCTATATAGTGGACCGCCTTTACCGGGTTGGTAATTACTAAATTAGTAAAAATTATAGTACAACGGTTGTTTGTTTTTATATTATCTTCTATGTAACTTTATAACTATCAGTTAAATACTGCTGATTAATCCTGATCCTGTCAACCTTTAAATTCACATCTATGCCAAATCATCTTTCACCACTCGGAATTTTCCATACTGCCATTAGTGTACTTGCTGTGCTTTTTGCGCTTTATGCCTTAATTCGTTACGGCAAAATAGATCCAGCAACCGGAAATGGTAAGTTGTATATAATATTAACCGCAATTGGATGCCTTACAGCATTCCCAATCATGAAAACCGGGCATTTGAGTGCCGGGCATGGTTTGGCAATTATTGTTTTACTGTTGCTTCCTATGGGCGTATACGCCAAATCAATCCACTTTTTTGGGAAGGGTGCAGAATATATTCAAACCATAGTAATGTCATCAACCTTATTTTTTTCGATGATCCCTGCAACTATCGAAACCTTAACAAGGTTACCTATCAGTCATCCCCTCGCCGCCGGCCCAAATGATCCGGTAGCGAAAATGGGCCTGCTGATCCTTGTCACACTTTACATTGCAGGTGTATTATACCAAATTGTAAAAATAAGGTCGAAAAGAAAATCTACAGAAACACCAGCAGTACCGTCACCTTGAGCTGATGCATCAATAAAGTTAATTTGTTTATTTAAAGGTGATGTTTTGATCGGCCATTGCAAGCTTAAGCATTTGCAGCGCATTTTTACCTATGCCATGAAGCTGCATTAATTCAGTTTCTTTGAAGTTTGATAGTTGTTTAAGATGGGTTATACCCGCATTAACTAAAGCGCGTTGGGCAGGTTTTGCTAATTTATTAAACGGGTAGGCTTCTTTTTTTCATTCATGATGGTAAGAATTGATTAGACAAATTTAAATCTCTATCCCGTTTCAAAGAGGCATTAAATGCGATAACCTATTTCTTAAAAATTAAGCCACATGTTGTAAATAATGATCAACGAGGTTAGTTAGTTCTGTTGATTCAAAAGGTTTGCTTAACCAGGCATCAGCACCGCAGACCTTCGCAATATCGGCGAGATTTGAATAGCCGGATATAAGTATAACCGGGATATGACTTGTCAACGGATGTTGCTTTATAGCTATGCATAGTTCGCTACCAAGGCCGTCCTTTAGCCTATTGTCAACCAAAACAAGATCTGGCATTTGAAGGATCACACCTTTGATGGAGTTTTTATCAAGGGATGCAACGGTGATATACCCGTTTTCTCTTAGGATGATTTGTATTGCTTCAGACAAATCGGCATCGTCTTCCACAACAAATATTTTTTTGCTCATAGGTTTATTAACTGATATACAAATCTACACAGCATTATTTCAATTATCAATTATTAATTAACTTATTTAAACAAAAGGCAATAGTTAAATTCACGTTTTACATGATGATTATCAGTGTGTGTCAAACAAAATGCTGTATACAGCAAACAAATCCGCCTGATTTTAATTTAAGATGGTGTAATATGGAATTTAAATGCCCCTAATAATAACATATGAAAATTACAACATACCCCGGTAAATCATTCCCGCTCGGCGCTACATGGGACGGTGAGGGCGTTAACTTTACGCTATACTCAGAGAACGCTACCGCAGTTGATCTTTGCCTGTTTAATTCCCCTGAAGATGAAATTGAATCAGAAAAAATAAAGATCACCGAATACTCCGAACTAATATGGCATGTATACGTTGCTGATTTAAAACCCGGCCAACTATATGGTTACAAAGTAAGCGGCTCATTTGATCCCCAAAACGGCCACCGTTTTAATCCTAACAAATTATTGCTGGATCCATATGCAAAAGCAATTTCGGGCACTATCAATTGGGACGATTCATTATTTGGTTACGAAATTGGTAGTCCGGATGAAGATCTGAGCTTTAGCGAAACCGACAATGCGGGTTTTGTACCAAAATCTGTAGTTATCGATCATAATTTTGATTGGGAAGGTGACACATTGCCCAATATTGAATATTATAATTCAATAATTTATGAAGCACATGTAAAAGGCTTCACCAAAATGCACCCCAAAATACCTGAAGAGATCAGGGGTACGTACGCTGCCATTGGCCACCCGGTAACTATTAAATATTTAAAAGAACTGGGAATAACCGCCATTGAACTAATGCCTGTACATCATTTTTTAAACGATAGGCATTTAGTTGAAAAAGGGCTTACTAATTACTGGGGGTATAATACCATCGGTTTCTTTGCTCCCGATTCGCGGTACTCTTCCAGCGGGGTACGCGGCGAGCAGGTAACTGAGTTTAAAACCATGGTTAAAAACTTACACAAGGCAGGTATTGAAGTGATTCTTGATGTGGTTTACAATCATACAGGCGAAGGCAGCCAGATGGGGCCTACCCTCTCCTTTCGCGGTATTGACAATTCCAGTTATTATCGCCTTACCGAGGATAAAAGGTTTTACATGGATTACACAGGTACAGGTAACACGCTAAATGCCAATTTACCTAATGTACTGCGCCTGATGATGGATAGCCTGCGCTACTGGATACTGGAGATGCATGTGGATGGTTTCCGCTTTGACCTTGCCGCTACCCTGGCCCGTGAGCTGCATGAGGTGAATCGCCTGAGTGCTTTTTTTGATATTATACACCAGGATCCTTGCATATCGCAGGCAAAGCTGATTGCTGAGCCCTGGGATGTTGGCGAAGGTGGATACCAGGTAGGCAAGTTTCCGTCGGGCTGGGCTGAATGGAACGGCAAATACAGGGATAGTATCCGCGATTTCTGGAGCGGTACAGAAAGCTCCCTTGCCGAATTTGGCGACCGGATAACGGGCAGCTCTGATTTGTACAAATCCTACCGCCGGCCATCGGCCAGTATCAACTTTGTAACTGCTCATGATGGTTTTACCCTGAATGATCTTGTATCATATAATGAAAAACATAACGAAGCCAATGGTGAGGATAATAATGATGGCGAAAATCATAACCGTTCATGGAACTGCGGTATTGAAGGGCCAACAGACGATGAGAATATCAATGAACTGCGTGAAAAACAAAAGCGTAATTTTTTAATAACATTGTTCCTGTCTCAGGGTGTGCCAATGCTGATAGCCGGTGACGAAATGAGTCGCACCCAAAGTGGCAATAATAATTCCTATTGCCAGGATAATGAAATTTCATGGATCAACTGGGAAACCATGGATAAAGATTTGATGAAATTTACCAGTAAGCTAATTAAATTACGAAAAGAACATGCCTCATTTTCAAGGAAGAACTGGTTTAATGGCGAGGTTGAAACAAAAAGCGGAGTAGCTGATATAGCCTGGTTTTTGCCCGATGGATCGGAAATGAGTGAGGACAACTGGAACCACGACTTTGCCAAATCTGTTGCTGTTTTTTTAAACGGATTAGGATTACACAGCGTAAACGCTGAAGGCAATAAGGTAGTAGATGATAGCTTTTATATCATATTTAACGCTCACGATGCACCACTTAGTTATAAGTTACCTGCAAAAGAATACGCAAGGGATTGGGAACTGCTCATCGATTCACATAAAAACCCAAACGAAGAAGTAAAAGGCACATTTAAAGCAAAAGATATTATACAGGTTGAAGGACGATCTGTTGTATTGCTTCAGCACCAATTGATTCACGATGGCGAAACAAAACACAACTAACAGAACATTAGGTATTAACTTTAACAATCAGGAATTTGCAGAGGTAAGAGTATGGGCACCAGATTCGGGTGAGGTTTTGCTAAAACTGGATATGCTTGAATTGCCATTAATTAAGGAGGAATACGGCTATAGGACACTAACTACCAATCAACTTAAACCCGGTGACGAATATTGGTTTATAGTAGATGGGAAACAATTACCCGATCCGGCTTCGCTACTTCAACCCAAGGGTGTGCATGGAGCATCAGCGGCGTTTGATTTAAAAGCTTTTAACTGGACGGATAGTAAATGGCAAAACATCCCGCTTGCTGATTATATTATTTATGAGTTACATACAGGCACATTTACCGAAACAGGCACATTTAAAGGCGTTGAAGAAAAACTTGACCATTTAATTGAATTAGGCGTTACAGCCATTGAGATCATGCCCGTTTCGCAGTTCCCGGGTGAAAGGAATTGGGGCTATGACGGCGTTTTTCCATTTGCTGTGCAGAATAGCTACGGAGGGCCTGCTGATTTGCAGTTATTGGTTAACACCTGCCATAGCAAAGGTTTAGCCGTTATCCTGGATGTGGTTTATAATCACTTAGGGCCTGAGGGTAATTATTTTGGTGAGTTTGGACCATATTTCACCAATAAATATCATACTCCCTGGGGCAGCGCCATCAATTTTGATGGCGCTGGCTGTGACGAAGTGAGGCGGTATTTTATTGAGAACGTGCTAATGTGGTTCCGCGATTTTCATATAGATGCCTTACGCATGGATGCTGTACACGCCATCAGAGACTTTAGTCCGAACCATATTTTACGGGAGATTAATCAGCATGTAGCCAAACTGATGAATGAATCTGGAAAAACTCATTACCTGGTAGCTGAGTGCGACCTGAATGACACCCGTTACATTACTCCTGTACAAAAAGATGGCTATGGCTTTAATGCACAATGGGTGGATGAATTTCACCATACCCTGCGTGTAGCGGCGGGCGGAGAATGTAAAGGCTATTACAACGATTTTAATGGCATTGCCGATCTGGCAAACGCCTATCAAAACGGATACGTATATAACGGGCAATATTCCAGTCAACGGCAAAAAACATTCGGCACGGATACCAAAGGCATCAACGGGCAACAATTTGTTGTGTTTTCCCAAAACCACGATCAGGTGGGCAACCGCATGCTTGGAGAGCGATCAAGCCAATTGTTTAGTTTCGAAATACAAAAGCTGCTGGTGGGGGCAGTAATGGCAAGTCCGTTTTTACCGATGCTGTTTATGGGCGAGGAATGGAGCGAGCCTAATCCCTTCCAGTTTTTTGTAAGCCATTCCAATGAAGAATTGATAAAAGCTGTACGAAAGGGACGTAAAACAGACTTTGCAGACTTCCATACTCAAGGCGAAGCTCCGGATCCCCAGGCCTTATCCACTTTTAAAAACTCCAAACTCAACTGGGGGCTTTTGGATAAAGGATTGCATAATGTAATGTTACAGTATTACAAAAATTTGATCAGCCTGAGAAAATGCCACCCGGCCATTAAAAATACTGATCGCGAAAATATGAATATAAACTTCAACAAAGCAACCCAAACACTGATCATGGAAAGATGTACCGGGGATCAAAAAATACTTTGCCTGTTAAACTTCTCCAAACAAGATCAGGAGGTAAATATCCCGGGCCCCATATGTCGGTGGCAAAAACTGCTTGGCTCCGCCGATCCTAAGTGGAACGGGACCATAGCATCCGCAGAAATCATAAATACGAACCTTGCACAGTTACCACCAGAATCCATACTGATATACACCCAATATTAAATACAAAAAGCCGGATGAAAATAAATCTTCATCCGGCTAAATCACTCTAAAACAATCACCTCTTATTAAATAGGAAGTTTATAACAATTAATATACAGATACTTTTACAAGAGTCTGTTAATTAAATGTTTAAACAAAGGTATTTATAATCTGCTGGTACTTTACCTATAAAGGAGCATTTTTACGGGATGCTGACACAGGCAAGATGGTTAGTCGATTGCATTAACAATACATTAACCCTTTAATAAATATATCGGTGAGCAATAGCTTTTTGGTGCGAATCTCCTCGAGGTGTTCTTTGGGTGGAAAGCTTTTTTTCTTTTGCGAGATAGCTCCTACCCTGATGCCGTGCATGGCATCCAAAAGGAGATCTACAATTTCTTCTGAATTTTCAATGGGTTTTATAGTACCTCTTTCAATTTCAACCTTAATAGCATTATTCAACAAGGTAAGCTCTGCTTTATGCACTTGTTCAACAATTTCCCAAATCGTATCCGGCAAATTTTGCTCATTCAGCCTAAAAAAATCAAAAAAATTATAATTGCTCACTATAAAATCATGATGGGTATTGATCTGGAAAACAAAGGCCTCCTTTAAATTACTAAAAGAATCTATTTTATCCTCCAGCAGCTTTAAATAATCATTGGCCAGTTTACGCATTACAGCTATGTATAACTGGCTTTTATCTGGGAAGTAATAGTATAGCAAAGCTTTTGACATAGAAAGATCCCCGGCAATCTCATTCATCGTGGTTTTTGAATAACCATAATGCAAAAAACGCTCATATGAGGCTTCTAATATTCTTTCCCTTTTTATATCCTGATGGTCATTCACTGCAGCCATTTGTTATATAAATTATATAATTTGTTGTCAGCAAACTAAATTCCTGACTTTTTAAACAAATCTATCAAAAAATCTATACATATGTATATTACCCCCCATTTCGTTACACTTTACCAAAACAATTTTACATTCGTAGTATTTAACTAATGTTGATTAATACAAATACCATGAATATTGAAAACAGGTTACCCCCTGATCTGCTTGAATTTTGCCGGCAAATTCCATCTATAGTATGGAACCTCCTGATAGCTTTGATAGCTATCCTGGTGGGGATTATCATAAAGTATGTAGTTACCAGTCTGTTTAAGTTTTATGCTAAGAAAGAGGAATCCTACTCATTCTTCAGATCGGTGTTAGTCAATTTAGGTAGTGCCATAACTTACTTTATCCCACTATTTTTGCTAAATCTTTTTATTCCTGTTATGAGGATGGACAAGGTTTACGTTACGCCGCTTGATAAAACAATTGAAATTTTGCTTACTATATCTTTTGCAGGCATCCTTGTGCGTGCTATCCGAATCCTGGAAGACTACATCTATCACACCTACGATCTTAATAAAGCTGATAACCTGGTGGAGCGGAAAGTGCGCACGCAAATCCAGTTTATCCGTAAGTTTTTGGTGGTGGTTATTGTATTTGTAACCATAGCTATCATCCTGCTTAGTTTTGAAAGCATGCGTAAAATTGGTACAGGCTTATTAACGGGTGTGGGGATTGGTGGTATTATTGTAGGTTTCGCGGCACAAAACTCATTGGGAAATCTACTTGCAGGTTTCCAGATAGCGTTTACACAACCAATCCGGATTGACGATGTTTTGGTGGTGGAAGGCGAATGGGGACGTGTAGAGGAGATAACCTTAACTTACGTGGTACTGAATATATGGGATAAACGCAGGCTGATTCTCCCGATTAACTATTTTATAACAAAACCTTTTCAAAACTGGACCAGATCCACATCCGAGATATTGGGAACAGTATTTTTATACGTTGATTACACTATTCCGCTTGAAGCTATCCGTAAAGAGTTTGATCGTTTAATCGAACTTTCGCCACTTTGGGATAAAAAAGTCAAGGTAGTACAGGTAACCGATACTAAAGAAAACACTATTGAAGTACGTGTGCTGATGAGTGCACGCAAT
The DNA here is from genome assembly GCF_056400585.1 of Mucilaginibacter sp. P5_A6. Classification (NCBI taxonomy): domain Bacteria; kingdom Pseudomonadati; phylum Bacteroidota; class Sphingobacteriia; order Sphingobacteriales; family Sphingobacteriaceae; genus Mucilaginibacter; species Mucilaginibacter sp. P5_A6. Next base: position 18,001 of record NZ_JBFUKZ010000011.1, on the reverse strand, counting down.
TCGTCCGAAGCGTTTGATCTGCGCTGCTACATCAGGGAGAACCTGGTAACCTTTATCCAGCAGAATTATCCGGATAGTTTACCCAGGATTCGTACACAAGTAAGTAACCTCGAAAAATATATACTGCCCAAAACTGGTAATTAGGCTGCTTTAGACAGTTCAATTCCGCTGCCAATTACAAGCGCATCTTCAATGGCGCCTACAATTGGATCAATAACGTGATTGGTTTTAACTGTGCCCTTACGCAAAAAGTAACTACCATATGTGGAAGCAAAGGCCGCCACCCCGCCAATTAAGGCCCCTATTACAGCTTTATCACCCGTTGCCTTATAAACACATGCTCCGGCGAGCGCACCCGAAAGCAGCCTGAAGCCAAGTGAAGTGGGCTTAATGCGGTTTGGTGCCGAGGGTAGCTTATCGCCAATTATTTCGCCTATAGCTAAAATCTTCAAAGCAAGCGCCACGTTTTTAGATTGCATGAAGCGTAAAGGTGAGTGATCTGGCTTTTTTAACTGATGATGACTTAATATATGGCTGGCGATAAGCGGTGCCGATGTTGAGCGCATGCCGGCTAAGGCTCCAAGACCGACAACCTGCCAAAAGGGATGGGATATCTTGAGTTCCATATTGATTTTGATATTTGTTGTACGTATAAAACCATACACATCTCATTATGTTCTAATTAAAACCTATAAATCAATAAGTAAAATTATATTATTATCGTCTATAACATCAACACTTAAATTATAGCCGGTCTTATATACAAAATAGCCGCATACTTTTCAGCATGTGGCTATTTTGTTGTTTATAATTTACTATATTAAACAGTTTCGGCTTCTAATACTTCTACATGTTTCTTTTCTTTTTTACCAAAAAGTCTTGCCTTAAGGTTGTAACGAATAAGGTACATACAAGGTACCAGGATCAATGTAATAATGGTCGCAAAACCTAAACCGAATATCATTGTCCATGCCAAAGGCCCCCAGAAGGCAACATTATCACCACCGAAATGGATGTGTGGTTTAAAGTGGGTGAATAAACCTACAAAGTCGATATTAAAACCTACTGCCAACGGTATCAAACCTAATATAGCCGCGGTAGCAGTTAATAATACCGGCGTCATACGGGTATGCCCGGCTTCAACAACAGCATCGTGTACACTTACGCCCTGCCCTATCAGCATATCGGTAAACTCTACAAGTAAAATCCCGTTTCGTACAACCACACCGGCAAGTGCTATGATACCAATACCCGTCATTACGATAGACATCGTCATGTGGAATACGCTAATCCCCAAGAGCACCCCAATGATACTAAAGAAGATCTCGCTAATGATAATGAACGTTTTACCAATAGAGTTAAACTGGATCATCAAGATGATCAGGATCAGCCCAAAAGATGTAGCAAGTGCACCGCCCAAAAAGATAACTGCTTCCATTTGGTCTTCCTGGCCTCCTCCTTGCCTAATCGTAATATTATCAGGTTTTTTGAAATTATTAATGGCCGTTAAAATATTGGCATTTACATCATTAGCGTTGAAAGGTTTTATCACATTTGATCCTAATGTTAATACTCTGCGTTGCTGCTTACGTTTAATATTACTGTAGGTATTGGTATATCTTACATCAGTAAAGGCAGATATAGGTACCTGGCGAATGGAACCACCTGTAGCCAAATCCCGGTACGTGATCTTGATATTACGCAACTCATCAATATTACTGCGCTGGCTTTCAAGGGCTCTTACCTGTATTTTGTAATCATCTTCTTTTGTATTCCTGAAGTTTCCGGCGGGTTTACCAAAAACAGCTGTTTGAAGTGCATCATTAATAGTTTGAGTACTTATTCCCTCCCGGTTTGCTCTTTCCCTATTAATATCAAAAACAATCTCGGGCTTATCGTTTTGGACATCGGCAACCAAATTTTCGATACCAGCAATATTTTGTTTGGCAATGTAGCTTTTTAACCGGTTGCTGGTTTTTACCAATGAATCAAGGTTATCGCCTATCAGCTCAATGCTAATATCTTTTTGCACCGGCGGTCCGCTATTTTCCTGGGCCACGGCAATTTTAGCTCCCGGAAGGCCCTGAACAGCTTCGCGGATCCGTTTCAAAACTGCTTTGGTATCTTTACCATTACGCTTACCAAATTCAACAAAAGCAACTGTTACTTTACCTTTATTTTGATAATCTCCCTGGTCTTCATCAGTTGGATCGGTAACACCTTTAGTAACGTTTGATATAACAGATGATACAATATCTTTATCCGGCTCAACTACCTGCGCTACACGTTGTTCTATCTTTCTTGTTACCTCGTTTGTAGTGGCCTGGTCGGTACCGATAGGCATAGTAACATACACATAAGCAAAGTTAGGGTCGCCCGAAGGGAAAAATTCAGGAGTTTTGCCTAAAAAGTGATTGATAACTAAAGCAAGTACAAATAATACAAATGTTCCTCCAAGAATAGTTGCAGGTCTGTGTACTGCCCACTCCAACCATTTTGCATACCATTTTTGGAATTTTGGCCATGCATTATTTTGAAACCTGTCTATCACTCTCAATAAAACAAAATGGTTAAGCAGGTACAAAATAATGGCAAGCGCTAAAAAGTTACCCATACCCATTGTCCATTTACCGGCTATAAACATACCGTAGCTTAATATGGCCAATGCACCCATAATAAGTGTGGCCCGCGTAGTTTTTTTATCAAACCTTGGATTATCGTGCTCGCCTTTAACATGTGGTTTCATAAAATCAACCGCGAAGACCGGGTTCATAATATATGCCACTACCAATGAGGCTAACAATGTTATAATAAGCGTTATAGGCAGAAAGAACATAAAGTGCCCTATCAAACTGTTCCAAAAAGCTAATGGAATAAACGGAGCAAGAGTTGTCATTGTTCCTGAAAACACAGGTAAAAACACTTCACCTGCCGCCATTTTTGCAGCTTGCTTGATAGGTACTTTACCGTTATCAAAAATACGATGCGTGTTTTCAATAACCACAATGGCGTCATCCACAACAATACCCAGGGCCAACAGGAACGAGAACAGTACAATCATGTTCAATGTAAACCCTATAGCCGGCATTATCAAAAATGCAATAAAGCATGATAATGGTACCGATAGCGCCACAAATATGGCATTGGTTGTACCCATGAAAAACATCAGGATAACCGTTACCAGTATAAACCCAATTACAATGGTATTGATAAGATCGTTAAGCGTAGTACGTGTTTTGTCCGACTGATCGCCTGTTACCGTAATATCTAAGCCTTTCGGAAATACCGACTTTTGTTTTTGTTTAATCAGTTCATTTATTTTATCCGATGCCTGGATCAGGTTTTCCCCTGACCTTTTACTTACATTTAGGGTAATTACATTTTTAAACTTAGGGTTATCCGGGGTTTTTAAACGAGCATAACTTTCCTGCTCCAAAAATGAATCTTTAACATCAGCGATATCTCTAAGATAAACAGCCTGACCTTTCGGATTACGAATAACCATAGCTGCCACTTCATCGGCATTTTTAAAATCCTGTTTAATATCGATACTCCGGCGCACTCCATCAGATTTTATACTACCGGCTGACGATAAGATATTTTCATTACCTACCATCTGGGTAATATCACTAAAGCTAACCTGGGCCGCTGTCATTTTATTCATGTCAACGTTTATTTGTATCTCGGGTGTTAACGCACCTACCTCAACTACCTGCGAAATTTCCTTGTAGCTTTCAATCTCATCTTTTAGTATATCAGCATATTCTTTCAGCTTTTTCAGGTCATAGTCGCCCGAAAGATTGATGTACAAAATTGGCAAATCAGCAACATTAATATCTGTTATAGATGACTCTTTTAAGTTGGGGTCGTTTTGGGGCAGATCCTGCTTAGCTTTATCTACAGCTTCTTTAACATCCTGCTTAGCCTCCCGTATTTTTACATCAGCTTGAAATTCGGCAGTAATAATAGATAGATTTTGTACCGAATTTGAGGTAACCTTTTTTAATCCTTTTAACGACTTTAATTGTTTTTCGATTTGCCTGGTTACCAAATTTTCAACATTTTGGGGAGATTGGCCTAAAAAAGGAGTCCTTATAAATACTTTAGATTGCGCTATATCCGGAAAATTTTCTTTCGGTAAAGTATTATAACTAATTAACCCCAAAACCGTAATCAAAAATATGAGCACGTAAACGGCGGTTTTATTATCGATGGCCCAGCTTGAGGGCCCAAATTCTTTATTCAGATCTTTCATAATTAAAAGATTAAGTGTTTAATAAATTAATTAGCACTTGGTAAGACTTTAACCTTATCGCCATCTTCAATATCGGTAGCTCCTTCGGTAATCAACTGATCCCCAACCTTCAAACCTGATAATACTTCTGTTTTTCCAGCATATGTAGTGCCGGACTTTACATTTACCTTTTTTGCTGTTCCTTTTTCATTGAGTAAAACATAATCACCGTCTTCTGACTTTAAAATGGCTTTTACAGGCACTACAATAGTATTTGATTTATTATAGTTGGCTATTTGTATAATGGCCGTCATGTTGGGGCGTAAAGTTTTACGTACCGGTAGTTTAATTTCTACAGCAAAGCTACGGGATGTTGGGTCAATTACCTTGGCTGCAAATGTTACTTTGGTAATCAATGAATCCTTTGCATCTGGTACTAAAATTTTCACCTCGTTACCTGTATTTACGCTGCCCGAATATGATTCGGGTACATCGGCCTTAACTTTTAAAACATCGGCATTAACAATTCGGATACCAGCTTGGCCCGGTGAAGCAGCCTGGCCAAGTTTAAGGTCCATCTGATCAACAGTGCCGCTTATTGGTGAAACTATACGGTACTGGCTGGCTTGTCGGCGTAAACCTGCTAAWGCTTTTTTACTGCTTTGCAACGTTGTTTGAGCCTGCAAGAACTGAACCTCGGTGCCAATTTTTTGATCCCACAGGTTTTTTTGACGATTATATAATGTTTCATTTAAACTAACCTGCGCTTCGTTTTGCGCTATGCTTTGTTGTAAAACACTGTTATCTAATTGTGCCAAAGTCTGGCCCTTACTTACGTGATCGCCAGGTTTTACATATAAACCTGTAATGATAGCAGATGCCTGAGGATAAGCAACTACGTTATCCTGTGCATCAATTTTACCTTGCACCTGTACGTAATTGGTAAAGGTAGCTGGTTTTAAAACCAAAGTACTTACATCCGTAGTTTTAGCCGAATCTGTTGACCCAACTTCAGCTTGTAACTTAGTGATCTGTGCATTTAAGTCGGCCTGTTGCTTTTTGAGGTCAGCAAGCTCCGTTTTCTTATCTTTTGGTTTATTTGTGCAAGCTGCTGCCAGAAGAACCAAAACCGGTATGTATAATATTTTTTTCATGTCGTTATTTTATAGTGAGTTTAGTTTTTGTTTTATTGAATTCGTCCGTAAGCTTTATCAAGATCAACTTTACTTACAAGAGCATCGTAAAGCCCTTGTATATATTTGTTATCAGCATCATCAAGTGCAGTTTGGGCTTGCGTAACTTCAATGCTTGACCCTACCCCCTGTTGGTATTTAATTTTTGCTACTCTTAAAACTTCCTGAGCAAGTACCTGGTTATTTTTTTGGGTTTGAAGAGTTTGCAATCCATTAACAAAAGTAATGTTGGCTTTGTTGGCCTGTAACTTTAATCCGTTTTTTGCATTTTCTAAATCGTTTTGCGATTTTATTACAGCAATTTTGGATTGCTTAACCTGGTTAAGACGCTGCCAACCATTAAATATCGGAACATTCAATGTAAGCCCCACATAGCTTGATGGAAAGTTGGTTTTATATAAATTACTAAAGCTATTATTTTGATATGATGATGTATAACTCATATTAGCTTTAAGTGTTGGCAAGTATTGTGATTGCTGACGCTTAAGGTCAAGTCGTTTTAAGCCGAGTGATGTTTCGGCCAAATTGTATTCAATCCTGTTATGATAAAACGAAGTATCGACAGCAAGGTCAGGTGCAACTTCCAGTTTAACATCTTCGAGTTTATCTTTAAGCGTAAGTGGATTTTCAATTGGCATACCCATCTGAAATTTTAATAACTGATAATTTAAGGCCAATAAACGGATAGTATTTTCCCGGTTCGTAACCAGGTTATTGTATTGAACAGTTATACGGTCAACATCAATCTTTTCAACCGTGCCTTGTTTATTCCCTGCTACAGTTTCATCTAACTGCTGTTTTAATTGCTTAATGTTTGCATCTAAGAGTCGAAGTTGCTCGTTACTTACCAAAACCTGGTAATATGCTTTGGTAACGCTTACATTGGCTTCAATCTTTGAACGCTTATAATTTCGTTCAGAAAGTTCGCGATAGGTTTTAGATGCTTTTAGTCCTACAAGGTAACTACCGTCAAATAATATTTGGTCGGCAGTTAATCCTAAGCTCGATTGATATTTTACGCCAAACTGCACCGGAATAAAAGTACCAGCAGGCGCTCCAAAAAACTGCCCGGGCAATAAAGTGGTAGGTATTTTTAAATAGTCCTGAAACGATGCTGTTCCGCTAATTTGTGGTAAACCAATCCCTGTTGTTTCTTTAACTTTAAAAATAGCACTTTTAACATCCAATCCTGCATTCACAACCGAATCCTGGTGTTCATAAGCATAATTAACGCACTCCTGTACACTAAAATTAAAAGTTTGGTTATTAGGTGGCGTTTCCTGGGCATAGCTTTTTAAAGCCATGGCACAAAAAAATGTTGCCGTAAAAAGTAAATATTTCATTGTATAATATAGTTGTTGGTGATTTTTCATTAATTAGCTGCTTACAATTCAAATATCCCCGTAGTCAATGACAACCTTATGTCAGCAGTGTTTTATTCTTCTTTTATATTTTTATACTGATTTAAAAGCTTGTAACCCTTTAGTGTGCAAATGCCATAATTAAAATGATCTAAAAACTGTACTTGTACCTTCCACGTATTAAATTCCGCTATCGGGAAAATGGTTGTGTTGAATCCAAGTTCCACGGTGTTTACCCTCATGCGGGCAACTATCTTTACGTCAATTTCGGGCCTTATGTAACCCTGTTTAATACCTTTTGTTAATAATTCCTCCAGTGTACTAATCAAAACCTCATTTTTAAACTGTTGAAAAACCTTCCAGGCATCAGGATGATACTTTTGCATATCATGGATAACTATTGGGTTGATGCGCGAAAACATATCCTCCGAGCATTTAGTCATGTTGATCATCTCTTCTATTACATTAGACGATTTATTGATGAACTCAATCATTTGCTCCTCATCCTCTTTCAGCTTCTTTTTTACCAGTGCTGTTACCAATTCGTTTTTATCCTTAAAAAACTGGTATATGGTTTTTTTCGACATACCCAGATGTTTGGCTATATCATCCATAGTGACGCTTTTGATGCCTGCCTTTAAAAACAGCTCTTCGCCTTCCTCAATTATTCTTTCTTTTTGACTCATTGACTTTCTGAGTCAAAACTAAGGAAACATTTTTTGATTTCAAAGTTTCCATCGGAAATTACATTTTTAAGACAAAAGCATCGGATGTGCAGATTTCAAATTCCAGATGTGCATATTAGGTCATATAATTTGATTTTTTAAAATAACCATTGATCATCTGAAAATTGGACATCTGATCTCAATTAATTTGCATATCGAAAATCTCTCATCTGCACATTTGAAATCTGCATATCTGTCATCTGCATATCTGCACATCTAAATTCCTATCTTTGCAAAAATTATTTTTTATATGACCCTTACTCCACTTTCAGCAATTTCACCAATTGATGGCCGCTATAGAAACACCACTGCTGAACTTGCCAACTACTTTTCTGAATATGCCCTGATCAAGTACCGTGTATTTGTTGAGATAGAATATTTTATCGCATTGGTTAAATATCCATTGCCTCAGTTACAACAGTTTGRTGCCAGTCTATCAGAAAAGTTACGCGACATTTACAGAAATTTCACCGAGGCGGATGCTGAGAGCATAAAAGAGATTGAGAAGATTACTAACCATGATGTTAAAGCTGTGGAGTATTTTATCAAAAAAGAGTTTGATAAAATAGGTGGACTGGATGCATTTAAAGAGTTTATCCACTTTGGATTAACCTCGCAGGATATAAACAATACAGCCATTCCTTATACTTTTAAACTTGCAATAAACAACAGCTACTACCCTGCTATCAGTCAATTAGTTGATACATTAAAAGGTTATGCGGCCGATTGGAAAGATGTTCCGTTACTGGCGCATACGCACGGGCAACCGGCCTCGCCAACACGCCTGGGCAAAGAAATTGAAGTTTTTATTGAACGCCTGGAAGGACAGCTTGAAATTTTGAAAGCCGTTAAATATTCGGCCAAATTTGGCGGGGCTACCGGCAACTTTAACGCCCACCATATTGCTTATCCGGGTATAGACTGGAAAGCTTTTGGAAATCATTTCGTGAACAATATTTTGGGTTTAAGCCGCTCACAATTTACTACGCAAATTGAGCATTACGATAATTTTGCCGCCCAGTGTGATGCTTTAAAAAGGATCAACAACATCCTGATTGATCTGGACCGTGATATGTGGACCTACATATCAATGAACTATTTTAAGCAAAAGATAAAAGCAGGCGAAATCGGTTCGTCGGCCATGCCACACAAAGTTAACCCTATTGATTTTGAGAACTCGGAAGGTAACCTGGGTATTGCAAATGCGCTGTTTGAACACCTGGCTGCCAAGCTGCCAATATCGAGATTACAGCGCGATTTAACTGATTCGACAGTATTGCGCAATATAGGCGTACCGGTAGCACATACCCTTATCGCTATCAAATCGAGCGTTAAAGGTTTGAATAAACTATTACTTAACCAGGACGCCATCACTGCCGACCTGGAAGCCAACTGGCCGGTAGTTGCCGAAGCTATCCAAACCATATTAAGGCGCGAAGGTTATCCAAATCCTTACGAGGCACTGAAAGATCTTACCCGTACCAACCAGCAGATAAATGCTCGAACAATATCGGAGTTTGTGGATGGATTGAATGTGAGCGATAGTGTTAAAAATGAGTTAAAACAAATTACGCCGCTGAATTATACGGGAATTTAACCAATTTGAGAATTTGAAGATTTGAGAATTTGAAAATGATAGCAACGACTTAATTTTCAAATCTTCAAATTCTCAAATTTTTAAATAATCATCTGCCCGTCATAACAATTTTAGTATTGTATTTAAATCAAAAAGGTGATTAAATTTGTTTAATTAATCTAAATAGAATTTTCGATGAATATCAACGTATATACCGAATCAACGCCAAACCCGGCAACTATGAAGTTCATTGTGAACAAGTTGCTAATTAATGGCAGTGCCGATTTTGCTACAAAAGAAAGTGCCGATAAATCACCTTTTGCTAAGGAGTTGTATAAATTTTCTTTTGTAAATGGTGTTTTCTTTGCAAGTAACTTTGTTACCATTACCAAAACTGATGGTAGCGACTGGGCAGATGTTGAACCGATAATGAAGGAGTTTGTAAAGGGTGCGGTTGAATCGGAACTTAAGATACAGTTAGACGAGCAATCCGAAGAAACAAATTTTGAAGGCTCTGAAACAGAAGTTAAAATCCAGCAGATCTTACATGATTACGTTCGCCCGGCTGTTGAGCAGGATGGCGGTGCTATTTCTTACCGTTCATTTAACGAAGGAGTGGTAACTGTTGAGCTGCGTGGCTCATGCAGTGGTTGCCCGTCATCAACCATAACACTTAAAGCTGGTATCGAAAATCTGCTTAAACGAATGGTGCCCGAAGTTACCGAAGTGGTATCAGAAGCATTATAAAATATACACACGAATTGCACTAATTGAATCGAATTTCACCTAATTTTTTGAAAATTAAAATTTGGCGATTTGATCGAGTTTTTGATTGATTGCTAATCTGATAAGTGTTTAAATAAGGAAGCCCAAATCTAAATTTTATTCAGATTTGGGCCTTATTCTTTACTATATGCCAGTTCGTCAACTCCGCCACGATTAGTGAAATTCGATCCAATTCGTGAAATTCGTGTGTATGAAATTCGTGTTTACTTAAAGTACTTTTGAATCGCCTTCAGCATCTCCCCTGTTATCTTTCCGTTTGTTGCCAATAATTCCCTTGTCTCCAGCACTTCGCTTCCTCCTTTAAAATTTACTACTTCGCCACCTGCTTGTTTTACAATTACTATACCCGCGGCCACATCCCAGGCATTCAAATTATATTCGTAAAAAGCATCAAACCTACCGCAGGCGGTGTAGGCCAGGTCGACAGCTGCCGAGCCTATGCGTCGTAATCCATGGCTGCTTTTCATGAGCTCGGCAAATAATTCAATATAAGCAGCCTGTTTAGTAAAATCATAGTAAGGGAAGCCGGTTGCCAATAAACTGGTACCGATAGTTGAGTTTTTACTTACGCTAATCTCTTTGCCATTTAAATAAGCGGGGGCATCTTTCCAGGCATAAAAGCACTCATCCTGGTTTATTTCATATACTACCCCTAACACCAATTCGTCATATTCCTTTAAAGCTATACTTACCGAAAACGTGGGTAATCCATGTATAAAATTGGTGGTTCCATCCAACGGATCAATTATCCAGTTATAACGTTCGCCAACAATGGTTGTGGTTTTTTCTTCAGTAATAAAGCCAGATTCGGGCAAAATCTTCCGTAAACCTTCAACAATTATTCGTTCGGCTGTTTTATCAACGTATGATACCATATCGTTGAGGCCCTTATATTCAATTTTATCGGCATCGAAGGTTTTACGTTCCTGCCTTATAAAATCGCCCGCCTGTTTGGCAACTTCAATTACTTGGTTCGCTATGTTTGTGAGTGCCATGGTGCCTTAATGATAAGCTAAATGAAAATACCTTGTGGATAAAAAAGCTTGCAAAAAACAAGCTTAAAGCGGCACCAATACGTGCTATTGGAGGATAGATGCCAAAATCCTGGATCAATATTTTAATGACCCCTAAATTTGCAAAGAAACCGATACAGGCTACTGCTGCAAAGCGGGAAAACTGTTTATAAGCCGATAGTTTTGACTCTGTAAAAACCAGGTAGCGGGTAACTAAAAAGTTCACGATCACTCCCAACCCAAATGATATAGCTAATGACAATGTGGAATTACGTATCGTAATAGAACCTATAGGATATGTATGCCGAACCAATAAATTATGATAAAAAAGATAGAATGCAGATACATCAACCAAAAAACCTGCACCAGCCGAAAGTACAAACCTGAACACCTGGTTGTCTAAAAGCCGATATACCTGCTTTGTATTAGCCATGCTGCAAAGAAGCTGTTTTTTTGTTTTTTAATCCGTTTATAATTAAAGCAGCGCCGCCAATCACCATAATTAATGAAATCATTTCGGCCTGCGTAAAAGGGATGCCTGCTACATGGTATTTGGTATTTACACGTATCAATTCAATAAAAAAGCGTTCAACGCCGGCCAATATCATGTAGATACCAAATAACACGCCCGATTTTTTTATGCGATTGCGTATGCTCCACAAAAACGCAAATAACAACAGGCAAATCACACATTCGTAAAATGAGGTGGGATATACAGGGTATTGCAATTCATGACAAAACTTACCAACGCAATTGGCCATTGCTACACCCTCATCATTAACATTATGCGGAAATTTAAATGACCACGTCCAATTTGGCGCCCAGCTTAACCATTGTGGCTTTGGTGCAAGATTAACAATGCCCCAATCGCCATCACCAGACATCTGGCAGCCTACGCGCCCCACGGCATAAGCTAACATCATACCCGGACCACCAATATCCAGCATATCTAATGGTTTAATACCATGCTTATGGGCTATATAAAGTACCGCGGCACCGCCACAAATCAAACCACCGTAAAAAGTTAGTCCGCTAAACCCAATTAGCATACCAACCGGGTCCTTCATAAAATCGCCCCAGTTTTCAAGCGCGTTAAATAATTTAGCACCGGCAAAACCAAACACAGCGGCCCAAAGTAAAATACTACCCATTAATTCATGGGGATGTGCTGCTACTTCTTCTGTTTTGGGCTGAGGGAGTTTTTGTTTATCACTTTCATAGTATGCCCAATAGGCAAAAGCAGCAGCACCTATTATGCCGCCTATCCAGTTACCGCGTGTAGATAAAAGGAATTCCTGCGGATTATCTAAAAGCAAGTGATAGTTTAATACCGCATCAACAATTTTATAACCTAAAATAAAGCCAAATATCCCGTTGCCCAACAGCTCATTAACTGTGGCTGGCTGACCTATCGTCACTTTCTTTTTAAAGCTATGTATAACACCAATTTTTTCTTTCCTGTTAAACTCCTTAGTGAAAGCCCAATAAGCCGCCATAAATGCTATCGCCACAAAAAAACCAAAGGTTTGTATAGGTAATGGTAAATTGAAGCCGAAAAGGTATTGAAGAAGCGACGTTATGGTAGGAAACATAGGTTATATTTTGAAGCGAAGATAATATTTAATGAATTAATATTTCTTCGCCTTCTGTTATTTCGACATCACCATCAGGTGAAATGTTTGTTAAGTAAACTGTTTTTAATTCATTTACCAGTATAGGGTCGTACTTAGCTTTTACCTTTACGTAGTTGCGGGTAAACCCATGCATATAGCCTTCTTTGATATCACCCTCAAACAAAACTTCTTCGTTTTTATTCAGCTGTGTTTCGTAAAAAGCCCTGCGTTTTTTATCTGATAAAATATGCAGCATTTTACTCCTGTCGGCACGTGTTGAACCGGGTACTACCCCTTTCATTTCACTGGCCAGCGTGTTTTCCCTTTCGGAGTATGTAAATACGTGCAGGTATGAAACGTTAAGGTCGTTTAAAAAATTATAAGTATCGATAAAATCTTCCCTGGTTTCGCCGGGGAAACCAACAATAACATCAACGCCAATGCAGCAATTTGGCATCAGCTCTTTTATTTTGGCCACCCGGTTCACATACAAATCGCGTTTGTAGCGGCGGCGCATCAAACCCAATATTTTATCGGAGCCTGATTGCAATGGGATATGAAAATGAGGTACAAAACGTTTTGAAGCAGCAACAAAAGCAATAATTTCGTCGGTAAGCAGGTTTGGTTCGATGGATGAGATCCTGATACGGTCGATCCCTTCAACTTCATCCAGTGCTTTTACCAGGTCGAAAAACTTATCCTCCCGATGACCGTTGCGTATCCCAAAGTCGCCCAAATTAACACCTGTCAATACTATTTCCTTAACTCCCGAAGCACTTATTTCCTTTGCCTGCTTAATTACGTTTTCGATAGTATCGCTCCTGCTGGCACCACGTGCTAAAGGGATGGTACAAAAGGTACATGAATAATCGCAGCCATCCTGAACTTTCAGGAATGTACGGGTACGATCGCCAAAAGAGTAAGCCGGYACAAACTGGTTAGCCTCACTTACGGGCTGGTTATAAACAACCGCTTTAGGCTTTTTGGTAAGATCGGTAATATGATCAATGATCTGGAATTTTTCGGCAGCGCCAAGCACCATATCAACACCGGGTATTTCGGCAATTTCCTGCGGCTTTAGCTGGGCGTAGCAACCAACTATGGTTACGTAAGCATTTGGGGAAATCTTAAGCGCTTCCTTAACTATTTTTTTACACTTTTTATCCGCATTTTCGGTAACCGAACAGGTGTTGATCACAAAAACATCAGGCGTATTGGAAAACTCAACAGTATCATAACCGGCCTGGCTAAACAGCCTGCCGATAGATGAAGTTTCTGAGTAATTCAGTTTACAACCAAGCGTATAAAAAGCGACTTTTTTATTCATTGCAAGGGCGCAAAGATAAGGAATTTTAAGAAATAGTTTTGATATGGGTTATCACGTTATAGTAAAATCCGAAATCGAATGTCCTAAATCCGGAAAAATCAAATGCCATTCCACTCATAACTCTCGTTCTCCAGCCCTATCAAATCAATTACCCGGTTCACAACCGTCATAGCCAGCTCTTCAATGGTTTGTGGTTTGCTGTAGTATGATGGAATGGCCGGGCAAATAATACCGCCTGCTTCGGTAACAGTGGCCATATTGCGGATATGGATAAGGTTTAAAGGCGTATCGCGGGCCACGAGGATGAGTTTACGGCGTTCTTTGAGGATCACATCGGCAGCACGACTTATCAGATCATCGGAGATGCCTCCTGCTATCCTGCCGAGGGTACCCATAGAACAGGGAACAACAACCATAGTATCAAACTTAGCCGATCCTGATGCAAAAGGCGCCATAAAATCGTTTTTGGCGTAAAATTTATAGGCATACTTATTGTAATCCTCGTTATCGAGCTCAAAACGCCAAACATCCTTCGCATTGTCCGACATCACAACGGCTACTTCCTGCACCTGGGCACTTAACTGGATTAACTTTTTTAATAACAAATCGGCATAAATAGCGCCGCTGGCACCCGTAATAGCAACTACAATCTTCTTCTTCATGATTCAACAACAACCCAAGCAGGTAAAAAGTTACGGGCACAAAAAAGGGTCGAATAACTTGTACCCGACCCTACATCTACCTATGAAAAACATGCCCTTGAGAGGGCATCACAAATATACTAACACTTTTTATATTATAAAACAAATTTGTAAAAATATTTTTACATGAATAAATTGTTAAGATAAATTCTTATCTATTAAGCTTTGARTTATACCATCAACCATACCTACACGGGGTACATAAATCTGTTTTATACCCGCGTTTTTCATTACAGTCATATAAATTTCGCAGGCAGGAATGATTACATCGGCCCTATCCTGATTTAAACCCAGCACATTTATACGATCTTTCAGCGAAAACGAATTAAGATATGTGTACAAGGATTTTAGCTTACCAAAAGCYATTGGCGTATCATCGCCCTCTTCGGCCAGCCGGTGTAATTTATTGATGTTGCCGCCGGTGCCTATTCCTAATAATTGTTTATATCCCCGGGTATGCTCCCTGATGAAATCTTTCATCTCGGTCCAGGTTTCTTCGCTATCCTGGTTATCCAGTATCCTGATGGTACCAATATTAAATGATTTGGAAGCCATCAAATCCCCCGCCGAAAAAAGTGAAAGCTCGGTACTGCCGCCACCTACATCAATATATAAATAGCTTTTGCTTTTATCTATGGTTTGTTCGGCATGGCTGGCATATATTACTTTAGCTTCTTTTGAACCGTGAATGATCTCTAAATCAATGTTGGCTTCCTGTTTTATCAGCTTAACTACTTCTTCGCCGTTTTTTGCTTCGCGCATAGCCGATGTAGCATAAGCCAGGTAATCTGTCACTTTATACACATCCATAAGGTTACGGAATGCACTCATTGATTTTACCAGGTCGCCGGCTTTTTTGTCGGAGATGTGTTGTTGAATAAAAGCATCATCGCCCAGGCGCAATGGTACCCTTATAAGTGTGTTTTTTTTGAAGGAATAAGAACCATGGTTTTCAATAATATCGGCAATAAGCAGCCTTACTGCGTTGGAGCCAATATCTATAGCTGCGTATCTCAATTTGGTTTGTTTTTAGTTTTTAGGTAATTGTATATCTCTATCTGGGCGCGATGTGAATCGGCCGAATTAGTTTTATGGTATTTATTGCTGTTGGCGCCGTTTATTTCGCGGGCCTTGGTATTATCATGCAGTTGTATATTGATGATATCCTTCACTTCCTTCCGCAATTGCTCGTCGAGGATTGGGAAGCCAACCTCCACCCTGTTATCAATATTACGGGTCATAAAATCGGCCGATGTAAGGTAGATCAACTCGTTACCACCGTTACAATAGATATGTACACGGGCATGTTCAAGGTATTTATCTACAATGCTTATCACCTCTATATTTTCGCTATACCCTTTTACACCAGGAACAAGGCAACACATGCCACGAATGATCATCTTGATTTTAACACCGGCATTGCTGGCCTGRTATAGTTTATTAATGAGCGCTTCATCAGCAAGGCTGTTCATTTTTAATATCATATAAGCCTTTTTGCCGGCCTTAGCATTCTTTATTTCGTTTTCTACCAGCTTGTAAATAGCCGGCCTTGAATCAACAGGCGATACTATCAGCGTTTTCAGTCCCTTGGGCAGCACATTTCTTTTCAGCGCTTTAAACACTTCGGCAAGATCATCAGTTATCTTTTTATCGGCTGTAAAAAGAGTATGGTCAGCATAGATCCTGGCTGTTTTTTCATTAAAATTCCCGGTTGATAAACAAGCATAATTTACCAGCTTTTGCTTCTCTAAACGGGTAACCAGGCATATTTTGGAGTGCACTTTATAGCCCGGTACGCCATAAAGTACATTTACGCCCTCTTCTTCCAGCCTGTTACTCCAGAATATATTGTTCTGCTCATCAAATCTTGCGCGAAGTTCAACCAGGCAGTTTACTTTCTTACCATTTTTGGCCGCATTTACCAATGCATGTACGATCCTTGAATTCTCGGCCAGGCGGTAAACCGCTATACTGATTTCTTTAACCTTAGGATCAATAGCTGCCTCGCGTAAAAAGTGAATGATGTAATCATAAGACTGATAAGGCGTGCTTATCATATAATCCTTTTTAGCGATTAGCCCGATGAGACTTTTGCCAAAAGAAAGATCTTCGGCAGGCAGAGCAGGATATTTAACAAACTCCAGTTCGGGCGAGCCTACATTTGGAAATGATATAAAATTTTTAAAGTTATGATACCTGTTACCGGGAATGAGGCTTTCGCCATGGAGCCCCATTTTAGTCACCAGGTATTTTAACATATCCATCGGCATTTCGGTATCATAAAGCAAACGCATAGGTGTGCCTTTCTTGCGTTTTTGCAGGCTTTTGGATAGTGCATCAATGAATTTCCCGCTTACTTCCTTATCCAGGTCAAGTTCTGCATCACGGGTAAGCTGCAAAGAATAAGCTTCTATACTATCATGATCAAAAATGAAAAATATATCATCCAAACTATACCTGATGATATCATCCAGCAGGATAATAAACTTAAGGTTATTGGTTTCGGGCAGTACCACAAATCTCGATAGCGTATCCGGAAACTCGATAAGCGCGAATCTCACCTTTTTATTTTTGGTGAGCTTCACAAAAAAGTAAATAGCCCTGTCGCGTAATTCGGGCAGCGGCATACCATCATCAAGCATAATGGGCACCAGCGTAGCCAGCAATTTTTCCCTGAAATAGTTTTTAACAAAGCTCCCCCTGGATACGTTCAGTTGTTTATCATTCAGGATAAATATCTTTTCCTCGGCAAGCTGTTTTACTATAATATTCTCATACAGGTTATTGAACTTTCGTTCCTGCTTTACAACGATATTTTTTATCTGATTGAGGAGTTTTTTAGGGTTGAAACCTAAAAGTTCCTTTGATTTTTCGTTTAAAGCAGCAAGGCGGCTCATGGTGGCTACCCTTACCCGGTAAAACTCATCCAGGTTGGATGAAAATATGGCTAAAAACCTTACACGCTCAATTAATGGAACGGTTGGATCGGCAGCTTCCTGCAAAACTCTGTCGTTAAAATATAACCAGCTTATTTCCCTGTTAATTAATGGTGCCTGTTTATCCATAAAATTTAGTGCCCGCGGGCCACATTTACAAAACTGCTTATTTATTTGTTAACTTAATATTAACTCATCAGCATTTAACATGTTTTTATTGATTATTATTTACTTACTTTATGTAAACAAATTAATTTAACATCCTGTGTAAACGTTTACAATACATTAGTTTTGTAAACATTTATAAACCAATTTACTTATGCCAACATTTGATATAGTAAGCAAGATAGACGGCCAAACACTTGATAACGCTATCAATACTGCCAAAAAAGAAATACTTAACCGCTACGATTTTAACGACTCGAAAAGCACTATCGACCTGGATAAAAAAACCAACGAGATAACTATTGTTACCGAGAACGATATGCGCCTTAAAGCCATCCAGGATTCTATTATAGGCCGCATGGTAAAGCAGC
>NZ_JBFUKZ010000010.1:0-180538 GCF_056400585.1 Mucilaginibacter sp. P5_A6 | reverse complement strand
CACCTATGTACCACACTTTTTCTGTTGCGGAAACCATTAAAACTGCATGGAATGTATTAAAGAAAAATTTTGCCCTTTTGGTAGTATACTCGGTTATTTCGTTGTTTATTAATGAGGGTGTAGATTTTATTAAAGCATTTATCCTGCTCGAAAATGATTTTTTAACCAAATTCATTTTCATATTTGTTCAACTTATAATACAATGCTATATAGGTTTAAGCTTTTATAAGCTGATACTAACCTTAATGGATAGGGAATACTATGAATTTGAGTTTAAAGACATCCTGCCTTCACTTAGAATGACCTTCAACTTTGTGATCATTGGTTTATTAACAGCCTTGCTGGTTGCAGTATTATTTTTCTTTTATTTATTGGCCGAGCGTACTTTGGGCTTCGAAAGCATCTTTCAAACCATTGAACTGCTTTTGATCCTTTACATTAGCCTGCGGAGCATCTTTTGTATTTGTTTTATTGTTGACGATGACTCATCGCCAATAGAATCCCTCAGGCAAAGCTTTGAAATAACTAAAGATAATTTTTTTAAAACGCTGGGCATATTTGCCATCATAATGGGCATATTGATTTTAGCGCTGATCCCGGTTTTCCTTATTATTAATATTACCGGCTTAGATGAAAAAGGAGGGTTTATTTTCAGGCTGGCATTTTATTGCTGGTTCATTCTTACTTTTCCTTTTATACAGGTAATAATTATGGTTACTTACCGTAAATTAGTTTACAGCCACCTGGATGTAGATGACGACATTGCCGAAACCAATTAAACAATGGGTTTAAAATCTGTATTAAGCAAAATATTTGCGGCCCTGGTAAACAGAGAGCTTAACCACATACGTAAAAACGCGCCCGCCCTGCAGCAAAAAACATTCAGCAACCTGGTATTCCAGGCAAAAGATACTGCTTTTGGTAAAGCACACAATTTCTCGCAGATTAACAACTACGAAGATTTTAAGAGAAACGTACCTATCCATGATTATGAGGACCTGCGCCTTTATATAGATCGGGTTGTAAACGGCGAAGAAAATGTATTATGGCCGGGTAAACCCGCCTATCTTGCCAAAACATCGGGCACCACATCGGGTGTTAAATATATCCCGATATCAAAAGAAAGTATGCCACAGCATATCAAGGCTGCGCGCAATGCCCTGCTCAGCTATATTAATGAAACCGGCAATGCCGATTTTGTGGATGGTAAAATGATATTTTTACAGGGGAGCCCGGTACTGGCAGAAAAAAACGGTGTTTCAATCGGCAGGCTTTCGGGTATTGTAGCTCATCATGTGCCGGCCTACCTGCAAAAAAACCGCTTACCCGCTTATGATACCAATTGTATTGAGGACTGGGAGCAAAAAGTTGATGCCATTGTTGAAGAAACCTTTAACCAGGATATGCGCCTTATATCGGGCATCCCACCCTGGTGCCAGATGTATTTCGACCGGCTTTCGGCAAAAGCCGGGGGCAAAAAGGTGAAAGAGATCTTTCCAAATTTTAAACTTTACGTTCATGGCGGAGTAAACTACGAGCCGTACAGAGCCCGGATGGAAGAAAGCATCGGTTTTAAAATCGATTCCATCGAAACTTATCCTGCATCGGAAGGCTTCATTGCTTTCCAGGATTCGCAGAAAGAAAAAGGATTGCTGTTATTGGTCGATTCGGGGATATTTTACGAGTTCATTCCATCCGAAGAATATTTTAATGAATACCCTACCCGTATCAACATTAAAGATGTGGAACTGGAAAAAAACTACGCCCTTATCATGAATACAAGCGCCGGTTTATGGGGTTACAGTTTGGGCGATACCATTAAATTCATTTCCAAAAAACCGTATAAGATCATCGTAACAGGCCGCATCAAACATTATATCTCGGCCTTTGGCGAGCATGTGATTGGTGAAGAGGTTGAGCATGCCTTAATGAGCGTAGCTAAACAAGAAGGTGTTGATGTAATTGAGTTTACGGTAGCGCCACAGGTCAATTCGCCTGCAGGACAGCTCCCCTATCATGAATGGTTTGTGGAGTTTGGTACACCACCTTCCAATCTTCAGGCATTTGCCATAAAAGTAGATAAAGCCCTGCAAAAGAAAAATATTTACTATTTTGACCTGATTGAAGGTAACATTTTACAACCTTTGATCGTCCAAAGCCTGCAAAAAGACGCGTTCATCAATTACATGCGCTCGGAAGGTAAACTTGGGGGACAGAATAAAGTACCACGGCTATCAAATGACAGGAAGATAGCTGATGGATTGAAAGCGTATATTTGCAAATAAAAAACACGTTATTGCGCATGATGAAACTTCGCAAAAACCTGGAAATGAAGCTTTAAAATATTTGTCATCCTGAACGCAGTGAAGGATCTATTCGCAGATTTACAGGGCGAAGAAGCATGGCGAATAATAAATCCTTCACTTCGTTCAGGATGACAGGGGTCTTTTTGCGAAAACATGATGGGCTATAACGATTTTAGAAATATTTAAAAGTTACATTGAGTAATCAGATAAAAAACATTGCCATACTTGGCTCAACAGGCAGTATAGGTACGCAAACCCTCCAGGTTATAAAGGGTAATAGTAACCTGTTCAAGGCTTTTTTACTTACAGCACATTCCAATGCCGATCTGCTCATTAGCCAGGCCATTGAATTTGAGCCTGAGTATGCTATAATATGCGATCAAAGTAAATACCTGCAGGTAAAGGAAGCACTTGCCCACCAACCAACAAAGGTGCTTGCCGGACATCAGGCCATTATTGATACGGTTACCCATCCGGAGATTGCTATAGTGCTTACTGCAATGGTTGGCTTTGCCGGGCTGGAGCCTACTATTGCCGCCATTAAAGCGGGCAAGGATATTGCCTTGGCCAATAAAGAAACTCTGGTTGTAGCCGGCGAAATTGTAACAGCCCTTGCCAAACAACATGGTGTAAAAATCCTTCCTGTTGATTCAGAACATTCGGCTATATTTCAATGCCTTGCCGGTGAAGAAGCTAATCCTATCGAAAAGTTGATCATCACCGCTTCAGGGGGGCCATTCCGTGGTCGTGGGGTTGATTTTTTGGCAGATGTAACCCGCGAGGACGCGCTTAAACATCCTAACTGGGTAATGGGCGCCAAGATCACTATCGATTCGGCGTCGCTTATGAATAAGGGCCTCGAAGTAATAGAAGCTAAATGGCTTTTTGATATAGAAGCCGACCAGATAGATGTAGTTGTTCATCCGCAGTCAATCATCCACTCGATGGTGCAGTTCAAAGACGGATCAATCAAAGCACAAATGGGATTGCCGGATATGAAGTTGCCTATTCAATACGCACTTACTTATCCCGACCGGATCCAAAATAATTTTAAACGCTTTAGTTTTACCGATTATCCTAATCTTACTTTTGAAAAACCAGACCTGGATACTTTTCGTAATCTTAATTTAGCGTACCAGGCCTTAAAACAAGGTGGAAACATGCCTTGTATTATTAATGCAGCCAATGAGATAGCTGTGGCTGGTTTCCTGAATAGCAGCATAGGCTTTTTGGCCATGAGCAACCTTATTGAGGAGTGCATGCAGCATATAAAGCACATAGCACAGCCAACCTTAACCGACTATTTGAATACTGACGAAGAAACACGCATCTTTGCGCAAAATTTTATACAAAAATTGCCGTTAAAGGCAATACACTATTAAATAGATAAATATAAATAATGAGTATAGTGATAATGGTGGGCCAGCTTGTACTGGGCCTTTCAATTTTAATAATCCTACACGAGTTGGGTCACTTTTTAGCGGCACGTGCCTTCGGGATTAAAGTAGAGAAGTTTTACCTGTTTTTTGATGCATGGAACATAAGCCTGTTTAAATTTACATATAAAGGTGTTGAATACGGTATTGGCTGGCTGCCTTTGGGTGGTTATGTTAAAATTGCCGGTATGATAGACGAATCAATGGATACCGACCAACTGGCCGGTCCGCCGCAACCCTGGGAGTTCCGTTCAAAACCGGCCTGGCAGCGCTTAATCGTGATGCTTGGCGGCGTTACGGTAAACATCATCCTTGGGATTTTGATATTCTGGATCCTGACCATGCGTTTTGGGGAAAGCTATATTCCAAACTCAAGCGCTAAGTATGGTATTGTACCGGGTGCAATTGGTAAAAAAATTGGGTTATTGCCCGGCGATAAAATAACCGCTGTTAACGGAAAAACCGTTGAACGCTTTGACGACCTTACCAGCCCGAAAGTTTTGCTTGAAAACACAGTTTTCACTGTTCAGCGCGGTACCGAAACAAAAAGCATTACAGTACCACGTACTATATTGAATGACCTTAGCGATCAGGGGATTGAGGAATTTATAAGCCGTATGCCCCGTACTAAATTCTCGGTTGATTCTGTATACGGCAACGCTAAAAAAGCAGGCTTACAAAAAGGCGATAGCATAGTATCCCTAAACAACCTGCCTACTGCCTTTTTCGACGAAATACAAAACCAGCTTTCGGTTAACAAAGGCAAACTGGTTGAACTGGGCGTTAAACGCAATAATGCCATTTTACCTTTAAAAGTGCAGGTAACCCCCGATGGAACCATAGGCTTCGCCCGGTCTAAAAAGGATTTCCCAGAGATTAGGACCATTAAATATGGCTTCTTTGCTTCGTTGCCGATAGGCGCATCAAGAGCCATAAGCACCTTTACAGATAATGCCAAAGGTTTAGGTAAAATATTTAAAGGCGATGTAAAATTTAATAAAGCAGTAAGCGGTCCGGTTGCAATAGCCAACCTGTTCGGCAGCACTATTGATTGGGTCCATTTTTGGAGCCTTGTAGGGTTTTTATCAATGGTATTGGCCTTAATGAACCTGTTGCCAATCCCGGCGCTGGATGGCGGCCATGCCGTATTTCTCATCGTGGAGATGATAAAAGGTAAGCCGTTAAGCGATAAGTTCCTGGAGCGCGCCCAGATAGTAGGTTTTGTTATACTGGTTACGCTGATGGTATTTGTTTTTGGCAATGATATTGTGAAACAGGTAATGAAGAAGTAAGAGCTTCTTACTACATATTAAACGGCCCGGGAGATTATCTTTCGGGCTGTTTTGTTTGCATCTGTTCCCTCAACATAGTTACCTGGAGTTTAAAATCCTTTCGCACCATTAATTGACTATTTTTTACATTTTTTGTAACTTTGTATACATACAAAATCGAGGTTTCTCCCGAAGAATAATTTCCGGCTTTCTTAAAGAGAAGGGAACCCACGTACCAAAAAATACCGACACAAAAATCTTATTATCAAATAGTTAATTAAAAAACAAGAGATTACAAAGGTTATTCAAAAGTGCATGACCAAGTATTACTAAGGTGATCTAAAGGTGCACGTAAGGTATGTTAAAGGTGTTTCGACGGTGGAGTATTTTCAAGGCATTTTATATAAAAAATAATTGATAAAAAAAGGCCCTCACTTATCAGAAAGGGCCTAAAATATTATAAGATCAATTTATATTAAACAGCAGGATCTGCTGCCGGTTGCGAATCATCATAACCGGCTACATCAAATGGCGAACGTTCTTTTTTAAATATAGCCGCACCAATAAGGGCTATAACAGCACCTATAATTGCAGAACCGAAAACAGCCCCTACAGCGCCAAAAACCGCGAAATATTTGCGGGTTATATTCATGGCCGAATCTATCTGGTCCTGCGACATTCCTTTCGCTTCCAGTTGAGCCTGCGTAGAGGAAATCATTTTTTCAACCATTTCGGGGCTTAGGATTGCATAGTACAGGTAAGTAAAAATGGCCGATAATACGCCTGTGAAAACAGCATATAAAAAGCCCGATAAAAAACCTTCACCAAAGGTCATATAACCTCCAAGATTGTCGCGGTACTCCTTTTGTGTTAAAAACAAGAAAGCTATAAAAGGCAAAAAATTAAGGTATTTAACAGAAGAATTAGGATCGACATTAAGAAACTGAAAGGCGTAGGTAATTATTATTGATGTTACCAGGCTGATTAATGCCCATTTGATTGCGGGTTGTGATGGACTTGCTTTTTTCACTGTCATGATTTTAGGTTTTTTATTTAACTAAATTAACCAATATTTCATAAATCAGCTATACTTCCGGATGTTTATTTATGCCCCGCGTTTGGATAAAGCTATTTTGCACCATTTTTATAAATAAAAACAGGCCCTTTCTTTACTAAAGAAAGGGCCTTAAATAAGAAAACAAAATACTAAACCATCGGTTCATTACCTCTATCGGGGTTGTAATAAATTAGCTCTCGCCTAAAAAACCCGGCGAATAGCAACGATAGTACAAATAAAAATATTATACTGATGCCTATCTCTTGTACTTTTTGAGGTATTGTTGCTTGCTTCTTTTGCCCCATCAGGTTTGATTGAATTTCTTTAACTTTTTGATCAATATCCTTTTGGCTTACCTTTCTGCTTTTAAAATCTGTTTTGGCAGCGTTAATTAGTGCTTTCTCGGTTTTATCAAGAATATTGGGTTCAACAAGTTTTACGAAAAGAATATCATTTAATAAAAACTGGGTAATGTATGCTGTTAAAAAAATAATAAATATCCCCCTGACAGCCTGTTTAAAACTCCAGTAACCACCAATTCTTGTTCTAAGTTTGATGATAAAGTAAATAGCGATACCAACGGGCAATACTATTGGAAAAAAAACGAAATAACCGGTAATAATTAAAATAGGCGAAGTTACCATTTGTGTTAGGTAATAAAACCTAAATATGCCTAAAAACGCGACTAAAAACCCTAAAAGCACTCCACTTATTATACCCCATTTTTTAAGCTCCCAGCTCATTGTTTCATTCATACTCATTAGGATTTATTAAAAAACTACCTTATTGAAAATTAACCAATATCTCTAAAACAGCCATGTCAAAATCTTTTTCCAAAGCGTTTTCGGCTATTACCGCTTTTGCTTCGGGCGATGGATCGGTGTTCTGAAAAAAGCACATCATTGGGTAAAACAATTCGACAAGTTCAGAGTCTTCCGGCAAGCTGTTAGCTACATTGGCTATTTCTTCAACCGGACTTTCCATCAGAATCTGGTTGGCAATAACGGGTTCGTAAATACGGTATTCATCCTGGAACTCATCCTCATCAACCAATAAAAACTCTTTAAGGTAGTCTTCAAGTTCTGGTTCAATATCTTCGTCTTCGCATTCGTTAAGGTACAATAGCAGGTTCAGCAGCTCGGTGCCACGATCAAGCGTTTGTTCTTCAATGTCTTCCCATTCAGGGGTATCCAGGTAATCCTCTTCCAGTTTCTTTACGTCAGCACTAAAGAAATTGATCAGCAGTAAATCAAAGAACACCTCGCGAAGTACCTCAACCTGGGGATTATTGTCAAACACTTCGTCCAAAGCATCCACTTTGGTTAAAAAATCTTCGTCTGATGCGAAAACATCACCGAAATCAGCGTTTAGTCCTGTAGCATCAAAGCTATTATATTTAGAAAATGCCTCTAAGGCAGCCTGGTAGGCCGTTTCTATTTTTGGATCGATCATAGTTTTTCTATTTAAGTATTTGTTGATTGTTATAGGTTAACAGCACTTTGCCCTTTAAGTTCTGCCCCACAAAGGGTGAATTTATCGACTTAGACAGGTTGTTTTTGCTGTTATATTCCCATGATGCATTTATATCAAAAAGCACTACGTTGGCTTTTTCTCCTTCGGCAATTACCGGCACCTCCACCCCTAAAATTTCCCGGGGGTTGATGGAAAGTTTCTCAACCAATAACTCCACTGGCAAGCCTGATAACAGGGCCAGCGCCAATGTTGTCTGGAAGCCTATTATACCATACTCGGCCACCTCAAACTCCACATCCTTAAACTCAATTTCGTGTGGGGTATGCTGCGATACAATGGCATCAATTGTGCCATCCTTTAAGCCCTTTATAAGCGCTTTAACATCATCTTTGGTACGCAGCGGAGGCTTTACCTTATATTGACTATCAAAGCCCAGCAAGGCTTCATCTGTGAGCACAAGATGATGGGCAGCCACATCGCAGGTAACTTCCAGGCCTTTACGTTTAGCCTCGCGAATAAGCTCAACAGAGCGGGCGGTTGATATGGTGCTGAAATGTATTTTTGATACCGTGTATTCGGCCAGATAAAGGTCACGGGCTATCATCAGTTCCTCGGCCAGCGAAGGAATTCCTTTCATACCCAGTAGCGTGCTGATCTCTCCTTCGTTCACCTTTGCCTTACCTGCTATAGCGGTATCTTCGGGGTACGAGAAAACCAGCGCGTCAAATCCCTGGGCATATAACAACGCACGCTCCATAAGGCCGGCATCCTGTACAGGGCGGTTGCCATCGGTAAAGGCTTTGGCCCCGCTTAAATACATATCGTACATTTCGGCCAGATCCTTTCCTTCGCGCTTGTGCGATATGGTTCCTAAAGGATACACATCTACCAGGTTGCCCTTTGCACGATTAAGCAGGTACTCAATTTCGGCTTTTGAATGTACAGGCGGCACGGTGTTTGGCATCATGGCCACACCGGTAAAACCGCCGGCGGCTGCTGCCCGGGTACCTGTACGCATATCCTCTTTGGTTTCCAACCCTAATTCGCCAATGTTGCAGTTAAGATCGAAAAAGCCGGGGGATACATATTTACCTTCGCCATCTACCAGGTCAGCATCGGCTTCAATATCTTCGGCAATGCGGGAGATAACCCCGTTTTTAATTAAAATATCGGCAACTTGTTGATGAAAAGGTGATCCGGGATCAAGGATAGTGGCAGATTTGATAAGCAAATTCATTAGCACTGCTTTAAGGATTTTTGTTGATTAAACTGATTGCTTTGCAGCCTGCATATCGGGTTTAAAGTACCTGATGAGCAAAATTTCGGCAGCCAGAAAAATCAATGCCAAAATTATACAAAGTTTCCATAATTGTGTACCTAAATTTGTTTCGGTAACAATACCTTTTAAAGATGCATTACCACCTGTAATTAAGGCGGTTGTTTTAGGCATAAATTCTTTTAAAGCAGAAGAAGTAAGATAGCTCATGTCAGATTCGCTGCGGTTATCATTAAAGGCCAGCGCGGCCAGCGTACTATCCTGCTTTTTTAAAGTATAAATTCCGGGCTGATGCAACTGATCTGATACATAAAGCAGCGTGCTTCCCTCCTGCTGTCGCACGTCCGGGATGCTGGTTTGTTCGCCTTTACTTAGCTTAAGCAATTGCTTTTCGCTAATCTGTACAGGTGGTATTTCCAAAGCTTCATCCTGCCCCAGGGTGTAAAACAGCGGCAGATCATGCCCGCTCAATAAAGCAATTCTGAACAATACCGGCACAAAAAGGGCATGCCTTGGCAGATTGCTAAAATCCTCGTGAAGTGGCACTGCAGATACATAAATTTTGCCCCGCCCGCTGGCATAACCAGCCAAAAAAGGCTGACCGGAAGCTAAAGTCATCAGGTTATCTGGAGTACCGTGCGAAGTACTTAACTGGTAATATTTTTTAACCGCGGGCAGGTCGGGGTTTGCGGGAAAGCTTTCGAAAACGTTTTTAAATACAGGGCTTTGGCGGTTAAGGCCGGATACCTTGCTTACTTCGGTTATTAGTTTTTCGGGATAGGCAGCATTCATAACTTGCAGAAACAAGCGATAATTTGCCAGATCGATATCAACCGGGGGAAAAATAACCAGTGTGCCTCCTTTGGATACAAAGGTTTTTAATTGCTGGGCCAGTCCCGAAGAAATGGCTTTAATATCACTTATGGCAATTAACGGGTAGCTATTTAATGCAGCGTAATCAACATTACCATCGGGTGTGCGTTGGATTTTAAAAAATGGATCGGCCCCGAAAACAGCCTTAAGATATGGGTTGGATATACCTCCATCTATCAACAAAACCGGCATCTGCTGCGCCACATTAAAGCTGAAATAAAACTTATTATCAAAAGTTACAGGATTATCCTGTAATTGCACTTCACCCTGTTGCCAGCCGGCCTTTAGGCCCATAAATGACAATGTATCGTTTTGTACCGACCGTGCTGCGAGGGTATAGCTGCCCAATGCTTTTTGGGCACCGTTTATTAATACTTTAAGTGGAATTTTCTCTGCCTTTTCGGCGGCATAATTATGCAGGCGAACAACCAGCTTTTCGCTTTCTCCGGGGCGATGTATGGCACTTAACAGCCAAACAGAATCAACAGCAACATTGGGCAGGTTGCCCGCCTTAAGCTGTATTAAACTGATAACTATGCCACTATCGGTTTTCAAAGGCTTACCGGCCATGTTTTTTTGCAGATCGGATATGATATAGACTGATCTAGCGGCGCCCGGCTGTGTCTCTAATAAACCCTGCTGCCTGCTAACGATCTGCTGCAGGGTACGGCTTTGGGGGCTGATCTTTACCTGGTCTACCTCGTCATTAAACTCATCACGGCTCAGCAAGCGCTGGTGGCGGCCTTCAAAATCCTGCGTAAGCAATTGGAAACGGTCATTTATATTGTATGCCGATGCTATTTCTTTGGCTTTTTGTTTGGCATCATCCAGCAACGAACCCTCGCGGTTAAGGGTTTGCATAGAATACGAATTATCAACAAAAACACTTACAGTATTCAGCCTTCCCACGTTAGCAGTGTTTTGAGCAGGGATAAAAGGCCGTGCAAAAGCAAAAACCAGGAAAGCCAATGCCAGTAATCTTGATGCAAGAATCAATCTTTCCTTTAAATTTCTGCGGGATGATTGCTGCTCCTGGATCTCCTTTAAAAATTGAACATTGCTGAAATTTACCTTCTGAAACTTACGAAAGTTGAATAAATGGATAAGTACAGGAATGGCTAACGTAAGTAATGCAAATAAAAAAGCCGGATAGATGAAATGCATATGTGCGGATTTCAGATTTCAGATGTGCAAATATGCAGATTTCGGGAGCCAAATGTGCAGATTTCAAATTTCAGCTGTATAAATTATTATAAAGGTTATAAAACAATAGCCTCAAATTTTTGAAAAATGAGGCTATGTTTTTTAATGGGTTAGTATTTGATTACTCAAACGAGATCTTCACATCTGTAATTTGTACATCTGCATATCTACTTCGTTTCGTTATAAACCTCAAACTCCGCAATACTTGGGGCGTTATCATATGTTTGGATAGACATGCGCACCTTATCGCCTTTTACCTGGTTAAAGCGGTTCACTTTTACCCTACTAAGATTTTCGCCCTCAAAAATTGTTTTCCAGGTAGCACCATCAAGATACTCCAGCTTGTATTTTTTTATGTTTGGCTTACTCTCAAAAACTACCACTGTGTTAAAAGGGGTACCAGGCTTTAAAGTTACCTCGTACCATGGGCTTTTTACCCTTGGGTTTGATTGCCAGGATGATCCAAAATCATCGTCATTGGCAAAGTCCATAATATTCGAGTCGTCGCTCCAGCTTGAATTAGCTGCTGCATGTTTAGCCAGGTTATGTGATATTATGGGCGCACCGGTTTCGCCTAACTTAGCCACCGGGCCTTCATTTTTCCATAGCTGACCTATTTGCTTTAAGCCTGCAAGCGCATTATCATCCATTAAACCATCGGTGTTTGGGGCCACATTAAGGATAAAATTACAGCTGGCGTTATTAAGCGGTACCAATACATCGTTTACCAGCTTGTTTACATCGCGTATCGGGGTTGTAGGGAAATTAGTTTTCCAGAACCAGCTGCTTTGTATAGGCAAGCAGGCCAGTGCCGGCATTTTGTTGGTTTCTTTTGATACACGCTGACCTGCACCCATTTCATAAGTTTTAATATCAGTATAATATAAACCTTCGGCCGGGTACTTGGCGCCGTTAAGATCCATCAACAAGCAGTTTGGCTGTAGCGATTTTACCAGTTTGTAAATTTCCTCAAACGGTACATCGTCATAAGAGATTCGCGACCATGGCGCGTCCCATCCATCAATTATCAGGGCTTCTATCTGTCCATAGTTGGTAAGCAACTCCGTAATTTGCTTTTTAACCATATCAATATGCTTTGGCTGGATCATATTAGGGCGTAAACGGTGATGGGTATCCAAAATTGAATAATACAACATCACCTTTAAACCTTGATCGCGGAATGCTTTGGCGTATTCCTTTACCACATCCCTCTTCAGCGGACTATGCATCACGTTATAATCAGTTGTTTTGGTATCCCATATGCAGAAACCGCTGTGATGCTTTGTTGTAAGGCAACCATAAGTCATATTGGCCGATTTTGCAGCCTTTGCCCACTGTACACAATCCAGTTTTGTTGGGTTAAATGCAGCAGCAGGTGTTTCTGGATCAGGCCAGTCGGCATCCTGGTATGTTGGAATATTAAAGTGAATGAACATGCCAAATCTCAGATCGACAAATTTTTGCTGTAATTCTGAAAGCGGGATTTGCGTTTTTGATGTGCTTTGAGCAATTGCATTTAATGTGCTTAAAATAACAGCACACATAAAAAAAGGTATCAGTTTCTTTTTCAAGATGATAGTTTGTTTTGTAATAGGATTGTTCATCGTCAGTTTTATTGCTGTTATGGTAACCGGTTAAGTTTACGTAATATTTCGTAAAAATGACTATTCAAAAGACTATTTGAAATGGATTATCATTTACCGTAATGGACAAAAAGCTTATTTTACTGTAAAACATTGATTAATGTGTATACAATAATTTAGTATTGGGTTAATTTGCTTGTTTAGCAGCCGTACCCCAGGTGTAGATTCTTTTTATGGCCGGATTTTTTTTCAGATTATTTACTGCGAGATCGGTTATTTTGGTTTGATTCAGGTTTACAGCTTCAAGATGCTTAAGCGATGCCAGGTTGTTACTAACGCCATCTGTCACCGGGTTTTTCCCKATGCGTAATTTCTCGAGGTTTGCAAATGATCTGAGGATAACGAGATCATTATCAGTAAAGTCATTACCTGATAAATTAAGCCAAACTACGTTTTTTGCCAGCGGCACCAGGTCATTTTTGATCTGCTCTATTTTCAGCCCCGATTTTTCGGGCAAAGTTATATCAAGCATAGCCGGTTTTTTCAGCATCATCCTTACCATTAACCCTTTGGCCCGTAAACGACCGATAGCTAAAGTATCAACATTTAAAGGAATATCCGGGTTAACGGCTTGTATAAAACCCTTTTCCTCTCCTTCGCTGCCTTCATCTTTAATAAAGCCAAGGTACGCTCCTATCTGTTGTTTTATTGAATCGGTATTTTTAAGCTGTGCCATATTTTTCCCTTGTACCGCACCGRCTTTCTCTATCCACCATTTGATGATCTTTATTTCGGTTTTGGTTAATGGCGGCTTACCATCGGCCGGCATAAAATCTTTATCGTCTGCACCAAGCGTAACGCGTTTGTAAAGTTCACTTTCGACTGGATTACCTGCTACTACAGCAGGGCCATTTTTGCCGCCTTTTAATAAGGTTTGCAAATTCTCTACAGAAAATCTACCTTTTAATTTGCCATCCTGGTGGCATTGGGAACATTTTTTTTGAAGTATAGGTCCAACTACGTCTTCATATATCATAGCGCTTTGAACGCTGACTGGTTTATCACGTACCTCCTGCATTAGTGTGCGCACAGTAAGATAATCATTTCCATGGGTTAGATTTGCCCCCTGGTGTCCGCTATAGCTCATCAAGCCCACCAAACCTATCAGCATAAAAGAAAACAGCATACCTGGCATGGATAGCTCTTTCTTAAACCTATCGGTAGTGATGGCATACAATAATCCGGAGATGAGTGTTAGTACAATCCCCGAAAATTTATGGTGACTTAATACCGCCTTATCATAATCGCCCGACAGGGAAAGCACATAACCAAATATGCAGGCCGTTGCTGCCGATATAAACCCGATGAGGAGTGTTACAGATACAGCAGGCTTTAAATTCTCATACTTTTTTTTGTAGGATAAAATATTAAAAACAGCCGCAAGCAAAATAAAGCCAATAGGTAAATGCACAATAAGCGGATGCAGGTGGCCGGCAAAAGTAAAGATGTTAGCTAACGTCATACACGGGTTAATTTTACCGGGGCCGTATGATAAGCATTCCACTGGCATACATAAACATTTTTGTCCTCATCAATACAAACATCATGGCCATGCTGAAAAACGGGGTTCGCCGCCTGTAAGGTTGGCTGCAAAACACCATTTTTGTATACAGGCGCAGTGCCACCAGGATTTGAGATCACTTTATTGTTTCCATCAAGCACCGTTACAAAGCCCGAATAATCAAAGCGCTGACCGCTGCTATTTTTTGACCAGCAAACTCCCGCATAAATATTCTGTTCATTAATTACCGCACGGCATACGTACATACCCGGCATATCAATCCGTTTAATGAACTTGCCATCCATGGTAAATACTTTAAAGCAATTTTCCTCGCGGGAGGTACAGATCAATGTAGGATTATTTTTATCGCGGGTATCAACAGTGATACCATGCGCGTTTACCAGGTTATGCTCTTTATTTGCATTGTTATGCCCGCCGAAATGACGGATGTACTGCCCTTTGCTATCGTAATGGATAATATAATCAGATCCATAACCATCGGCCACATAAATATCACCGTTGGGGGCTACAGCAGTCTCAGTTGGTTTAAAGGGCTCATTATCTTTATAAACACCAATGGTGCGTGGGTGACCAATGGCAAATATCAATTTACCATCAACCGTGGTTTTCAATACCTGGCCCGATTGCCCGTAAGAATTACCGGTTTTATCAACTGCCCAGCCGCAATCGGTAAGTAAAAGAAAATCTTCGCCCCCTTCTTTGCTTATGGTTAAGCCATGACCGCCCGGTAAGGCAGTTCCCCAGTAATCCAGCAGTTTGCCCGATTTATC
Organism: Mucilaginibacter sp. P5_A6; assembly: GCF_056400585.1. Classification (NCBI taxonomy): domain Bacteria; kingdom Pseudomonadati; phylum Bacteroidota; class Sphingobacteriia; order Sphingobacteriales; family Sphingobacteriaceae; genus Mucilaginibacter; species Mucilaginibacter sp. P5_A6. Next base: position 165,708 of record NZ_JBFUKZ010000010.1, on the reverse strand, counting down.
AAATATCAGGATGTTATTCTGGGTATGATCACCCAGCATAATCAAACGACCTTTACTATCCTGAACCATTTCATGACAGTTGGCCAGCGGGTGACTGTTTACGCTGATTTTGGCCCATCCTCTATCAACTTTGTATGTAAAACCACCCTGACCGATGGTTTGATCATCCGGTTTTAAATCCTTGTGTAAAATAGCAAAGCTGTTTACCGGCGATGCGGCAACCAAAGCCGATGCAATGGCCGTTTTTTTTATAAAATCTCTTCTTGAGTTCTCCATGGTTAATTTAGTAGTTAGTAATTGGTATCAAGACAGGCAGAGGCCTTGACTTGATTAATAGATTCTAATATCAGGTTTATTTTTCTCATTTGTATGTACAAATACGTTTTAGTATCAAGTATTCAGTAGCAAGTTTGAAAAGCCGTATGCAGAATCCTACTTGCTACTGAATACTTGATACTAACTACCTGACACTAAACCAATATATCTTTCACAACTTTTCCTTCCACATCCGTAAGCCTGAAACGCCTTCCCTGGAATTTATAGGTAAGTCTTTCGTGATCTATCCCCATCAGGTGCATCAGCGTGGCCTGAAAATCATGCACATGCACCGGGTCTTTCACTATGTTATAGCTAAAGTCATCGGTTTCGCCGTAGCTTATACCGGGCTTTACCCCGGCGCCGGCCATCCACATGGTAAAGCAGCGCGGGTGGTGGTCGCGGCCATAATCATTGGCTGTCAATTTACCCTGCGAATAAACGGTACGACCAAATTCGCCTCCCCAGATTACCAGGGTATCTTCCAGCAATCCGCGTTGTTTCAGGTCTTTGATCAGGGCGGCGGTTGCCTGGTCGGTAGCTTTGCATTGCGTTGCAATTGCCGAAGGCAGGCTTGAATGCTGATCCCATCCCTGGTGGTAGAGCTGCACAAATTTCACATCTTTTTCAAGCAATTTTCGCGCAAGCAAACAATTGGCTGCATAGGTACCCGAGTCGCGACTATCGGGGCCGTACATTTCAAAAACTTCATCAGGCTCATCGGCAGTGCTCATTACTTCGGGTACCGATGTTTGCATGCGATAGGCCATTTCGTATTGAGCTATTCTTGCTTCCACTTCCGGATCACCGTAGGCCGCATTTTGCATCTGATTTAGTTTGGATAAATATTCAAGCATCTCTTTCCTGTCCTTCCCATCATAACCATCGGGATTATTGAGAAACAAAACAGGATCTTTCCCTGCCCTGAACTGAACTCCCTGGTGTTTGGATGGCAGAAATCCATTACCCCACAAACGGGCGTACAAAGGCTGGTCTTTTTGCCCATTTTTGGATACCAGGACAATAAAAGTTGGGAGGTTATTATTATCCGATCCCAAACCGTAGCTAATCCACGAACCGATAGAAGGACGACCTGGCAACTGGTTACCTGTTTGAAAAAAGGTAATTGCAGGATCGTGATTAATAGCTTCTGAATGCATTGATTTTACGATACATAACTCATCAACTACCTGCGCCGTAAAGGGCATCAGCTCGCTCATCCACGTTTGGCTTTGGCCATGCTGGTTAAATTTATAGTACGACGGCACCATGGGCAGGGCACTTTGGTTGGCGCTCATCCCTGTAAGTCGTTGTCCCTTACGCACCGAATCGGGCAGGTTTTGGCCAAGCATCGAAGCTAATCTGGGCTTATAGTCAAAAGTTTCAAACTGGGATGGCCCGCCGCTCTGGAACAAGTATACTACCCTTTTTGCCTTTGGCGCAAAGTGCGGCAAGGCTTTTAAAATGTCAGCCTCCAGATCGCCAGATGAACCAGGTGCTGCTTTAGGCGAATTACCAAAAAGACTGCTCCCAAATAACGATCCGACAGCTAACGCCCCCAAACCCAGCGAGGTTTTGGTCAGGAAGTTCCGCCTATCGAGTTTTTTGTTGAGCTCATTAAATTCGGGCGTATGAAGCCTAAACTCCTCATCATGGTGAAAATCTGGCATATTCTTTTATCTTTTGGTTAATGATGCATCTGAATTTAATATCGTGCTGGCAACAACTGTGTTGGCCGCAATTAAAGCAGTATCAAGCTTTTTATCTATCTTATACTGACCGGCATTTAGCCACCCCGTTTGTTTTTCGGGATGTTCTCTGAATTTCTTTAACTCCACTTGCTGCAGGGTAAGCAACAGGTTAACTTCATTTAGCATAGGCTTTCGCCCTGTTAATTTGCGATAGATGGCAGTAATAGCTGTACGACTATCGCCGGAACGCGCCATCTGCTCGCCCATTACCCTGGCAGCTTCAACAAAAGTGGGATCGTTTAGAGTAACCAGTGCTTGTAGCGGAGTATTGGTTTTTTGTCTGCGCATAATGCAATAACTGCGTGATGAGGCATCGAATGTTGCAAGCGTTGGGTTTGGTACTGATCGTTTGATGATTACATACAAGCTGCGCCTGTAAACCGCTTTACCGGTATCGGGTGTATAACTGGTATTGTTTATTTCCCATAAACCTTCAGGTTGGTATGGCTTTACACTTTTTCCACCTATCCTGGTATTTAGCAATCCACTGGCTAATAATGCATTGTCGCGAATCATCTCGGCCTGCATCCTATACGCGGGACCATGAGACAGATAACGGTTCTCCGGATCTTTCTCCGCTACCTCCTTTGTAGCACGTGAATCCTGCCGGTAAGTTGCCGACATTACGATCATCTTATTTAAAGCTTTCACATTCCATCCCGATTCAACAAAGGTAGTGGCCAGCCAGTCCAACAGTTCGGGATGACTTGGCATTTCGCCCTGGTTGCCAAAATCTTCAGCGGTTTTCACGATTCCTGTACCAAAAAAGTTCTGCCAGAAACGGTTCATTGCTACCCTCGCCGCTAAAGGATTATTTGGATTAGTAACCCATTGCGCCAATCCGTATCGGTTTTTAGGCAAATCCTTAGGAAAAGGCAATATAGCTTCCGGCGTATTAGGATAAACCTGTTCGCCAGGCATATCGTAATTACCCCGTTTAAGCAGGAACGTTTTTTTAGCCTTTGGCATTTCCCGCATCACCATAAGCTCCTCAATATTCTCGGTCGAGTCGGATAAAGTAGTTCTTAGCGCGGTTAATTTGCTATCTTCGGCAAGCACACCGGGATCAACAGCGGTTAAGTAATACGTTTTCAGATCAGCAACCTCGGCCGGTGATAATGCAGTTTTATCCTTCCCTGCAATTTGTGCCCAGTTTGCCTTTTGTGCCAGGGTTTTCACTTCAAACGGTGTAAGGGTACGGTTATAAACGGTAATATCATCCACCTTGCCATCCTTAAATCCACGGCCCCGCCACCATGCTCCTATCTGCAAACCCGGTTGCGATCCGCCCGTGAACAGGATGTCTTTTGTAAGCTCATCCATAGTGGTTTCCATCTTCATTTCGGTGCCATCCAGGTACAGTTTAAAACCGCCAGCTTTTGATGAACCATCATAAGTTGCCGTCAGCTGGATCCATTTATCGCGCGGAACATCGCTGATACTCACCCTGGTGATAGCATTTGAAGGACCGGTATGCGTCATATTCAGTTCCAGCTTATTATTTTTTAGGTAGAGGTGATATCCTTTGAAATTATATAAACGCTCTGCACTGCTTTTATGGAATATTACGCTCTCTGTAAGTTGCCTGGGGATATTTACCCAAATGCCGATACTAAATGGCTGCGATCTCCTGAAAATACCTGCCTTATTTAAATCAAACCAGGTATCACCATTTAGTACTAATGCTTTGCCATTGCCCCGGTTTTCAAACACAGCAGCATCACCGGGCTGGCCTGTTTCGCGTTTCATTACACCGATATCTTTAGGATTAACCTTATTTACCAGGTCGCCATTATTAAATGTGTAATAAGCCTGCAAACCATTACCGGGGATCTTATCGGCAGCAAGCTTTTTATAGTTGCCATCAGTAAGCCATTTATCAAAACCGGTTGTCGCCTTACTTTGGGTTTGCTTAATAATGTGTTGTTCCTGCACTATATTGTTATTAATATATTGCAAAATCTTCTCCTTTTGTTTTGTAGGTAACATCAGCGTTGGCGTTGGCAGTGCATCGTCATAAGATATCTGCCCGGCCTCCTTCACATTATTAAAAAAGCTAAACAGTTCGTAATAGTTCTTTTGCGAAATAGGGTCGAATTTATGGTCGTGACATTTGGCGCAACCTACCGACATCCCCAGCACCGCGTTACCGAAAGTATTTGTGCGGTCTACCACATATTCGGTTTGAAATTCTTCCTCGATGATTCCCCCTTCCATATTTTGCTGATGGTTACGATTAAATGCAGTGGCGATGATCATATCGCGCGTGGGGTGCGGCATCAAATCGCCGGCCAGTTGCCATTGGATAAATTTATCGTAACTAAAATTGGTGTTAAAAGCTTTGATCACCCAATCGCGGTAGGGCGACATATCCCTGATCCTATCCACCGTATAGCCATGCGAATCGGCATAACGGGCAACATCCAGCCAGTCAACAGCCATTTTTTCACCATAATGTGGCGATTTCAGCAGGCGGTCTACCTGTTTTTCATAAGCATTGGGTGAGGTATCCTTTAAAAAATCATCTATCTCCTCCAATGTTGGAGGCAAACCTGTAAGGTCGAGCGATACACGGCGCAACAACAATTCCTTACCGGCTTCTTTAGACGGTTGAAGTTTTTGCTGTTTTAGCTTAGCCTGTATAAAATTGTCAATAGGGTTGTTAACCTTACCGTCTGCATCGGGCACATCCGGTTTTACGGGTTTTACAAATGCCCAGTGGGGTTTATATACCGCCCCATCTTTAATCCACTTAATCAGCACGGCCTTTTCATTAGCTGTAAGGGTATGGTGCGATTCGGGTGAAGGCATCATGTACTTAGGATCATCAGACAAGATGCGGTGAAAAAACTCACTGCCATCCAAATTGCCCGGATCAATGGCCACTTTACCTTTATCCTCGGGCAGTTCGGCATAAGCGAATTCCGCGATATCTAACCTTAACCCTGCTTTTTGTTTATTTTTATCGGGGCCGTGGCAGGCAAAACATTTATCAGAAAGGATGGGTTTTACGTCGATATTATAATCAAGTTTGCCGGGTAATGCATCATAGGCCACCTTCACATCAGGCGGCAAATCAACCGACGATGAATAAAAGTATAATGCAATTCCTGATACCAATACAACACTAAGCAGTATAAAAAATGGTCTTCGCATGAAGTAAATTACCTGGTTTATAATTAAGATAAATCTACATGGTGTAATCGGATAAAAATTTCACAAACACAACTTAAGTTAGCACAAATCCGACTTTTTTAAATTGCTTGTCTATAATTTTTGTTTACATTGCAATCATTATAGGCTAATGAACAGAAGCATTTTAAGATCGACTTTTAGTTTGCTGAATACCGACCATGTAGAGCTGAACAAAAACTGGAACTATAAAAACGTGACCAGTACCTTTTACCGACTGTACTATATTGATGGTGGCGAAGGTTTACTATATAATGCCGACAGCAGCATTAAACTGGAACCAGAATTTGTATATCTTATACCAAGCTTTACTACTTGCAATTATTATTGTGATAACTATTTAAGTCAGTACTATATCTGCTTTGCCGAAGAATCGATTGATGGGGCATCTCTATTTTCATCCAACCGCAAGTTATTTAAAATAAAAGCTACAGATAATGCATTGCAATATTTTAAACGCATACTGCATTTAAACCCCAACCGGACTTTGTATATATCCTACAATCCAAAGGTGTATGAGAAGCGCCCGGTACAAAAAACCTTTGAGGAATTGAACGAACAAATGCATGCCCATGCTTATATGGAAACCTATGGATTGCTTTTGCAACTGGTATCGATGTTTTTAAAACCGGATGTTTTTTTAATGGAAGATAAAAGCATCATTCATTCTAAAATATCAGATGCTATAAATTACATACAAACCAACCTGCAACAAAACATTACCGTAGCCCACCTTGCCAAGCGGGCCAATCATAATACTGACTACTTTTCGCGCCTGTTTTTTGAAAATACAGGAGAACGGCCATTACCTTATATCCAATCAAAACGTATTGAGCAGGCGCAATTGTTGCTTAGCACAACCAACCTGCCTTTTTATGATATAGCCGCCGAAACCGGTTTTGAAAGCCTTGCCTATTTTTCAAGGGTATTCAGGAATATTACCGGGCAAACACCCGGATCGTATAAAAAAAACAGCCTGGTGATGTAGTGGGCTTCCTGATTTCTCTATTAAATTCTGATTAATGCAAATAAAATATTAGTTTTAAAACTGTTTGCCTAAACATCCGGCGCAAATTGAAAATTTGATTCTTTATGATAGGAGTAGAACCCGCTGTAACCATTTTTCTTTGTACCCAGCTACGCAAAAGTTTAAAAGACAGGGGTATTGTTAGCGAATGGGATAAGTACCTGATGTATGTTTTATATGGCGCGGTTGCCATAATGATGGGGAGCATTTTTCTTGAAAAAGAAGGACTCATCAGATGGGCAGGTCACGTGTTGTTAGTCTGGCTAATTTCGTTGCCCTTTACAAGGCCTGAGTTTAAAGAAAATAGGTCCATCATTAACTGGGTGCTTCCTTTTGCTGCCGCTGTTATTGTAAGCGACCTTATATTGCTGGTTGTACCCAAATTTCATGAGAATCACGAAGAACTTTTTAACAACTTTATAAACTTTACTATGCTTTGGGTTTTTGCCATGTGGTGGATAAACCGCAAGCAGGCCAAAGCACTTGAAACCGAGCGCGTAAAACGCCGCAATGAGGAGGAGCAAAACCGGATGATGGCGGCCATGAAAGTTAACCTGGAAAGTGAGGTAAAACAACGCACTGCCGAGCTTACCAACCAAAAAGAGGAATTACAAACTACCCTCGCCGAACTTAAAAGCACCCAGGCACAACTGGTACAGCAGGAAAAAATGGCTTCATTAGGTGAGCTTACCGCTGGTATAGCCCATGAAATTCAAAACCCTTTAAATTTTGTAAATAATTTTAGCGAGGTAAGTATTGAATTATTGGATGAGTTAAAGGATGAGGTATTTAGCAAATTGCCCGATGATGTTAAGCAGGAAGCAGATGACATCATAAGCGATATCACCCAAAACCTTACCAAAATAAACCAGCATGGCAAACGTGCCGATGCCATTGTAAAAGGCATGCTGCAACACTCGCGCACTACTACCGGTAAAAAAGAACCTACTGATGTAAATGCCCTTGCCGATGAATACCTGCGTTTAAGCTACCACGGTTTGCGGGCTAAAGACAAAATGTTTAATGCCGGCATGAAAACCAGCTTTGATGAAAGCATTGGTAAAATTGAGGCCATTCCGCAGGATCTGGGCAGGGTATTGCTCAATCTTTTTAATAATTCTTTTTATTCCGTTGCCGAAAAGAAAAAGCAGAACATTGCCGGTTATGAACCTACTGTAAGCGTAGTCACCAAAAAGATTAAAAACCCGGCGGGCTTAAGCGCGGTTGAAATAACGGTAAGCGATAATGGTACCGGCATACCACAAAAGGTATTGGATAAAATATACCAGCCGTTTTTTACCACCAAACCAACCGGGCAGGGAACCGGGTTAGGCTTATCTATGAGTTATGACATCATCACCAAAGGCCATGGCGGCGACTTGAAGGTTGAGACTGCAGAAGGTGAATTTGCCCGGTTCATCATTACCATTCCTGATATAAAAGCTAATTAATAGTATTTAGCATACAAGCTGACAAGAATTATGCTTTAACTATCTTTAATAAATAAACACAAAATTTAACTTTGGATTATATTTACATATGAAGATACTTGTTGTTGATGACGAGGCGGATGTACAACCACTGTTTTTGCAACGTTTTCGCAAAGAGATAAAAAGCGGGGAAACTGAGTTTAATTTTGCGCTATCAGGCGAGGAAGCGATGGCATTTCTGGCAGTTAATCATTCTGAAGTGGTGCTGATCTTATCTGACATCAACATGCCCGGGATGACCGGCCTGGAGCTTCTTGATAAAATAAGGCATACTTATGAAAAACCGCCACCGGTTGTGATGATGATTACCGCTTATGGCGATGACGAGAATTATAAGCGGTCGATGGAATTGGGCGCCGACGATTTTTTAACCAAACCGCTTGATTTTAATAATTTAAAGGAAAAACTAAAACACATAGAACAATAAATAATGGCCAAGATACTGGTGGTTGATGACGAATTAGACCTGGAATTACTCATAAAACAAAAATTCAGGAAAAAGATCCGCGAAAAGGTGTATGATTTTGTATTCGCCCACAATGGTTTTGAAGCATTAATCAAACTTGCCGAGGAACCTGATATTGATATGGTATTGAGCGACATCAATATGCCCGAAATGGATGGCCTTACCCTGCTTACCAAACTGCCCGAGTGCAACCCTATCCTAAAAGCGGTAATGGTATCGGCCTACAGCGATATGGATAACATCCGTACCGCCATGAACCGTGGCGCCTTTGATTTTGTGTGTAAGCCGGTAAACTTTGACGACCTGGATATCACCATCGAAAAAACTTTATTGCATGTTGTAGAACTGAAGAAAACCATGCAGGCCATTAAGGAGAATAACATTCTTAAAATGTATGTAGATGAGAATGTGCTCAACTTTATGACTACCAAGGAATTTGAGAACAGCCTGCTGAGTAACGAAACGATAGATGCCACCGTATTATTTATTGATGTGTGCAGCTTTACGGCTATATCCGAGCATGTACCTGCTAATACCGTAGTAAACCTGCTGAACAAGCTGTTTGACGTGATGGTTAAAGAAATTATTGCTCAAAACGGCCATATTGATAAATTTATGGGCGACGCAGTAATGGCTATATTTCGCGGAGAATACCACCTTGACCGCGCCATAGATGCCGCCCTTGCCGTGCGCGAAAAAATGCATGCTACCGAAGCAATTAAATATGGTAATAAAACCTTTAAGCCCGAAGTATCCATCGGCATTAATTCGGGCGAGATGATCTCGGGCAATATTGGTTCGGCTTCGTTAAAACGTTTGGACTATACGGTAATTGGCGATGCGGTAAACCTGGCCCAGCGCCTGCAGGGGGTAGCCCAGGCCAACCAGATCATTGTAACCGAAGAAGTGTACCACAAAGCCAAAGAATCATTCGAATTAAAAAAGATTGGCGAAGTAAGTCTGAAAAACAAGGCGAAAGCGGTGGAAATTTATGAAGTAGTGAGTTAGTGAATGGTGAGTGGTGAATTGTGAGTAGTGAGTAGTTGTATGTTTAAGCATATTGAATTAACTACTCACTATTCACCACTCACAACTCACTTCAAATCAATGTTCCCTTACCCTTTTCTTTAGCACCCCGCCTGCTGCTTCCTTAATGCTATTTGTAAATACAAAAGCCTTGGGATCTATACTGTGGACCAGGTTTTTTAGGCGGCGAACCTCAAAGCGGGTTATTACGGTGAAAATGATATCAACCGGTTGGTGTACATCAAAGCTTTCTTTTAAAAAACCGCGCTCGCCTTTGTAAACAGTGATACCGCGGCCAAGCTCCATAACCAGTTTTTCTTTAATAATCTCACTTTGGCCGGATATGATATTAACGGCGGTATATTCTTCTAAACCATCAATTACAAAACTTATGGTACGCGAAGCGGTATAATAGGTTAATATAGAGTACAATGCCGTTGGAAGCCCGAGTTCAAAGGCGGCGATTAAAAAGATAATGATATTGATACCTAAAATAATCTCGCTGATGGTAAAGCTGCTGCGTTTAAGCGTGTAAAGAGCCAAAATTTCGATACCATCAAGTGCGCAGCCTCCACGGATGGAAAGCCCTACGCCCAGGCCCATAAACACCCCACCGAATATAGATACCAGCAGCTTATCAGATGTGATAACCGGGTAAGGCACATAATGCAGGCAAATGCCCAATGCAACAACGCAGGCAAAGGTTTTAAATGCGAATGCCCGGTTTACCTGGAACATCCCCATGATGATAAAGGGGATATTGGCAATTACAATAACAAATGCGATATTGATATGGTAAAGCTCATGAATGAGCAGGGAAATACCGGTTACTCCGCCATCAAAAAATTTGTTGGGGACCAGGAAGCCTTTTAAGGCAAAGCCGCAAAATAAGATCCCTATAATTACGGTAACTACATCCTTAATTATTTCAGGTAAACTATGCTCCGGTTTAGACATGTATAGTGTTTTAAATTAATGTTTTAATTATTTCCTGCAGATGCTTTTCCTTGGTAGCCGCCCTTAAACCGATAGCTGTTTTGGTAAAGTAATGATGACTTTTTAGAAAGCTTACCTGTTGTTTATCCCACTCCTGTTTATTATCCAGTTTTTGGGTTATTACAAGTTCCGAAAATAACCTTTTACTAAGTATAAAAAAATCATTCCGGCCTAAATAATCCAAATCAGCATCACAAATAATTTCGCCCAGTTTATTTTTCGGGTCATGGGGCAGCTTAGTGGCCATAATGATATCACAGATCTGATCTGTCTCTTCAGTTGAATAACCAAACCCCGGCAGGTATTCACGTACAATTTTACAGGAATTGATTTCATGATCTTGCTGCCCATGCACCAGAAAACCAGCGTCATGAAACAGGGCGGCTGTTAACAACAAGGCTGTATCCTCCCCGCTTATCCCCTCTTCTAATGCAATTTGTTTAGCCGCTGCGTAAACATCTTCGGCATGTATGGCATTGTGGTAATAAAAATGAGCCGGGAGTTCCCGGTTTATTTTATTCAGTATAAATTCCCCGGCCTTATCAATCTGCATTTATATAAAAATTGGCTGCTAATATAACAAATTGCCATACGCGAGACGCAAATATGTGATTCTGCATTTTGTTTTTTGACAGTGCCACACCACATATGCCCTATATTATTATATTAGCTAAATGAATAGTTGGTTTAAGAGTTATAAAGGCATCATATTCCTGATAGGGGGCATTATAGCCGGCAGTATTGCCGGTATATTTTTGGGTGATAAGGTTAACATCATCAAACCCATAGGCGATATTTTCCTTAACCTGCTGTTTACAGCGGTTGTTCCGCTGGTTTTCTTCGCTATCGCRTCGGCCATTGCGGGATTGGATAGCTCTAATAAACTGGGTAAATTATTGGGTATTACTTCGCTTGTATTTGTAGGCACCGTACTTGTTGCAGCCATAATAACTATTATCGCCATCTGGATCTTCCCCATACACCAGCATTTGGTGGCCAGCCCAATCACCGAGGCCATTGTTAAAAAACCACTTGGCGATCAATTAACCAATCTGTTCACTACCAGCGAATTTTACCAGCTGCTCTCCCGTAAAAGCATGATGGCCATGATCATATTTTCGGTGCTGATAGGTTTTGCCACCCTACGCTCGGGTGAAAAAGGTGCTGCCTTCGCACGTTTTCTACATAGCGGTAACGAGGTGTTTAAAAATATATTTATCCTTATCATGAAACTGGGCCCAATTGGTTTGGGGGCCTATTTTGCCTACCAGGTTGGTGTATTCGGTCCGCAATTATTTGGAGGATATGCCCGCTCAATGGCTTTGTACTATGGTGTTGGTGCATTTTATTTTGTGGTGATATTTAGTCTTTACGCGTTTATAGCAGGCGGCGTAACTGCCGTAAAAAGATACTGGCGTAATAACATTATCCCATCGGCAACAGCGGTGGGCACCTGCAGCAGCATTGCCACCATACCGGCAAACCTTGATGCGGCAAAAAAAATGGGCATCTCAGATGTTATTGCCAACGTTACCATCCCGCTGGGTGGTACGCTGCATAAAGATGGTTCAAGCATCTCATCCATTGTAAAAATGGCTGTGGTGTTTGCCTTGTTTGGTAAAAGTTTTAACAGTGCCGATACCATAGCTATTGCCCTGGCCATGACGGTTTTGGTTAGTTTGGTAGAAGGCGGCATCCCCAACGGTGGCTATATTGGCGAATTGCTGTTCATATCAGCCTACGGTTTCCCGCCCGAGGCCCTACCCCCGGCCATGATCATAGGGACATTGGTTGATCCTATGGCAACTTTGCTAAATGCCACAGGCGATACTGTAGCCGCGATGCTGGTTTCCCGTTTTGTAGATGGGAAAAATTGGTTGTCTGCGCGCCCCCGCCAACTGGAAAGTGAGTAGTCCTCAAATAATTATATTTGTTAAACAAGCCTTAATACATCATCCATGCTGCACATTTTATACATCATAGCTATTATTGCCGAAGCCATGACTGCTGCCCTATCTGCCGGGCGAAGGGACATGGATTGGGTAGGCGTTTGTATTATAGCATGGGTTACCGCATTAGGAGGCGGTACTGTGCGTAATATTTTGTTTAACCATTACCCCATGAGCTGGGTTGAACACCCCGAATACCTGTTGATAACCGCAGGGGCCGCTATACTGGCTGCTGTAATAGCCAGGCTCATGACCAAAATGAAAACGCTTTTCCTGTATCTTGATGCTTTGGGTTTGGTAGTGTTTACCATTATAGGTTGCCAGATAGCCCAGGAAATAAACCTGCCTGCTACCATCATTCTATTAAGCGGGATGATAACGGGTTGCGCAGGTGGTGTATTGCGCGACGTACTGTGTAACGAAGTGCCGCTGTTGTTTCGCAAAGAAGTTTACGCCAGTGCTGCTATTGTTACCGGGGCGGCATATCTGGGTATAGAATATTTGGGCGCACCTGCAGGTGTCGCTATTATTATAGCCTGCACCATTGGCCTTGCGCTGCGTTTATTATCCATCAAATACAATTGGCAAATGCCCAAATTTGTTTACCGCGAGGAATGGCATTAGGCTATTTTAGCGCCTTTTTATTCCTGTCATTTAAAAAGTTGCCCATTTTTTCTACTTTGTCTGTGCCTATCACATCAACGCCTAAGCCTATTAAGGCATGCCATGCGGTTTTGTTATCCGGCGTTTCCCAAAAGCGGATCATTTTACCGGCATTGTGTACGCTATCAATTACACCAAGCAATTTGGCAGTCTCAGCCTTGGAGATTTTACCCCTGCCCTTCCACTGGCTGTATTTGGTAAAATTATAGCTCAGCAAACTTATGCGCTGCCATTGCTGCGGGGTAAATCCTGTTATGTGACCAACATCAAAGGTGAGCCAGGTTGGGTAATTAGCAAGCTCGGCCGCTGGCGGTACCCCGCCGGTTATTACTACATGCAACCTGCCAGGCAATCCGTTAACCACAGCGTAATCCATCAATGGCTCCAGTTCCTTTATAATCAAAGGCATCAGGATATGGTAATCTACCTTTAAATCAATCAGGAGCCTTAACTGCCTCGCGGTATCCACCTTGAGTTTTTTTACCAAAGGATCGATATACATTTTTTTCAATGTACGTTCTGCCCTGATCTCTTTTTCGGAATGGGCAACCATCAGTTTACCCTTAACGGCGAACACATCTGCCTCAATAGAACCAAAACCTTTATCATAGGCCCCATAAAACGGGTTCTTATTTACATAATCGTTATGCGCATGGGCGTCGGCCACTGTATAGATTTGCTTTTTTTGCGCAAAAACAACATTGGCAGCGTTAAGAAACGCCGCCAATGTGATTGTTATTTTTAGTAGTTTGTTCATGGTTTCTTATGTAGCACTAAGTCATCCTGTCCGCCAACCGGTCGGATCAGGATCCCACAGGGCAGGTGACCGTTATGCCGTACACTTTGCAGATGGGGTGCCGAAACAAGTTCGGCATGACTTCGGGTTTCATTTAAAATTCCCCCTTTAGGGGGTTAGGGGGCTTCTATTTCTCATTCGATAACGAATATGGCACATCGCTATCCTTTATCCCCCTTGTTTTATTAGGTTGCGGAGCCATGTTAAAATTGATGGTAGCACCTTTTAATAATTCCTTATGACTCAACCAGGTAAAATCATAAGGCTTATCATTAAAGTTCACGGTATTAACGTACCGGTTGGCATAGCTGTTATTAGCTGCGTTTATAGCAACCGTTTTACCGTTTTCGAGCTTAAGAGTAATTTTCTTAAACAGTGGCGCTCCCAATACATACTGATCGCTTGCAGGGGTAACAGGGTAAAAACCCATTGCCGAGAACACGTACCAGGCCGACGTTTGCCCGTTATCCTCATCGCCGCAGTAGCCATCTGGTGTTGCTTTGTACAACTTGTTCATTACATCGCGCACATGCAATTGGGTTTTCCAGGGCTCACCTGCGTAGTTGTACAGGTAAATCATGTGCTGGATGGGCTGGTTACCATGTGCATACTGGCCCATATTTACAATCTGCATCTCGCGGATCTCATGAATAGTTTCGCCGTAATAGCTGTCATCAAAAATTGGCGGCAGGGTAAATACAGAATCAAGCTTGGTTATAAACTGCTTTTTTCCGCCCATAAGGTTAATCAAGCCCTGGATATCATGAAAAACACTCCAGCTATAATGCCAGCTGTTACCCTCGGTAAAGGCATCGCCCCATTTTAGCGGGCTAAACGGTGTTTCAAATGAACCATCTTTATTTTTACCGCGCATTAACCCGGTAGTGGGGTCAAAAAGGTTACGGTAGTTCATGCTGCGCTTTTTATAAACATCAGTCTCAGCTGCCGGCTTACCTAAGGCTTTGCCTAATTTATAAATAGTAAAATCGTCATAGGCATACTCCAGTGTACGGGCGGCATTTTCGTTGATCTTTACATCGTAGGGTACATATCCCAGTTTGTTATAATACTCCACACCCTCGCGGCCTGTGGCTGCCGGGCCTTTGTTATTAGCGCCATGGATCAAGGCCTCGTATAATGTATTGATATCATAGCCCTTGCCACCTTTTAAATAAGCTTCGGATACTACCGAGGCAGAGTTGTTGCCGATCATTACAGCAGAATATCCGGGGCTCGACCACTCGGGCAGCCAGCCTCCTTCTTTATAATCGTTAATCAAGCCTTCCTGCATCTCTTTATTGATAGATGGATAAACCAGGTTCAGGAAAGGATATAAAGCCCTGAAGGTATCCCAAAAGCCTGTACCGGCAAATTTATATCCCGGGAACACTTTACCTGTCGACGCGCTGTAATGCACAATTTTATTATCAGCATCTATCTCATACAATTTGTTAGGGAAGAAAACCATGCGGTAAAGGCATGAGTAAAAGGTTCGCGTTTGATCGATAGTACCACCTTCAACGGTTAAGCGGCTAAGGGTTTTGTTCCAAACGTTTTTTGCTTTTTGCTCGGTAACATCAAAACTATCGTTACCAACTTCTCTTTTAAGGTTTAGCTCGGCTTGTTCTATACTAATAAATGATGAAGCTACCTTTAAATGTACCTTTTCGCCATGTACAGTTTTAAAGCCGATCAACGCGCTTGCATGTTCGGCCTTCAGTTCAAGCCCGTCGCTTAATGTGGTATCACTGTAGGTTTGTGCCAGGGTTATTGCCTTGTCTACATAAATAACAAAATAGTTTTTGAAATTTTTTAAAGGGCCACGGGCGTATTTGGTAGAGTAACCCACAATCTTTTTCTCACCGGGGATGATCTTTACATACGAGCCTTTATTTTGCGCATCGATCACAATAAATGAGCTGTCGGTTTTAGGATAGGTGAACCTGAACTGGGCCGACCTTTCGGTCGGGGTGATCTCGGTAGTTACATCATGATCGGCAAGATACACGCTGTAGTAATATGGTTTGGCAATCTCGGCCTTATGCGAAAACCAGCTTGCCCTGCCATTTTGCGATACTTTTAAATGTTTGGTAACCGGCATTATAGCAAACTGCCCGTAATCGTTCATCCAGGGCGATGGCTGGTGAGTTTGTTTAAAGCCGCGTATTTTATGAGCATCATAGGTGTAAGCCCATCCATCACCCATTACGCCGGTTTGCGGAGTCCAGAAATTCATGCCCCATGGTAAGGCAATTGCCGGGTAGGTGTTACCGTTTGACAGGTCGTAATGCGAGTCGGTACCCATTAAAGGGTTAATATACTCAACAGGGTCGGTTACTTTATTTACCTGTTGTGCCAATGCAGATGTGACAGCTATAAAAAATGAACCAATAAGTATAAATTTTTTCTTCATGCTTAGCTATTAAACGTTTTTCAATTTTAACTGTAAATATAAAAGACCAGCTTTAATGGCCGGTCTTTTATATTGTATTATATTTATTACCACCCGGTATTTTGGGTAAGCTTACTATTGGTGCTGATCTCGCGTTGCGGGATAGGCCATAAGTAATACTGGGCCTTCATGGTAACACCTTGCTCGTTTGCTGTAGATGTTGCGTCGCCAAATGTATTATTGGTTACATCATAAATCATGTGGGTACGCTGAATATCAAAATAGGCCTTATTTTCATAAGCCAACTCGTGGTAGCGCTCTTTCCAAACCTCAGCACGGAAAGCAGCCTGGCTTAGTGCGCCTATAGGCGCCAGTTGCGCACGGGCCCTTATTTTATTAAGTTGTGCTATAGCTAAAGTATTAGGTGCTCCTTCTGCTTCGTTGCTTGCTTCTGCATAAATCAGCATAGCTTCCGGCAAGCGTAAAAAGGTCCAGTTTTCATCACTCTGACCATTACCTAAAGCGCTCTCTACGTGAAAATATTTATAAAGCGCGTGCTCGCCAAAAGTTATAATGCTTCCATCCTTAAATGATGGATAGCTTGAAAAATAAAACTGTCTTTCCTGGGCACGTAAGTCGCCCGTTGCATAGCTGTTAAAGAACCCGTTAGTAGGGATCATCGCTCCAAGATGGTCACCATATGAACCAACCAATAAGTTAAAAGGCAATGTTAACTGCGGGATTGCATTTGTAGCCACACCAACCAGGTAGTTGGATTGAAATATAAGTTCGCCCTGGTTTTTGTGTGCATTGTCATGCAAATAATCATACTTATCAAACAGGGTGTAAGCAGTACCATTTATAACCGGTAAAATTTCTGCAGCCGCTAAAGCATAATTTTCGGTCTTTTTGAGCGGGAAGCCTGCTGTAGTTAAATAAACACTGGCTAATAAAGTACGCACCGCGCCCAACGATACCCTGCCGGTTTTATCTGATTCGGGTAAGCCCGATGCCTCGGCGGCTTTAAGGTCGCTGATGATCTGATCATATACGGCAGCTGTAGCGCTACGTGATGGATAAAGATCTGGACTACTAATGGTTACCGGAGCGGTAATCAAAGGCACATCGCCGTATAACCTTACCAGGTGATAATAAAAGAATGCTCTTAAAAAATAGGCCTCGCCCAATATTGCTTTTTTATCAGCATCGGGCATTGGAGATATAGGAGGGATATTTGCAATTGCTATGTTAGCATTTGAAATAGCCGCATAGCTATTTTGCCATACATCCTCAAAACCGGGGTTAACTGCATCTGTACGGTTGTTAATAACATTATTATTATTAACACTTTGGCCCAATGATGTTGCATGACCTGCAAAAAGCTCAATGGTAATGAAAGGGCTTTCGCCATATGCATCACCGTTTTGAAACAGGTAAAGCTTTTGGTAAATACCATTAACAAATATACGCGCCTGGTTTGCACTGGTAAAATAATTGCTTTTTACAAAACCTCCTTTGTTTTTTTCAACAAGTTCGTTTTTGCAGCTACTAACCATTATAGTAAGAATCAGTAATAAGTAACCAATTCGGTATTTTTTTAAGTTAAACTTCATAATAGTATGTTTTAACATTTAAATTAGAAACTAACATTTAGGCCAAGCAGGAAGGTTCTTGGTTTTGGATAATCATAAAACTGTATGCTTTGATTAAAGTTGCTGTTATTGTTAGGATTCTTAGGATCGTAACCATAGGTAGAAACTTCAGGATCATAGCCAGTATATTTAGTTATCACAAACACGTTTTGTGCTTGAGCGTACACCCTTAACCTGCTCAATTTTATTTTAGATATTGTAGCGGTTGGGAAAGTGTAACCAAGCGTTATAGCTCTGCCACGAATAAAATTACCGCTCTCTACCTTGGTTGAGTAGATCTCTGTTTGGTAATACACATAAGCCGGTCTGTCTTCTGCAATGCTTGTATTTTGATTGTTTGGTGTCCATGCGTTTAGTACAGTGGCATAACTGTTAGCCTGGCCGGTACGGTCCTGACCTGAGTGACGGGTTAGGTTCATGATTTGGTTACCGTAGTTAAATTGCAAATCGATACCCAAATCGATGTTTTTGTAGCTGAATGTGTTATTTAACGTTCCGTAGCCATCTGGTATTGACTTACCCAGGATCACTTTATCGGCAGCTGTAATTTTTCCATCATTATTTGTATCCTGAATCTTCAAGTCGCCAGGCAATTTATTAAATACAGCAGCTTGTGATGTTTCGGCTGAACCCCAGGTACCTAAAACTTTGTAGCCATAAAAACTACCGGCAGGCAAACCTACGCGCATCAGGTTAAATTGAGACAAGAATGTAGGTGATAAAAATATATCGTCATTAGATGCCCCTAAAGCCAATATTTTATTCTTAAGGAATGAGATATTGAATGAGGTGTTCCAGGTAAAATCCTGAGTTTTGATATTTTGTGTACTGATAGTTAGCTCCAAACCTTTATTTTGCAACCTGCCAATGTTTTTGTAAACACTGTTAAAACCGCTTGTTTCCGGTAATGGCGCGTTAAGCAGCAAAGCTTTGGTTTTCTTTAAATAAGCATCGGCTTCAATGTTGACACGGTTGTTGAATAAACCTACTGAAAAACCAAGATCAAACTCTGCAGTTTTTTCCCATGAAAGATTTTCGTTACCAATTGTTGTTTGTTGCGTACCAATAGCCTGCGTACCATTCAACACATAGTTAACTGTACCAATTTGTGCTTGTGAACGATACTCACCAATTTCGGAGTTACCGGTTAAACCATAGCTTAACCTGAATTTAAGATCAGAAATAGTTTTATTATCCTTCAGGAAATCCTCCTGCGAGGCTCTCCACGCGAAAGCGGCTGAGGGGAAAAAACCATTTTTAACATTTGTACCAAAACGTGATGAACCATCCTCACGGCCGGTTACTGTTAACAGGTATTTTTCTTTATAGTTATAGTTTAAACGTCCAAAATATGAGCGCATTTGCCACGCATCATAATTTGATGAAGGGAGACCAGGAATTGAACCGGCACCCAAATTATAATATTGATAATAATTATCGGATAAATTGCTGGTAGAGGCTCCTAAACCTGTTTGTTGGAAATTTTGCTGTTCTGTACCTACAACAACGTTAATATTGTGAACCTTATTGAAGGTTTTATTATAGGTAAAGTGATTTTCCCATTGCCAAAATGTATTATTCTGCTCATCAATAGATGCAGAACTTTTTGTTTGACTGGCCACAGAGCCACCAACTAAACCACTTTGAAAATGAGGATTATAATTGGCTGATGTTGTTACACCCAAAGTACTGCGAAATTCAAGGCCTGGTATAATGTTTACATTAAGATAGCCATTACCGCTAAAAATACGTTTTCTGTAAAGGGCTTGTATCTCGTTTGCTTGTGCTACCGGGTTATCGCCACCTTCTAAATTTGGATAATCGGTACGTTTACCATAAGTTCCATCCGGATATTTAATAGGAATGAACGGAACCATTTCAATCAACATACGCGGAATGTTGTTACCACCTGTACCATCATCGGCAGTACGCTGATCCTGGGTGTTGTAATTTAAAGTGGCACCAACCTTCAACCATGATTTAATTTGGTTGTCGATAGTTAAACGCGCATTGTAACGTTTTAAATAGCTATTTAAAATAATACCCTGGTCATTAGCGTAGTTTAAAAAGAAACCATAAGTTAATTTATCTGTGCCGCCCGTAAATGTTAAGTTATGATTTTGACTTACCGCGTTGCGGGTAGTAGCCTTTTGCCAATCCACGTCATACAATGGTTTAAGATTTGAGTCAAATAGCTTACCTATTAAGGCGGTACGCAATTTAACCGGATCCTGGTCGGCATATTTACCAGATGCCCAACCGGTAGGGTCGTATTTTTTAATATTGGCATATGATAAGTCTTCAACAGCCATAAACTGCGCGGAGTTTAGTACAGGCAATTCCTTGGCTATATGGCCTACGCTTACATAGCTATCGTAACTTACAGAACCTTCTCCTTTTTTACCACGTTTGGTAGTAACCAGGATAACACCATTTGCACCACGTGTACCATAAATTGCGGTTGACGATGCATCTTTTAACACGTCTACCGATTCGATATCATTGGGATTAATTGCATTACCGCCCTCTGTCCAAATAACTCCGTCAACTACATATAATGGATCTGTCCTGGTGTTGATAGAACTATAACCACGGATTCTGATCTTGGTATTACCTCCAGGTGCCCCGGAGTTGGTTGAAACGTTAACACCGGCAATTTTACCTGATAATTCCTGCTCCAGGTTGGTTTGTGGTCTTTCCTGCAATTGTTTTGAACCTACACTACCAACAGAGCCCGTTAAATCAACACGTTTTTGGGTACCGTAACCTACAACAACCACTTCGCTTAAGGCTTTTGGCGACTCGGCCATCAAAACGTTTAAAGTCGTTTTTCCGCCCACAGGAACTTCCTGACTTGTATAACCAACAAAACTAAATACCAAGGTTCCGTTTTCGGGAACATTTAAAGTGTACTTACCATTTACGTCGGTTTGCACGCCAACATTAGATCCTTTGATCTTAACGGTTACGCCAGGCAAGGGGCCTTTAGCGTCGGATACAGTGCCGGATACTTTTATATCAGCAACTGCAGCGATAACCATATCCTTCTTTTTAACCACGATGGTTTCGTCGAATATTTTGTAAGTCAAAGGCTGATCTTTAAAAGCCATATCAAGCGCCTGCTCAAGAGATACACCCGAGACTTCGATATTAATGGATGTGGCTTTGGAAACATCCTGCTTATCATACATAAAATGATAACCGGTTTGTTTTTCTATTGATCTCAGGACTTTTTCGACCGTTGCATTTTTTTGATGCAGGGTAACCACCTGGCTGTAGGTTTTGGCACTCACGTTGGTAAGTACCGCTACCATAATAATAACCGTTAGCTTCATAGCTAAAATTATTTTGGATAATTGGGGCCATACCAAAGGCGTAGCCTTAGAATTAAAATTCATAAGTTTGTAGAGTTTGGGTTAAACATTTACTTTCGATTCATGGATTGTATTTTTTTGGGACCCAGATCTTTAGCCGGGTAAGTACTGCGAATACTTCCCGGTTTCTTTTTGGCCGGATTTTCGGCGTCGTCAACTTGCGTGTTGCAACATTTGATAAACCGTTTTACCAATGGATCCCTCCCTGGGCTAACTTATTTTTTGTATTTCTTCCATCATGGGGTTGTTTAAAGTGAACAATTGGTTGTTTATTATTTAGATTTTATTTGGACGGTGTGTGCTAAGGCAATACCGTAATGTGCCTGTCTTCTATTTTAAAATTGATACCCATATATTTAAGCATCCCCATTAATTCTGATGCTTTTACATTGCGCGAGATCCTCCCGGTAAATTCTTTGGAGGGCAATTTTCCGGCAAAGCTTACCTGTACATCGTACCAGCGGGCAGCCTGCCTCATAACAGCTTCAATCCCAGCATCCCTGAACTGAAAGATCCCCTCCTTCCAGGCTATAGCGTCATCGGCATCAGGGTTATCAATTACTTTTATAGGTCCGTTTTGATTTAGCTGGGCCTGCTGACCTGGCTTTAGCATACTGGTATTTTGGTTATTGCTTATTTTAACCGAGCCTTCTAACAGGGTGGTTTTCATTACGGCCTCATCGTTGTAGGCCATAATATTAAAATGGGTACCTAAAACTTCAACTACTGTGTTGTTAACCTTCACCCTAAATGGCATATGGGCATTTTTAGCTACTTCAAAATAAGCCTCGCCGGTAATTTCAACTTCTCTTGTTTTGCCTTTAAACACAGCCGGAAAACTTAGTGACGACGCTGAATTTAACCATACCTTGCTTCCATCGTTTAATACCAGCTGATACTGCCCCCCTCTTGGGGTTGATACCGTGTTCATATCAGCCGAAGTGCCATCATCGTCATTACCGGTTTGGTATACCAATTGACCATCACGCGTTTTACGGATGTGTGCAGACCCTTCTTTAGCTAACAGTCCATTTTTGACACTATCAAGTGTAATGGTTTTGCCATTAGCCAGGATTAAAACCGCCTTATTACCGCCCGGCAAAACATCATGTGCAGGTTTTGCTTTGGCTATATTTTTTTTAGCGACCGTATTTTTATCTTGCTTCATGAAAACATATGCTCCAAAGCCAACAAAAACCATCATAGCTGCCGCCACTCCTAATTTTAGCCACACCTGATTTTTATCCGGAGGACGTATTGGAGAATCTTCATCATGATTGGATTTACTTTGAAGAATGTTGTTTAGTATATCAATACTTTTTGTACGATCAAAAAGTGGTGCATCAATTTCGAGGTTATCCCAGGCCTCGTGAATGAGTGCAGTTATTTCCGCATCATTAACAGATGAGTGGATGATCTCCATTAACTCATCCTGCTCCTGCTGTGTAGCGGTTTGATTATAATAACTATTAAAAAGGTAGGTAAGCCTTGCATTAAATGCACTCATACAGGTAGATGTTAGTTCATAAATTTTAAATTGGTAAAAGGAGTTTGGGTCGAACTCGCATACAAGACAACAAAACCTGTAAAAAAGGGGCTATTGGTTTTTAAAAAAAATTAAACAAGTTTTTATCGCTATTAAAATCAGCGTAAAAGCCTCMAGGTGGGTGCGTACATAATCGGTGATTGATGTGGTAGCTATCTGCAGATATTTTTTTACCGTTTCGCGGGAAAGTTTAAGCTGATCGGCTATTTCGGCATATTTAAGGCGGTTATGCCTGCTTAGTAAGTAAACTTTTTGCTGTTGCGGAGGCAGGTGATCAATGGCTTCATCCAGTAAATTATAATACATACCCGAATCCTGCTCTGCATTTAGCATTCCTATGCAGCCCTGCTCCAGTCTTTTTATTTGTATTCGTTCCTTCGCCAGTTTTTTAAGGCAGTTGAGCGCGTGATTTTTGGATATAACAAAAAGGTAAGCCTTAAAATCGTCAATATTACCAAGGGTTTCGCGGGTCATCCATATTTTTAAAAACACATCCTGTACAACTTCTTCAGCCAGGTCGGCAGAGTTAGTAATGCGATAAATATGAATACCCAATTGCTGATGGTATGCTGTAAACAACCGGCGAAAAGCGTGCTCATCACCGGCTGCTACCTTTAAAAGCAATTCGTTTTCATGATGAAGCTTATTTGCCTTTGCAAGCAATTCGAGCTTATGATCATAAGCAATATCCAACATAAGTAAACGTAAAGTAGTGGCAAATAATGGTTAAAAATTTAA
This sequence comes from Mucilaginibacter sp. P5_A6, assembly GCF_056400585.1. Lineage (NCBI taxonomy): Bacteria > Pseudomonadati > Bacteroidota > Sphingobacteriia > Sphingobacteriales > Sphingobacteriaceae > Mucilaginibacter > Mucilaginibacter sp. P5_A6. Next base: position 142,335 of record NZ_JBFUKZ010000010.1, on the reverse strand, counting down.
ACTTACAACACAATATAACTTAGGCAAAAACACTACTACAACCGCGAAGTTGCAAAATAGTTTATACTTTTTTACCAATAAAGCATGTTTAAATTACATTATTTCTGAAACAGAGGTAATTATAATTAATAGTTAAAATTAACTCTCCGCATCCTGTTGAGCAAGTTTCTTTTCAATCCTTTTATCGGGAATAAACCAAATGCCGGCCACAATAACATACATTACAAAGGCGGCTATTGTGTTTAGCCAGCTTACACCAATAGCTATCGCATAGACGCCGATAGATATCTTTCCTTTCCAATCTTCGCCAAAGGCCTCGGCAATCAAAGAATTCCCCCCATGGTGATGGATAAGTTTTCGTACTAAAATAGAATATGCGATGCCATTCATTGTTAATACAAAACCATAACAAGCTACCGGCCCCCTGGCAAAATGATTTTCGCCCATCCAGCCTGTAACAAATGGTATTAACGACAGCCAGAAAAGCAAATGCAGGTTGGCCCATAAAATCCCACCGTTAACCGAATGTACAGCCTGAAACATATGATGATGATTATTCCAGTAAATACCAACGTAAATAAAGCTCAAAATATAGCTTATAAAAACAGGTATAAGTGGCTTTAATGATTCAATGCTATCGCCATGCGGCACCTTCATCTCCAATACCATTATGGTAATAATAATGGCAATAACGCCATCGCTGAAAGCTTCTAACCTACCCTTGCCTAATGCCATTTTCTTTTCCAGCTAAATTTAAGTTATTTTTTGGTGCCGAATGCCTGGTAACGCTGCATGGCCTCTATAAAATAGTAATCTGCATAGGTTAAAGGCACGTCAATTTCTGTGCCTGCAGGGAAATGGCCTACGCTGTGCTGTAAAATAAAACCACCATTGGTGCCGGCAGCAGCCATGTAAGGCGGGGCAGAAAGCGTTTTCAATATGGTTTGGGCTACACTAAAATAATCCTCCCCGTTTTTTACGTCGCTGTACCTGCAAAGCTCCAGCAAGGCCGAAGCCATAACAGATGCTGCCGAAGCATCTTTAAGTGCATCAGGAATGTTAGTGGCATTATAATCCCAATATGGAATCTTATTAGCTGGCAGATTGGGGTTAGTCAATATAAAATGGGCAATATTTTGAGCCTGATCCAGGTATTTTTTGTCATGTGTTTCGCGGTACATCACGGTGTAGCCATACAGGCCCCATGACTGGCCCCTTGCCCATGCCGATTCATTGGCGAAACCCTGGGCGGTCTTCTTTTCCTTTACAGCTCCTGTTTGAGCATCATAATTAATCACATGGTATGAGCTATAATCCGGTCTGAAATGATTTTTCATGGTAGTATTGGCATGGGTAACCGCTATTTTATAATAGCTGGAATCGCCGGTTTCACGCGTTGCCCAAAACAGCAGTTCCAGGTTCATCATATTATCAATGATTACCAAATAATCGCCCGGTTTTGAATCCCATGATTTGATACAGCCTACTGTTGGGTTAAACCTTGTAGAAAGAGATTTAGCACTGTTAATTAGTATTTGTTTATACTCCGGCTTTGGCTCAATTTTGTTAGCATTTCCAAAACTGCAGTACATCATAAAGCCCAGGTCATGTGTATGCGTGTTAAACTGTTCCTTAGCTAAAACACCCATAACCCGGTTTGCTTCGGTAAGCAAAGCCTGGTCCTTACTTTCCTGGTATAAATACAGCAAACTACCCGGATAAAACCCACTGCACCACCAATCCGAATTGCTATTTTCCTGCTTGTTTGTATTTGGGTGATAGGTTTTAGGAAATTCCTCCGGCCCTATCTGCTTCGCCAGGAATTTATATTGAGCGCCGGCGTTGGTAAAGTTTTTTTTAATGGTAGCTAAAAGCTCCTTTTGGGGTTTGAAATTTGACTGGGCTAAGCTTAAAAAACTTATACCGCTAAAGCATACAGTACATAACAATACTGGCAGGATTTTRAATTTCATCAGATGTAAATTTGGCTGGTGCTAAAGTTGCAAATTTTGCTTGAGATTTTTAGCACATAATTTAACACCAGCCTAAGAACAAAGGTTACTTTAATTCCTGCTACAATATTTTACTAATTCAGAAAACCTGATAATCCATGTAAAATGCCATACATAACTCGTTATTTAAGCGCCTTTACTATCAAATTTTTGTAAGCACCCAAAGATGAGTTGCCATGCCAATAACCTACGGAACCACTTTTTAAAGATGGATCGAGCGAGGCATATGTCATTGATGGTTTAGCTGCATTGTTTACATACACCTCCATTTTGCTGTCTTTAACCACAACTTTTACATGAAACCAGTCATTGTGCGGCAGTATGGCATTGGCCTGGTATTTATTTGCTTCATAATCCCACCAGTTAAACTCGGCCTTCTTTTCGGGCATGTATTGTATAGCGTTGATAGTACCTGATGATAAAGGCCTGAAGTACACGGTTTCGTAATGATGGGCATCTTTTATTCTGAAGGCAAGGCCAATATAACCATTCCCTTTGCCCGCGAATGCCAGGTCGAACTCGATGATACCATCCCTGAAGTTTAAGTTTTTAGGATAAGCAAGGCTGGCTGATTTGTAGTTACCAATCTTCCGTTTTATTAACAGTGCCTTTTGGCCCAGGTATGCACCAAATTCATAATCAAGCGTATCATTTTTGGGAATGACCCACTCATTGGGTTTGATAACAGACAAATTGTGTACCTGGTATTTTTGCTGGGCAAATACCTTAATAGATACAAGCAGAATAAATAGCAGTAATAGCTTTTTCATAATGATAAATTTTAATGAGGTTTGTATTGGTTTTTATTTAATCACAAGATTGGCAAAGTCGCCTGTTAATCCGTCTGCCCATAGGCCGATAAGGCCATCCTGCCTGTTGTTTAGCTTTTTAACTGTAAGGGAGGGGCTGGTAGAGTGATCCACATAAACAACAATTTCATCAGCATTTACCACAATACACGCATGGAACCAGGCTGTTGCAAGCGGGAATGGGTTTACGGCATTTTCATATACCAGGGGATGTTCCTTTCTCAGCCTGTCCCAGGCATAATCGGGCATACTCATGTACTGAACAGCATGCTTTCGCCTCAATGTATCCGGCGACCGGAAATTAAATGGCCTGAAATAAATGACATCGTAAGTAATGGTGTCAATACCATGAAAGGCAATGCCCAAAAAACTTTGCTGGAAAACATCCTTGCCCCTCAGGTCAACATCAATTGTCCCGGTTTTAAAGCTGGCCCCCTTAAGCCATACAATGCCATTACAGGATAGGCCCTGCTTGGTGCCATCGGCCAGTTCGGTTACCCTTTGGCGGGGAGTTATTACCAGTTCATTTTGCTTTAATAAGTTGTTAAGACTATAGGTGCCATTTTGCTGTGCATAACCAACATTACAAAAGAGTGTAATGCGTAAAAAGAGTGCGAATAAAATGTTGTTCTTCATAAGTTTAGATTTTAACTTTAGCAAAACTTGCAAATTGCGCTCATAATAAAGCTTCATAAGCATTTCAAGTTTTGTTCAAGTTTGTTCAAACCTTTTTTGCATTTTTAGATACCGCATCATCCACCTGAAAAACCTATGGAAAAAGAAAAACAATTGCTTTTGTTATGCCGGCAGCTAATTGAACAAGCCTTGAACTGGGGAGATAGCAATATTTGGGGTAACAGCGATTTTGAACAGCTAAGCAAACAGATATTTGAAAAAACCAAAGTGCAGTTAAGCATATCAACCCTTAAACGCATCTGGGGAAAAGTGCGTTACGAAAGCTTCCCTACGGCAGCTACTCTCAACGCGCTGGCCCGTTTTCTTGATTATACCAGCTGGCGCGATTTCAGGCAACATCACCAGGTTAACGGTGTTATAGAACAGCCTGCAGCACCCATCGTAACCGGCCAGGAAATCATAATAACTTCTCCAAAAAAACCATATAAATATGTCTGGCTTATAGGGAGTTTCCTGCTTGTACTTGGCAGCCTTTATTTTATCAGCATGAAAAGGAAAAAACCTATCGACTTATCAGGCGTAAAATTCAGCAGTAAAAAGGTATCCGATGGGCTGCCAAACTCTGTAGTATTTCAGTACGATGCGTCTGCTTTTAATTCGGACAATGTTTTTATCCAGCAATCCTGGGATCCCAGCCGGCGCGAACGGGTACCCGGAAATGGTAAACAGTATACATCCATCTATTATCATCCCGGTTATTTTTTAGCAAAGCTGATAGTGGATAATCAGATTAAAAAAGAAAGCACCGTATTCATCAAAACCAAGGGCTGGATAGGCATTGTTGACCATTTTCCCGTACCGGTATACCTATCGCCAGGCGAAATAAAAGGACAAGGTTATATGGGTATTTCGGGTGAGGTTATGCAGCAAAAGCTTGGCGTACCTGTGTTTAACAATACCTGGGTAAAGTTTTCGAACGTGCGCGAATTCCCCGGCATCAGGGCAGATGATTTTGTGCTCGAATGTACTTTGCGCAACACCTCAACCACAGGGCAATCTGTTTGCGGTAAAGCCGACCTGACAATTTTAGGAGCCGGAGCAGCTATTATAATACCCATAGTAAACAAAGGCTGCATTGCCGATATAGGTATTTTAACCGGCTATAACTGGATAGACGGCAAAGATCATGACCTTAGCGCCTTCGGTTGTGATTTTACTCAGTTCCAAAACTTAAAATGCAGTGTAAAAAACCATCGCTTAAAAATTTTCCTTAATAATAAACAGATCATGGATGTAGAGCAAAAACACAGCATTGGCCGTGTTGTAGGCATCAGGTTTGAGTTTGAAGGTTCCGGCCAGGTAAAACATTATAAGCTGGAAACACCGGGAGCACAAGCTTATGAGGAGAAATTTTGAGAGGGTTCAACGTATTAATTCTACCTTTTGGATAAAATCATCGTAGCTTAATTTGCCTTTTCTTAATTGGCTGATATATTTAAATACACTCAGCTTATCCAATTCTTTTTGGTAGTGTTCGCGGTCGTTATCAGTTTTAGGATTATTCTGTAATTTTAACCGGATAGACGTCCGGGATATACCCTCCTCCAATTTATCTATAGGACAAATGCGAAGGTCATCAAAATTACTTCGGGGAAACGCGATACGGGTCATCAGTTTTTTGCTTCCTTAAATTTAACAGGCAAGCATAAACATTCATTTAACTGTATATTATTTTATTGTTATTGATTGGGGCCAGGCGTTTAAAAAAATGCCCGCGCCAACCCGATTATCACCCAAAAATCTGGTTTAAAAAGATGAATAATTGGTTCATCGTTCCGTTACTTTTTTAACTCATAAACATTGTTGGTCCTATCTACATCAGGATAAAGTTTTGAGGGATCGATAACTATTTTGGCTATGGCGACTTTTTTATTGCCCGTTAAAACATAGGTATCGCTATACTCCCATATTTCTACCGGGAACTCGCGATGCTCCGTTGAGCCATCGGTATACGTTATTTCAACTACCAGCGGCATGGCTGCTTTTTCAAGGTTTTCAATGGTGATCTGCGGTTGGGTATTTGCCGTCCCCGCCACCTGAACTATCTTTTGATCGAGCCTGTAATTCTCTAAAAACATCGACTTCCAAAACCAGGTAAGGTCTTCTCCGGCAGAACTGTCTATACTCCTGAAAAAATCCCAGGGTGTTGGATGCTTATAGGCCCAATCGCGGATGTATTTTTTAAAAGCCCGGTCAAACCTATCCGGCCCCAATACCTGGTTACGTAATAATGTTAACAGGTAGGCCACTTTTTGATATTGAAGCGGATAAACCTGGTTACCGGGTATAGCATCCGGGCGGCTTACAATGGGCAATAATTTCTCTGAAAATAGCGAATCAAGCGGACTATCAATTTCGGCATAGCCTATAAACTCCCCTTTATTAAATGCTTTGGTAGCCATGTTATCAATAAACAGGTTAAAGCCCTCGTCCATCCAGGCATATTTACGCTCGTTGCTGCCTACCACCATCGGGAACCAGGTATGGCCCAATTCGTGGTTCACCACCGCCCAGTACATATTACCGGTATCTTTTGCCGAGCAAAATACCATACCGGGGTATTCCATACCATCTAAATTAGATGCTACGTTAACTGCTTTGTTATAGGGATAGGGATACCACTTATCTGAGAAATACTGCAGTGTAAATTTGATATACTCCGAAGACCGCTTCCAGCTGTTTTGCTTTTCCGATTCAACAGGGTATAATGAGCTGCCCATAACGTGCTTACCATCGGCTAACTGAAAACTTAAGGCTTCCCAAACAAATGATTTGGATGCTGTCCAGGCGAAATCCCTTGTATTATCCATCTTAAACTTCCAGGTGCAGGTTGGCTTTGCAGGCCTTGAAGATGATTCTGTAACCTCTTTGGCTGACCTGATCTGCACAGGTTGCGAACTTTCTTTGGCCAATTGCCAACGTTTTAACTGTACTGGGGTTAAAACTTCGTCAGGATTTATCAGGTCGCCCGAGCCTTCTACTATGTACGATGACGGTACTGTAATATTCACCTCAAAATTGCCATACTCCAGGTAAAACTCGCCATTGCCAAGGTATGGCAGCGTGTTCCAACCTTCTACCTCATCTACCACACACATCCTCGGGTACCACTGCGCCATGGCATAAATATTACCGTTTTTTGTGGGCAGGATATCCGTTCTGTTAACCAGGAAATCGGCATTTTTATAATTAACCGGGAAATTATAGCGATACCGGATACTGAAGGTTAGTTTTTCACCGGTTTTTAATGGTTGCGGCAACTCCAGCTGCATCCGGGTATCATACACATGATATTTAATATCACCGGCATTATCGACCGTAAGTTTTATGCCATCAATTTCGTAACCGCCATCAGCCACCTGTTCAGCCGGATTTTTGTAAAGAAATAGTTTGGATTGGATTCCTCTTGAATCTTTTTTAAATACATTCTGCTCCAATTGCATCCACAAAGATGAAAGCGCTTTAGGACCATTATTGGTATAGGTAATGGTAGCTGTTCCGCTTATAATATTGGTTTTATCATCAAGTGCCACATCAAGCACATAATCTGCCTGGTTTTGCCAGTACGCAGGGCCCGGCTCGCCGGTAGCGGTACGATATCCGGTGCCGGGGGGTAAAAGCGGCAAAGAGGGAAATAATTCGGCAGGATGATATTTGGATTGGGCAAAGGATAAATGACCGATAAGAAACAATATACAAGTGACTATAAACTTTACGTGGTGTAATGGTTTTTGCATGCCGTTAATTGACTAAGATTAGTTTTGTTGCTGTTATCGCTAAGATAAAAGGAAACAGGACAATTTAACATAGGTAAAAAGGATTTTATATACTTTATGCTCTTAACGGCGAAATGTCTTTGTAAATTTTAAAAAACTGTTTTACTATAATTATGAAGAGTAAACTCAGATCTTTTTAAACTTTATCATATTATCCTGCTCCCAAACGCATAGTATTTTATTGCCGGGCAGAATAACAGATTTCAGGAACCCACCTTTACCCACGATTACCTGATCTTTGTTTTTTATCGACATTAACTTAAGCGTATCGCTGTTTTGAAAGGTGATAATCGTATTAGCACCGGCTTCTGAAATAGCGCAGGATCTTCCCTTTCCCATATACGTTTCCGGCTCACCTGCCTTTGCATAATATATATTTCCTTTACGCTGCCATATCGTGTGAATGCTGTTTGAGCCATCAATAACGATGCCGCCGCCATCCATCGGACAGCCATTGAGTTTCCAGGTATCCATGCCCATTTTTTGAGCCGCCTGAAACACCTTACCCCCATCCAAAGATTTAACTACATACAGATCTCTTGAGCCGTTAAGCCAGTTTCTGAACATGATAGCCACTTTAGGGCCCTTTACAGCGATACTTGGTTTACAGCACTCACATACATGGCCATCAGGTGACCGGTATGCCAAAATATTTTTTGACCAGGCGCCCTTTTTTCCCGGCAGGGAGGCTAAATAAACCTGGTTATTGCCTCCCGTACGCGTATCAAGCCAAACCGCATAAAAATTATCTTTTTTATCGGCTGCCAAACCCATTAGCCCTTCGGGTGCCGAACCTTTACTATCATTTACAACGCCCATATTTTTCCATTTTTGGGATAAATGATTTAATTGAAACCAATGAATATTGCCGGATTTATCAATTGCAGTTACCACACTATAATTAGCCGAGCTGGCTAACTGAGGTCCTCGTGACATCCCTAAGTGCATAGCTGGCACATGGCCTACGAGCACCGGTTTTGAGAATGTTACACCCCGGTTATCTGAGGTAGCGCAAAATATATTATCCTTATCTCCATATACCACCCTGATAATGCCCTTGTTATCAGTACTAATTTGCGGCTGACTTCCTGCTGATATGGTATCCTTACCAGGAAATGCCCAGGATAGGATAGTCAGAAATATAATGGCAGAAAAGATAGATAACAAGACCTTCTTCATTGTTTTATAATTTAATTAACTGGTAAACAGGAGTCAATTTAACAGCGTCGTGATTTTACTGGCTGCATGTCAAATATACCCAGATATTGTCAATTACCGGTATGTAGTGGGTGTTGTTACACTGACCGTGATGGGGAATGCGCAGGCCGGGCCCTCATTATTCCCCCAGCCCAAAACAAACATACTCATCACCCGACTTACTGCCAATCTTCCCGCCCCCACAGGCTATTACTACGTACTGCTTACCATCTATAACATAAGTGGCCGGGGTAGCATAACCGGCTGCGGGCAGCTGCGCCTGCCAAACCACTTTACCGGTTTTTTTATCAAAAGCGCGAATCTTTTCGTCCTTAGTGGCAGCTAAAAACACCAACCCGCCTTTGGTTACCAGCGGACCGCCATACAGCTCCGTACCTGTAACCGGGATGCCTTTTTTGGTAAGCTCGGGATATTCGCCTACCGGCACTTTCCATAACAGCTTGCCTGTAGTAAGGTCGATAGCATTGAGGGTACCCCACGGGGGCTTAATTCCCGGGTAGCCGTCCTTATCCAAAAACCTGTTATAGCCGGTCATGGTGTATGGAATCTCGTCAACCACCTTCTTTTCGGTTTTGGTGCTGGCAGTCCGGTCGGTAGTTGGTTCTTTATCTAACGTTTTTTTCGCTTTGGCATCCGGCAGCTTTAGCAGGAAAGCCAGCAGCGCTTTTTTATCCTGTGATGCTATCTGTTTAAAGGACGGCATCATATTGCGGCCATTCGCAATTACCTGGCTTAGTTGTTCTTCTTTGTACTTTTTTCCAATGTTTACCAGCGATGGATATGATGTGCCATTACCTTTTAGCTGCGGCCCATGGCAGCCAATGCAGTTTTTATTGTAGATCACCTGTCCCATCCCCTTAAGCGAATTATCATTGGTCACCTTTGGCACATCGATCATTACTTGTGCCCAGGGCATTTCGGAGCAGCTGATATACATGATGTTTGTTTCCTTATCAACCGCTGCGCCGCCCCACTCGCCTCCACCATCAAAGCCGGGGAAGATCCAGCCACCTTTTTTACTGGGTGGAGTAAACATCAGGCGGTTTTTAACCTGGTTGTATTTTTCCAGCATCTCTTTATGCGCTTCGGGTGTACGGTTGGTTACATCTTCGGGATTAAATATTTGCCTTGCAAAAGGTTGCGGTAAAGTCGGTATTGGCTGTGTTGGCCATGGCCTTTCGCCCGGCAGGGCTTTGGTGGGTACCGGTGTTTCCACTATCGGGAATATGGGCTTACCATTGGCCCTATCGAACATAAAAACATAACCATGCTTGGTAATCTGGGCCACAGCATCAATTTTTTCACCATCATGAGTGATAGTTACCAAATTGGGATTAGCGGGCAGGTCACGGTCCCACAGGTCATGATGCACTACCTGGAAATGCCATTTCAGCGTCCCGGTAGCCGCATCCAGCGCGAGCAACGAATTGCCAAACAGATTTTTCCCCTTACGGAAACCGCCATAAAAATCACCGCCTATAGATCCGGTTGGGATATAAACTATGCCCCGCTTTTCATCCAGCGCCATACCCGCCCAACTGTTGGCTCCGCCAAACTTTTTGTAAGCGGCAGTATCCTGCCATGTTTCGTAACCTTTTTCGCCGGGATGCGGAATGGTGTGGAAAATCCACTTTAGTTTTCCCGTACGTACATCATAAGCCCTGATATGCCCCGGCGCCGCATCGGCAGATTCGGCTACACGGGTTCCAACAATCAGCAAATTATGATATACCACGCCCGGCGTGGTACCAGCCACAAATGATTTGGTATCCCTGCCAAGGTTTTTGGTAAGATCAATGTAGCCGTTTTTGCCGAAGGTCATAATTGGAGTACCGGTCTCCGCATTTATAGCGAAAGTCTTAATGCCGACACTATAAAAAATCCGCTTCCCGCCGCCATCCTTATTTTGCCAGTAGATAACTCCCCTGCTCACTTTGTAGTAAGCCATCGGGTCGCCACTGTTAGTGGTATCAGCCTTTGCCGGGTCGAAAAGCCATTTTTGCCGGCCTGTGGCGGCATCCAGTGCAAATAATTTCAATTTAGGACTGGTTCCATACAGTATACCATCAACCATTATGGGGTTACACTGGTTCTGACTGCGGTTGGCAGAATCTTTATCGTTGGTGCTATACGTCCACGCTACTTTTAGCTTACTTATATTACTTAGGTTGATCTCCTGGTTTGATGAATAACGGTTGCCTTCCTTTGAACCGGCATAAGTACCCCAGCCGGTGTAAGCTGCGTCGGCCTGGTTAGGTTTTGGATTTTTACATGATGCATAAACGCCCGCAGTAAAAAAAAGGGCGGTTAAAAACCTGTTCTTCATTATCATTGGTTCTGTTTAGTATTAAATTGGTCCAATCTGTTCCATTATTCGGAAGATAAAAGAAAGAGTCATGCCAAACTTGCTTTTTTAATCTACTACTCTTTTAACATCCTGTTCCAGAAATCCTGCTCCATGGCTTTGGCATCGATAGTTTTATATACTGATATTTCACGCGGTCCGTTTTCGGGCGGCACATCGGCTTTTATTTTTTCGGCTTTTGCCGGATCAAGATAAGCCATTACAAGGGCAAGATCCCACATTACCCAGGTTTCTTTAGCTTCCACAAAATCCCAGCGGTTATATAACAGCTCACCTAATTTACCTTTGCCCTTTAAATTGTTACGGCAAACAGCACGGTTAAACCTCAAAGCAATGGCGGTGTTAATGGGCATAACGGTAAGGTCAAGCCCTTTGCAATTGAGCAACAGATCAAATGCATTCAGATCGTTGCGAACGTTAAATTCGCTTTTATCCCACACCTTCCGATCGCTGAAATAGCGTGCTGCCAGCACATAAACCCTTATTTTAGGAATGATGGTAGTATCAAGCTGAATAGCCGACGCTATGTTTGACGCAGCTCCAATACACAGCACATCCAGTTTTTCGCCGTCCTTAAGCTGGTGTACCGCGGATATTATCCCTTTTTCGGCATCAGAAATAACAGGCTCCTTTCCACCCCAGGAATGCCCGATAGTTCCCCTGCTACCCAGCGGATGGGGAATGTCGGTTCTGGAAGTAAGCTGCAGCAACTGCTCATTCAGGTCCTGGCTTAGTTGTACTGTGTTGATGTTTTTTGTGGGGTAGTAATGCCATTTATCACCAACCAGCATATCGGCATTATTAAAATGGGCCGAACTTAACCCAACAATATTTACCTGCTTATCTTTTAAAAGATAAACAATGGCATACAAATCGTCCATTTCATTACCCGTATCCGAATCAAGCCATACTATTCTTTTTTGAGCATAGCCGGTACAGGCTATTAGTATAGCGATCAAACAGACCGGGATAACTTTTTTGAACATGGCGGTTTATTTTTTGAGCAACTCGTCGGTAGTTACTTCATTGCTCAGCAATCTACCAAAAAGTTCCCATCGTTTCACGGGGTCCTTAGCGGTGCCTCCATTTTTTTCGATATAGGTTTTTACCATATCCATCCCGTAATTATAATTAATTACATAGCTGCGGTATTTTTTAATAAAGCTGATGGATTTAGCAGCCGTTTCATCATTCATCAAGCAATATTTGGTAAGATAATTGGTAGCCTTATCGCGCGACATGGTGTTGTTAATCAGCCCTCTTGCCGCCTCGTTGCGGGCATAATTTAAATTACCTTTTATTGCAAGGGCTTTAAAATACAGATCGATACCCGCGGTATCCAAACCGGCCAGCGGCAGCAATACATTTTTGGCAAACTTCACCTTCTCGTCCCCCGGAAAAGCTACCTCGATACCATAATTGGCGCTCCCCTCGGCAACCAAACTTTGCGGACTAAACAACGGATACATCGAGATCTCTACCCAGCCTTTATCATGGTACAGGTTTTTCTCCAACAACATATTGTACACATGATGACCAGGATAGCTTTCATGGCTGCCCACATCAATAGCACGGTCTATAAAAATCTTCAGGTCGGTATTGATCTGAACGGTGCTTTTATAGTTACCCTTGTACCAGTTATAACCGCTCCATGGTTTATTGGTTACATACTCCAGCGTAAAAGCTTCACCTGCGGGCAATGTGTAATGGGCCATGGTGCGCTTGCGGGCTTCGGCAATGGCGGCTTTTATCACCGGGTCGAGCTTATCTTTAGGGATGATGAATTTATTGGCCAGTTTTTGAAAACGCTCACTTACCCGGCCCTTTCCCGGCAGGATACTATCCAATAAGGCTATCTGCGCTTTAAAATGGTCTTCATCATATATCGGCGCGGCTACACCAAAAAGCTCCTTTGATTCCTCGTCAAAGGGTCTTTCCTCGCCCGAAAAAATCCGGATTCGCCTGCTGAATGCCACCAATTGATCCATCATCCAGTTGGCCCGTATTTTATTAGTGTCGATTTGTGAGTTAGTCGAAATAATTTTCAACTCATTCATCAAAATATTGGTATTTGCAAGTAGACTATCCTTTGGGAATTCTTTTTTAGGTGATGGCTTCGGTTTTAACGAATCAGGACCATAATAGGCGTCCACAAAATCGGTGTCATATTGACCAATAGTAAGGCCAAGCCTCACATACTCAACAGCAAGGCTGTTAAGCTTCTTGTTTTCCAGCTGCTGTGCCGGGTCGTGCCCACAGGCCAATATAAAAAGTATGGGTATAAATAGCAGTAGTTTCTTCATGTTAAATTATCCTATTCAAAGTAAATGTGGAACAAGATAATGATTACATTGTTTACAGAGGGAATTGTGGAAAATGTTAGCTTGTAATTTTATCAGCCTTAAGCCTTCCCAACCCACCATTGCAGGGGATGACGCAATAAGCCCCCCAACCCTCCCCGGAAGGGAGGGTTTTAAAAAACCGGAGGACCAAAAAGTCTTCCCTACCGGCTACTATGTATACACATTTTTATATGAGATAGTAATTTTAAAAAGCCACTCCGTTAGGAGTGAAATGTCGGTAGAATAATTAAACAGCCCGCCCTTTTCGTGCCATAGGTACGAAACTAACCACCAAATGTGGCTATACAATACTCATTTGACCTGAAAAGTTCATTGGTGACGTACCTATGGCACGTAAAGCTATTTTGATCTTTTTCTACCGACATTTAACCCCTCCGGGGTTTTTCCTAAAACTTGTGTACACACCGTAACCCTACTACGAGAGATTTAGATGAGGCTCACCGCTTGTAGCTCAATGAAAGAAAGAACGTTGTGAAGGTTGTTACGCCCAGTTAAACTCAACTACTTTCCCATTAAGCTTCCATTTTTCGGGCAGCATGGTATCCATCCAATCCAATGGTTCGCCTAAAGGCAGTACTTTGGCTGCCTGGGCAAATGCTTTTTTAACAGCTGCTTTCTGTTCTTCGCCCATAGCTTCGGGCTGGGCCGAGATAAATAACGGCGCACCGCTTTCGGCCAATAGCTCCAGCCATTGTTTGTTCCTGCTCCATTCAATTTTGGTGGTAAGTCCAACGCAATCACCATCAACAGTATAAAATTTATTGTGCTGCGGCAGGCGGAAAGCCAGTGTATTTACACCCATTTTTCGGGTTCGGGCCCATTCATTGCCGCTGGTATCATCTCCTATGCGGCACATCTCGAAGATCCCAGCGCTCAGGTGACTCATGGTATTACATCCAATCACATAAATGCCATCTCCGGCCGCCTCGCGGATTGAACGGTACAGGTGAAGAATAATCTCGGCAGTGGTTTTGCTCCTGTCATTAAAGTTCCAGCCGGGTATGGTTATACTGTTCTTCATTTCAAACCCCCAGCGGCCTGTTATATCATAGGTACTGAAATCATGCTTTACCATTTCGTAGCCCCATTGCCTGTAAAAATCGAAGTTGCGTTTAATCCGTTCAATGTTTTCCGGGATGGTAGGATCGAGCGTTGGGTTTTTAGGATCGTCCCTGCCGGGGATCTTCGGCGCCAGTAAACTCGCTTTTTCATCATGACGGGCGCAAAGCGGGCGCATCCACAAACCCGGGCGCATACCCAGTTTTTTTATCTCATCACCAAGCAGGTGCATGTCTTTAAATTTATCATTGGGTTTACTGAAATCATCATTCCAGCCACCGTCGCCGGGCAGCAATGGCGAATAGGTTGCCCAGCCTGCATCAATTACCGAGAATGGCTTATTGTCGGTATCAGTAACCAACTCGCTCATCATTGCGGTGGTTTGTTTTATCAGGTCGAAATTGTTATTGCCGTAGGCAAAATACCAGTCGTTTATCCCATAAATTGGCTGTTTGGGCAGGCGGGGCTTTTCGCACATCATCCCGCAAAAGCGATGATCGGTACGGAAGGGCGTTTCACCGGGCAAACCATGACTGGCAATGATATCTGCAGCATGCAAAGTACGATTGCCTAACAATACGCCATTGCCACCCGAATGAGTATCTAAAGTAAGTTCCAGGCTATCAGCATCTAAACCCCACCAGCAAATACTATTTGCTCCTGTTTTTACGCCGAAGCAGGCGGTTTGCTTTGCATCGTGTATTATTACGTACCAGGGGTTTTTAACACTATCAAAGCCGGTTTTCCATTGCAGGTCGCCATAAGAACGCTCCCAATGATCACCAAGGTATTTTGCTGATGAAGCTGTGTTATGCCTCCATTTTAAACGTACCGAATTGAGCTGCTGTGTTGGCGATTGGATATATACTCCTTTTGCATTTCCGCTGGTTTTTACCGTAACCTCTATATCCTTATAAATAAATTTGTTACCATTGGTAACCTTCAGCTTAAACCATTCATTGCCAGATTGCGCCCAGACTTCATCCGGAGCATTAATAGCCGATGTTTGGGTTGATGTTGCATAAGTAAGCCGGCTGAACAACACGGCCGCGCCGGTAGTTGCAGTAAGTTTTAAAAAATGTCGCCTTTGCATAGTAATGTTCTGAATTGGATTTACAACATTACTAAAAGGTTTCAGGGAATTAAAATGAAATAATATTAAAGGAGCAAATATGGTTCTTTACGGTTTCAGACTATTTTTCTGCCGGCTATTATTCGCTCGCGGTAAAGCTCTCTCCTTTAGAAGGTGCTGGTTGAGGCTTATACCACACCACAAACTCTGTTTGCCTTTCCGCAACAGTCTTTAGGCTGAATTCGAAACCGTGATTAAGCAGAATCTCCCTCACAAGGGTAAGCCCTATCCCCTGCCCGTCTTTTTTGGTACTGAAGAATGGCGAAAAAAGGTTAACGCTTTGCTCGGCAGTGATGCCTTTACCTGTATCGCTGATAATAAGTTTTCTCTCTTCAGGGATGAGGGTGAATTTTACCGAGCCTTTATCGTCAATGGACTCAATGGCGTTTTTTACAATGTTGATGAGCGCCTGCTCCAGTTGCTGTTCATCGGCCATGATACTCACAGCATCATCGGGCAAATTAAACTCAAAACTTACTCCTTTTTCTTCGGCTTTGATGGCCATTAGCGTGGCTACTGAGTTGATAAGCTTTTGAAGTATTACGGGATGTTTATTGGCGGGTGGCAGCTTCACCAGGTCGGCAAAGTTGCGCATAAACAGGTTGAGGTTTTGATTGCGGTCCATGGCCACCTGCAGGGCATCTTTTAAAATATCAAAGTTGTGCCCCTCCCAAAGCTGGTCGGTTTTCATGGCCGATTGCATGATGGAATTAACCGGACCGATGGTGTTATTCACCTCATGCGCCATCATGCGGATCACCTTGCCATATACCTTTTTTTCGGCGGCCAGTATTTCGGCGGTCAGGTCTTCGATCATAATAAAATGGCGCGAAAATCCTCTATCCACAAAATGCGATTTCTGGAGTTTAAATGAGCTTACTCCGTCCAGCTTTACTACCGTTGTTTCGCCTGATTTAAGCAGCCTCATCTGCTCAAATATGGGGTGTTCCAGTTCCTGAATGGAATATCCATGAAGTTTGTCTTCGGTAACTGACAAAAGCTGCTGAGCTTTTGGGTTCACTTGCTGTATATGATCGTCAAAATCCAATATAATGATGCCCGTTGGCGAAGTATAGATCAGTTTTTCTAAAAAGAAATGCTGTTGCTCCTGCCTTGTACGCTCTGTTCTCAACTCATCCATCATCTGATTATAAACATCAATCAGCGCGTCAATCTCGTGTTTGCCGGTTGATAAAAATTTAACATTAAAATCCTTGTCCTTTATGGCATCAACTCCCTGCATCAATAGCTTTAAAGGATTTATCAGCTGGCGGTAAAGCTGTACAGCTACCACAACCGAAATGAGCACAAATACCTCTGATATAATAAAGAAGATCTTGTTTTGGTTAAAAATAAAATAAGTAAGCACCAGGGTTACCAGGTGTAGTATTACAACAAATAAAACATATTTAGTCCTCAGCTTCATCGTATGGTATCTGGTATTTGTCGAGCCGTCGGTACAGGGCGCTGCGCGTGAGCCCCAAAGCCGCCGCGGCCCTGCTTATCTTGTTTTTATGATGATCCATGGCACGTTTTATCATCTCCACCTCTACTTCTTCCAAAGTTAAAGTACCAACACCAGGCAGCTGCATATTGCCTTTTTTTACAGGTGATAACTCCAGTTGCGAACGGAAATCGTCAATACCCAGCTCATCTTTTTTACTCACCAGTATGGATCGTTCCACCAGGTTTTTCAATTGCCTGATGTTACCGGGTAAAGGTAGGGTTTGCAGCCATTTCATGGCCGACGCTGCAACAGATAATTTAGGCCGGTTATAAATCTCTTTTAAATTATTGATAAAAAAATCAACCAGTAAAGGAATGTCCTTCGGCCGCTCGCGCAGGGCGGGCAGGTAAACGGTAATCAGGTTAATACGATACAGCAGATCTTCCCTAAAAGTACCGCGCGATACCATTTCGTTAAGGTTTTTATTGGTGGCGCAAACCACCCTGGTATCCAGCGTTTTGGTACGGCTGCTGCCCAACATTTCGTAAGTACGGTCTTGCAATACGCGTAGTAGTTTTACCTGGCTGCTGGCATCCAGATCGCCTATCTCATCTAAAAATATGGTGCCCTTATGGGCCATTTCAAAACGGCCAATCCTGTCAAACCTTGCATCTGTAAAGGCCCCGCGGATGTGTCCAAACATCTCGCTCTCAAACAATGAAGTGGAAATTCCACCCAGGTTCACCTTAATAAATGGCTTATTACGGCGCTGGCTATTTTGGTGAATAGCCTCGGCTATCAGCTCCTTGCCTGTTCCGCTTTCGCCCATGATGAGGATGGATGCATCAGTGGTAGCTACCCTACCGATGGTTTCCAGTATATCCAGCATTTTAGGGTCTTCGCCTATAATGTGCTGAAAGTTGTAGGTTTTATCCAATTGTTTGCGGGTACGGTGCTCGGTTTTTTTATCCCGCAGATCTATCAGGGTTTTAACCGACTGTAAAAGGTGTTCGTTATTCCAGGGCTTATTGATAAAATCATTAGCACCAAGCTTCATACCTTTTACAGCCAGTTCTATGCTGCCCCAGCCGGTAATCAGGATCACCGGGATGGCTCCGTTATGCTGCTGTTTTATCTTTTCGAGCAGTTCCATACCTTCCTGTCCCGATGTATCTATCGAAAAATTCAGGTCGAGAATAATTAGTTCGGGTTTGCTTTTCTTTATGATCTTTAAAGCATCCGCTGGTTCTTCGGTACTCAAAACCTCATACCCTTCGCTTTTTAGCAGCAGCAAAAGCGAGGTGCGTACAGCAATATCATCATCAATAACCAATATCATAATTGCAGGTTAATATCGTAATTATTCTTCGTGTAAAGCAACTGCCGGATAAATAGCCGCCGCCTGCCTGCCAGGGTACAATGAGCAAACCAGTACCAGCAGGTAAACGAACCCTATAGCCATAAAAATGGCGGCAATGTAAATGCCCGCTTCCAGGTTAAACACATTAAGTAATGGAAATTGAATAGCAAAAAATGTCCCTATAATGAGTGAAAGCGTAGCCAATATCATAGATTCCACTACCAGTTGCGATGATACAGAATTTCCGGATGCACCTATCGCCCTGCGCAAACCTATTTCGCCTTTACGTTTGTTGATGTTGTACCACAGCACCCCAAACAAGCCAAGGGCAACATTGATAACCAGGAAGCAGCTTATTATCGACAACACGATCATCGGAATCACTGCAAAGTAGTTAGTGTCTTTTAATTTGTTAGTTAAATGCTCAATTTCAATATTGGAGTTTTTCATGTAGCCCGCCATGGTTTTGTATAGCTTACCTTCAAAGGTGGCATCGGCGCCGGGGCTAACCCTAACCAGTATTTTATCTAACCAGCGGAATGAGCCTGTGTCGGCCCGAAAGTAAAAACCCGGACCGGCTTTCACATAGTCGCCGTTCCGTTTAATCGTTTGGATCACTCCTATCACCTTCATTTTGTTTTTATCGTCATCATTACCTAACAGCTTACCTACGGCCGGTTCTTTTCCAAAAGTAGCTTCCTTCAAATCGGCATCAATCACTACAAGTTTATATTTAGATACGGCGTCTGATTTGTTATACCAGCGGCCTTCCAAAACATCCAGATCCATTGTTTCTTTGTAACTGTCTTCTGCTGTAAAATTATTTAGATGATCAATATGTTTACCTTTAAAAGTTAAACCACTCTGGTTAACCCGGTTGGAAAACGGAACGTTTCCGCTCACAAAACTCAGCTCTTTTACCAGGGGCAATGCTTTGATGGTTTTTCTCAAGGTTTCGTAGTAAAGATCGAGCGAGTCGGTATTTTTTGTTTGGTACGAGTTATTGATATTGATAACCCAAACATCCTGGTATTTGAACCCCATAGGTTTTTTGTAGTTATCGTAATAATAAACCATCAGCGTAAACACCGCGAATAGTACCATAAAGGATACCAGCATCTCGGTCATGAGCAAAAAGTTTTGTTTCTTTTTGTTCCAGATGAGCTTAAATAAATGCTTGAACATAATTTTTTAATTTAATGATGAATAATTATTAACCCTTAAGCGCGGTAACCACGTTAAGTTTTGACATGCGCCAGGCCGGATATACGCCCGACAGCAAGCCAAAAACAAGGCACACCAGCAAGGCGATAAACAACACAGTAAAGTTGATACTCAACTCCAGGTTGGCTATCAGATCGACACTATTGATGGCCCAAAGCGCGACTACTGATAACAGGGTACCGATGATACCACCCAACATGGTAAGAATTAAATTTTCGACTATAAACTGGTAAACAAGCGTTTTTGACGATGCTCCGAATGCTTTACGCACACCAATCTCTGATGAGCGCTCCATAATACGTGTAATGTTGATATTTACCAGGTTTAAGGTTGGTAATAGCATAAATATGAATACAAAGATGCTGATAGCTGTAACCACGATGAATACACCGGAGGAAGACTCATTACCGGTATCAACATAACTTCTGAAAAAACTGTTAGCATGGCTGTATAAATGTTGATAGTTTTTACTTTCAACAGGCACCCTTTTCATCATGCTCTCATATTCGGCCTGCATTTTGGGTACATCATCTTTTGAAGCCGCCAATAGCACTCCCATATAACCGCCGCCATAACTTTTACTTTTATAATCAGCTTTTGATACGGTGTAAGGCAGATAGATGTCGCTAAAAAACATATAACTCGTTACAGGCACATTTTTAACTACGCCCAATACACGATAATTCACGTTATCAGCCTCAATGTATTTACCTACAACCGGCCCAACATCTCCAAAATACTGTTTCTTCATATCTTCAGATATGATGGCAACACGCTCGGCATTATCTACCTGTTGTTTATTAAATGGTTTACCTTCTGTAAAATCATAATCCATTACATCCCAGTAATCGGCATTGGTATATTTATAACTTACAGCTATCTTTTTATTGTTCACATAGGTGTTGGTACCGTTAAAGCCGGATGATATAGCCACTTTAACCGGCGTTTTCATCATCCCGGTATAATGGCTCAGAAAATAGTACGACAAGGTGCCAGATGTCATATCGTCTTTGCCCTTCTGTTCAATACGGTTAATGTATAACAACCTGTCCCTTTTTTTGTCAGGGTAGTTATCGCCAATAACCTTATCAATAAAGGCCGTTAACACCATAAGTATGGTAAGCGTAAAGCTAATACCGAACAAACTGATAAAGGTGAAGAACTTCCTTCGCCTTAACACCGCTATGGCTATTTTAAAATAATTTTTAAGCATAACTTTTAATTTTAGGCGGTTAATTATTGAACTTGCGAACCATCAAATAAGCGTACTAAACGGTGGGTTTTGTGAGCCATATTCTCGTCATGTGTCACCATAACTATCGTGGTGCCCTCGTTGCGGTTCAGATTGATCAGGATCTCCATAATCTCGTTACCCATGGCGCTATCCAGGTTACCGGTTGGCTCATCAGCCAAAATAATGTCGGGTTTGCCCACTATTGCTCTTGCTATGGCCACACGCTGTCTTTGCCCACCCGACAACTGGGTTGGGAAATGTTTAACACGGTTTGCCAAACCTACTTTTTCCAGCGCTTCTGTAGCCAGCATTTTACGTTCTTTGGCTGTAGTATCGCGATATAGCAGGGGCAGTTCCACATTATCTAACACCTGCAAGTCGTTTATCAGGTGATAGCTTTGGAAAATAAAGCCCAGGGTTTTGTTACGAAACTGCGCCAACTGCTTATCGTTCAGTTTTTCAGTTGATTTATCGGCGATTTTTATATTCCCTTTTGATGGCGCATCCAACAGACCCATGATATTCAGCAGCGTACTTTTACCGCAGCCCGACGGGCCCATGATGGATAAAAATTCGCCTTTGGCAATATCAAGGCTTATGCTGTTCAGGGCCAGGGTTTCTATAGTGTCTGTGCGGTACACTTTTTCGATGTTTTGTAAACGGATCATATTTAAGTGAGTTGTGAATGGTGAATAGTGAGTTGTTTGATTAATTATTGAACTATTTAAATTATTGATAAGTGATCTTTTTGTTGGTTTCAAAGTCGTATAACGACAGGTAGCGTAACTGGTAATAGGCACCCCAAAAATCCCGGAGCGATGCTACATAATCGCGCTTGGCCTGGTCATTCTCGCGGAAGGCTATGCCGAGGTCGGTGATGCTCAGATCTCCTAAAACATAGCGTTCGCGGGCTATCTGGTATTTTTCGGATGCGATGCTGTCGGCCTCGGCGGTATATACCAGTTGCTCTTTCATCACGTTAAAAAGCGACACCTGGGTTACAATCTGCTGCTTAAAGGTTTGTTTATCCTGCTCTACCGCATATTCGGTAAATTGCTGGTTAGCCAAAGCCGTTTTGATGCGCGATTTTGACCGCCCCCAGTCCAATATAGGTACAGCCAACTGCACCTGCAATACCTGCTGGTTTTGCGGATTTTTATAAACACCCGGAATAGTGGTTGCTGTGTTTGAGTAACCAAGATTGGCATTTAATGTAGCGGTTAATCCATTTTGACCTTTAGCTTTTGCAACATCCCGCTTAGCCTCGGCAACACGACGTAAAAACGCAATGGCATCAGACCTGTTTGCAAAAGCCTCGGCCAGTACTTTATCTGATGATACCTGCATCTGGCTGATATGTTGCGGTACTACCAGTACTATCTTTTCTTCCCCCTCCTGCCCTGTATAGCTACGAAGGTTTAGGGTAGCTATTTCCATATCGCGCTTAGCGGTACCAACCGCTTTTTTTGCATTGATCTGCTCCAGCTGCAATTGCAATATCTCGTTTTTTGAAACCTTGCCCAACTCAAATTTGGTATTGGCAATATTCATGATCTTTTGTGTGTTGGTATAATTGGTTTCGGCAATTTTTAAGTTCACCTGAGCCAATAGCAAATCGAAGAAGAAACCTTCCACATCAATAGCAATCTTTTCCTGGGCCTCAATGTAAGTCTGCTTGCTCTCGTTATATTTTAAGGGCTCAATCCTTTTGTCCCACTTTAGGCTATTGAATTGAAAGAGCGGCTGGGTATAGCCAATACCATAAGGGATACCATTGTATAAAACATTATGCCTGTCGAAATCGTCAAACCGCTGTAGTTGGGTAGTGCCATAAACAGTACCGCCTGTAGCTGTAATACTTTGGCTAAAGTTTAATGCCAGCGATGAGTTATCATTATGTATAGGCTGAAACTGGATAGTACCATCGGGCTGCTGCACCTGTGTAAATGTTTTGCTATAGCCGGGCAATATCCCGCTTAACGCCAGCTGTGGCTGGTAATTTGATTTGTAGGTACGGTACTCCCAATATTTGGTTTCGCGCACGGTTGCTGCCTGCTTGGCGGCTATTGAATTGGCCTTAGCCATCTCCACCACCTGCTGCAAGGTTAACCGCAGCGTATCGATGCTACCATCTGCAAATGCCTTTGTGCCAATGGTTAATAATAATATGGAGTATAAAAATTTCATTCTGTTTTCCTTTATATTTCAATCGTCATTGCGAGGCACGAAGCAATCCCCTACCTACAGAGTAGCTGTGCAAATCCACTCTGTGGGATTGCTTCGTACTTCCTATGAGGCTTATTTTAACTTAATTCGTAATCGTTACTTCTTTCGAGTTTTTAAATTCCGTCATATCCGATGTTACAATTACATCACCGGGTTTTACACCGTCCTGTATTTCTACATAATCAAAATTGGTGAGCCCGATGTGCACAGTACGCTTCTCCGCTTTTCCATTATTTACCACGAAAACATCCTGAACAGCCGGCCCTTTAAACGCCGGACCATTA
Source organism: Mucilaginibacter sp. P5_A6 (assembly GCF_056400585.1). Classification (NCBI taxonomy): domain Bacteria; kingdom Pseudomonadati; phylum Bacteroidota; class Sphingobacteriia; order Sphingobacteriales; family Sphingobacteriaceae; genus Mucilaginibacter; species Mucilaginibacter sp. P5_A6. The sequence continues at coordinate 119,130 of NZ_JBFUKZ010000010.1, read as the reverse complement.
GCCACCCTCATGATCTTGCTATGTGTTGCCGTCACCAAAAACACATCCACTTTCATATTTGGCCGAAGCTGTTTGTTTGCGCGATCATCTAACTGAATATCGAATGAAATAATGCTGTTTTGTACCGATGGGGATACATTGGTAACGTGTCCGCGCAGTTGAGTATCATTGATGCGGATAATAACCGGGATCCCACTGTGCAGCTGATCCATTGAGTTATCTGAAATACTGCCGGATACTTTAAAGCTACCCAGGTTGGCAATACGGGCCAGGGTCTCTCCTTCATGCACATTGGCGCCTATATTTTTGTTTACATAGGTAATTACACCCGCCCGGGTAGCAATTACATTAGCCAGGTTTAATTTACGCCGTAAAGCATTCAGATCGTTAACCTGGATATCAGCGGCTATCTGGGCTTCCCTGATCTCGATCTGCATTGTTTTCTGCTTGTTTTTGATCTCGTTTTCCAGTTGCTTCTTTTCTAACTGGGCTACTTTCAAATTAAGCTCGGCCTGTTCTATCCCTTCACGGGTACCACCACCTGCTTTAAACAGGCGTTTGGCATTTTCAACAGCATCGGCAAGGTTGCTGATGCGCAGTTGTTTGATATCGTTGTTAGACTGGATATCATAAAAACTTTTACCAAGATCAAGCTTTAGTTTGCTGATCTCGTTGCGTTTTGATTCAAGCGTAAAATTGAGTTTATCAAATTCTGTTTGTGTGGCCGATTTATCTAATGTGAGTATAGATTGGCCTGGTTGAACTTTATTACCGGCATCCATAAGTGCACTTTGTATCGATGCGTTTATCGGGCTGGTGATGATCTCTTCAAATTCGGGTAAAACCTCACCTGTAGCATTAAGGGTATTTTCTATATCTCCCACCTCAACAACTGCGGTGGTAATCTCTGATTTTTTTACTGATGACTTGATGAATCCCCGAAGTGCAACTATCAGCAGTACCAAAACCGCAATACTTATAATAGCTACCAATGCCCCTTTCTTCCTTTTTTGATATGATACCTCGAGCGTAATTTCCTTATCCATTGTGATATAATTTGCATAAGGTTTTGCAAGAGCTATACCAACTATAATAATTTGATTATTAGATATTTACAATTTTATAATTTCGAAAAAGTGATCGATATCGGACAGATTTTGTGATAATGAACAAGTTTTTTTGGAGATTTTTGGACAAAGGAGCAAGGACTTTTAGACAAAGGACTAAAAGAGAGAAAGCACAGCCTTTTTTGCGTTTCGGACAAATATATGAGTTAAACATCCGGATGCGAGGTAAAAACAAGATCAGAAAACGCTGTTTTCTGATCTAAGACAGCATATCACTACTAATAATCCGAATAATCGGCCGGATAAAGGAAGGTGATATCAATATGTGATACATTGTTTTGAAACTCGGCCTTAGCTGATAAGGTTTTCCAGTAAGCGTCTTTTCCAAATGCGTCCCAGTGCTTATCCCTGTCATCCTTATTATTAAAGGTAGTCATATACATTAGGTTTGGCATGTGTGAGCCCGATACCACTTCAGAGTAAAAAACCGCGTTAAAGCCAAGTCTTTTAAAAAGTCCTATTTCATCACCCTCATTAAACATACGTACTTTGTTGTAGTTGTATTTTTCGGTGGCGCTTTCATAACTACGTAACTCATACACCCTATCGGCTTTGTTGCCTGTAAGCTGGGGTACTGCCGGGGCTGGCATACCAGGGAAGGCATGCAGTATTAATATTTCAATACGGGCATAGGGTGCATCCTTGTAGCCCGCATTCATATAGTCTTCACCATCGGTAAAGTACTTCGTATCTGCCTGTAATTTTTTGTCGATACCGGTAAGTTTATCCAACGAAGTAAATGGTGTATAAACGTAAATAAGCATATCGGCAGTATCCTGTTTTACAGGTTTAAATACGCCAACATTGGGTATACCTGCTCTGTGTAAAGCCGGTAAATAAGCGTCCTTCAAATAACGCTCTATCCTGGTTCCCTGTTCAAGGGTTTTATAATGGTAAATTTTAAGCTCGTAATAATATCTTTTGGGAGAAGCCGAAAGGCCGGAAGCAAAGAGTAAAAACCCTAAAATAAAAGTAATTATACGGATAGGTGATGTTTTCATAATTGGCTTAAAGTTTTGTAAATATAATGGAAAATAGAGTCGAAAGTGAAGACAAAGGATGAAGCACAAAAAGCCTTCAAACCCGTTCGAAAATAAAAAATAAAGTGATGCCTATTCCAATATACAACGTAACAATTTGCTTGATAAAACAAAAAGCCTGCTGGTATTAGTCGGCAGGCTTTCTAAATAATAAAGAATTTATATTAAAGTTCTCTTACCCAAATATTACGAAAACTAAGCGGCTCGCTTTTATCTCCGTGGGCTTGTAGTTTAATTGGTGCAGCACCATGTTTTTTGCCTTCGTAAGAAGCTTTGCCTATATATTGAGTTGGGCCAAGCAGTTCAAAGTTGTTTTCAACAAGCACACCATTGAAAAATACAGTTGCCCTTGCCGCCGATTTTAGTGTGCCGTCCTCATTAAATACAGGAGCTGTCCATACTACGTCGTAAACATTCCATTCGCCTGGTTTGCGGCCTGGGTTTGCTAACGGAATAACCTGTTTGTACAAACTGCCGGCCATGCCATTAACATAGGTTTTGTTATTATATGAATCTAAAACCTGTAGCTCATAACCTGCATCTCCTTTACCTATTGATGCTAAAAATATACCGCTGTTGCCACGGGCCTGGCCGGTACCGGTTATATTTGCAGGTACTTTCCACTCAATGTGTAACTGGTAATTGGTAAATGCTTTTTTGGTTTCAATATTCCCAACACTTTTGTTAACGGTAAGTACATCACCTTTAACCAACCATTTGGCAGGCGTTTTATCTTCGGTAGAAACCCATTCGTCAAGGTTTTTGCCATCAAACAAAACAATAGCATCTGACGGGGCATCACCCAACACTTTACCCGGAACAACAACTTTTGGTATCGGTTCCCACGTTTCGGTATCCTCTGGTTTCGCTGTTTGTGCGTTAGCCATAAAAAAACTCCCGGCTAAAATAGTGGTTAATATTATTGAGTATCTCATTTTTATAATTGGTTTTATTAAATGTGAAGCGTGTTTTTTAAGTATGCAGCACTTTGCGTGATGCTTACATAAGGATCAATATTGGTATAATTTTCCTGCTCAACAATAAAGTGTTTCACCCCTCCAAGTTTGGCTTTACCCAAAATTGTCTTAAAATCGATATCACCTGTACCTATTTCGGTGTTAAGGTTAGGGTTTGTTTTATCCCTATCTTTAATATGCACAAAAGTGAAGCGGCCCGGATGCTTTTCAAAAATAGCCAGTGGATCCTGGCCTGCACGTACTACCCAGTAAAGATCCATTTCCATATTCACCAATTTAGGATCGGTGTTGTTAAGCACCACATCGTAAAAAGTAGTATCACCTACCGGTGCCCACTCAAAATTATGGTTATGGTAGCCTAATTTTAAACCAGCCGCTTTACAAATTTCGCCGGCTTTATTCATTTTTTCGGCAACACCTTTGCAGTCGTCAACCGTTTTAATAAAGTTATGGTTTAATGATGGCACAATAATATAGGTTTGCCCAATGGCATTGGCCACATCCATGTACATTTTCAGGTCGTCGGTTTTCCCTTCGCCAAAATACGAATCCAAACCATAGTGGCCACTTGGACTACTCAATCCGTTATCTCTCAATAGCTGACCAAAATCCTTACTTTTTAAGCCCCAATAGCCGGTATCTTTATTATAACCAAAAGTTTCTACTTCCTGGTAACCTGCCTTTGCAACTTTACCTATCACACCTTTTACGTCAGCAGGTAATTGATCACGCAAGCTATATAATTGCAGGCCTGCCCCGTTTTTTTCTTTTGCCGATAATAAAGATGGCGCTAACATAGCACCTGCCGAAAGTAGACCGGCCTGCGCTAAAAATGTTCTTCTGGTTGTCATGTATTTCTGTTTGGTTTATGCTTTGTTTGAGTATATTTTGAAGATAAGGTTTAAACGTCGCATAAATGAACCGCCTTACGTAGTGAGGCAACCTTATCTTTTTGTTTGGGAATAAACTCCTGCGCCACAAAACCTTTATGCCCTGTTTCTACAATGGCTTTCATAATAGCCGGATAATAAAGCTCCTGTGTTTCGTCTATCTCGTTTCTGCCGGGTACACCACCGGTATGATAATGATTAATGTAGGGATGATACTGGCGAATATTGCGGATCACATCACCCTCATCTATCTGCATATGGTATATATCAAACAACAGTTTAAAGTGTTCCGAACCTATCCTTTTAGCAAGTTCGGCTCCCCACTCCACCCTATCGCACTGGTAATCTTTATGATCAATCTTACTGTTCAACAATTCCATTACCAAAACAATGTTATGTTTTTCGGCAAGGGCAACCAATGGTTTTAGTCCTTCCACGCAATTGTTCCAGCCGGTTTCATTATCCTTACCCCGGCGACTACCGCTAAAGCAGATCAGGTTTTTATAGCCGGCCGCTGCAACTTTAGGTATCATCTCCGAATAATTTTTTTGCAGCTGGGCATGAAATTGGGTATCACCAAAACCATCCGTCAGGTTAATTTCGGCGCCATTGCACATTGACGAATACAGGCCATGCTTTTTAAGTGTAGGCCAGTCGGCAGGTCCAACCAGGTCGATCCCTTTAATGCCAATTTCTTTTGCAGCTATACAAAGCTGCTCTACAGACATATCGCCATAGCACCAGCGGCATACGGCATGATTAATATTACCTTTTAAAGCAGTATCAACATTCATTTCTTTTTCTTCGGATTTAAATGACGATAACATACCTGCTGTTGTGATAGCAGCAGTGCCTGTAACTATATTTTTTATAGCCGATCGTCTGTTTTGATTTGATGCCATGTTTTTTAATTGGGTTTATATCTCGGTTTGTGCAGATGGTTCCTGTATATCCAAACCAGGTTTAGTTGCTATATCGTTTGTATCTTTAAATAACAACAGAAAAAATATTAACACCACAGCGGCAATTCCGGCCGGAATAAGCCATATGGTTTGCCAGTTGTGTGAAGTAGTTGAAGTTTGCCAATGATCTACTATCGGCCCCGAAATATACGAGCCGATAAGCATCCCAACGCCATAAGTAGCCAAAGTGATAAATCCCTGCGCGGCACTTTTAAAACGCTCACCCGCTAAATTATCGGTATAGATCTGACCGGTTACAAAGAAGAAATCGTAACAGATACCATGCATTACAATACCGGCAATCAGCATCCAATAATTGGAGCCTACATCGCCGTAAGCAAAAAGTATATAACGCAGTACCCAGGCTAACATACCTACTGCAAGCATTTTTTTAACGCCCAGCCTTACAAAAAATAGGGGCATCAAGGCCATAAACAATAGCTCGGACATTTGCCCCATAGATTGTTTACCCGCGGCGGCTGTTACACCTACTTCATTTAAGAAAGGATTGGTAAAATTATAATAAAACGCCAGCGGAACACAGATAGCTACTGATGCCAGGAAAAATGTAAGGTATGACCTGTTTTTAAGTAACCCTATAGAATCTAACCCAATAATATCGCCAAAAGATGTTTTCTGACCTTTTTTAACAGGAGGGGTATCAGGCAAGGTAAAACTTAACAAACCTAATATTAAAGAAGCTCCCGCTGCCATTTTAAACGTAAGTACCAGCGAGCCTGATTTTTCCCATCCAAGATAACCTATAAGCAAACCGGCAATTATCCACCCGGCAGTACCAAATACCCGTATTGGCGGAAATTCCTTACTTGGGTTTTGCATCTGCTTAAATGAAACCGAGTTTACCAATGCCAGGGTTGGCATGTATATGATCATGTAGAATAATATATTCGGGTAAAACTTTTCAAAACCGGTAATGGTAGTTGCATAAAAAAGCGAAGCTGCACCAAGCAAGTGTAAAACGCCTAATATTTTTTGCGCCGAAAAGTATTTATCAGCAATAAGCCCGATAACAAAGGGTGCAATAATGGCGCCTAATGATTGCGTTGCATAAGCTCCGGCATTTTGTGTACCTGTAGCCTTTAACGTTACAGTTAAATAGGTACCCATAGTAACAAACCATGCCCCCCAGATAAAAAACTCTAGGAACATCATTGCAGAAAGCTTTACCCTTATTCCAACGGTCATAATTATTGGGTTAGAAAAAATTAATCCCGGTTATTTTTTTAACGACAGGATATACTGTACCATTTCTTTTGCATCAGTTTCTGAAAGTGCGGTGTGCGCGGTCATTGCCATAGTGCCCCAGTTACCGCTGCCGCCTGATATTATTTTTTTGGCCAGCATATCGATATTAGCCTGTGAGGCATCATATTTTTTTGCAATATCCTGAAAAGCGGGTCCAATAACCTTGGTATCAACCTTGTGGCAAGTACCGCAATCATTATTTGCTAATAGTTTTTCGCCTGCTGCAGAGCCTGCTGAACCGCCTGCCGCTTCGGTGCCGGTTTTAGTAGCGTTGGTATCTGCATCAGAGTTACTTGCTTTTGCAGTTTGATTTGCTGCTGCGGTGCTATCACTGCCTCCCTTGTTTGATGAATTACCTCCGCAAGCAGATACTACTGCACAAATACCAAGAATAAAAAAAGCCTTTTTCATTTAATAGTTTTTTAATGTTATGAAGCTTGCGCCTCACGTAAATAGTTTGTTGGTTAATGTGTATAACCCATCAAAATTTTATCTGTTTTATTTATTATTTTGATGGGTGATACTGTTTTTTAATTGTGTTGATAATTATCGTGAAAAATACAATTTTATTCTAAAAAAATCGACTATTATGCCACTACTGTAGTCAAAGGTGCAGTTTTTTTCCTGGCACGCATATAAAATACCAATCCGGTAAAGGCTACTATTAATGCAAGGGGAATCAATAGCGTAGTATTAAGAACTTCCGGGCCAGCCGCAGATCTGGCGGCATCAAAAGCCTTAGCCATATCTGTTCCTGCTCCCGCCGAGCGATAAGCATCTATATTGGCGCCCGCAGGAAGTTTTTGAGCCATTATTCCATCGTAGTATCCTCCCATAAATATCATGTAAATTGACACACCAAACATACCTGCTCCGCCCATTAGGTTTAATCCTACTGCACCGGTGCGAGGAAGGTTTTCTGCTACAAATCCAATCATACAAGGCCAAAAGAAGGCAACACCCAATCCAAAAACAACGGCTGCAAGGTAAATGGCATCACCATGTAAGTGAATCATAAGGTAGATTCCCAGAGCTGATAAAATTGCAGAGATAAGTAAAACTCCCTGCGGCGCAAGGCGATGTACTATAGGACTGGCAAAAGCCCTACCCAAAACCTGGACGGATGCGACAAAAGTGAGGATTAAAATGGCGTTATGCGTAACTGTTTTAAACAATACATCTGTCCATTGATTTGTAAATAATTCTGTAATGGCGGTACCAAACATGCATATAATCATAAAAAGAAACAGAGGATTGAGAAGCGCTTTATACATATCTTTTGTACTTACACCAGCCGACACCCGTTCTGTAACCGGAAAATCCAGTTTAGAGAAAAGGAAACCATAGATTAATGTTGGTATCAACATAAAACCGATCTCTATCTGCGAGACCCAGTAAGGTTTTTCAGATGCACCATTTGCGAGTGTATTATCTAACCCAAATACAACCAGGGTTCCTATTACAATCCCCGCCGGAAACCAAAGGTGAAAATGGTTCAGTTTTGTGGTTTTATTATCGGTGTACATGGAGGCTACTAACGGATTGCAAGATGCTTCAACCGTACCATTGGCAATCCCGATCATCAGCGTTGAAAGGAATAATGTCCAATATCCGTTGGCAAAAATTGTTAACAAGATACCAATCAAATGAAAAATAAAAGCCGATACAAGCAGCTTTTTCATACCGATGATATCCACTATAAAACCACCTACAATTATTGCCAATGGGAATCCCCAGAAAGCAGTAGCTGCAATTGTGCCCAATTCTGATCCATTTAAATGAAATCTTACCCCCTGATCGTTTAGTATACCGGCACGGATGCCGAATGACAATGATGTTACCAGCAAGGATAGGCAACTGGCTCTGAAAAGCTGTGTACGGTTAATAGTTTGCATTTAAATTATTTTAGGTTATGATAATTGGTTAATTGGCATTTTTCTCAACTTGTATTTATAGACTTACGAAGTTCTAAAAACTTCGTAAGTCTTTGTACTATATGTCTTATATCCCCAGCGTTCTCCTGTTCAGTGCGTCATCGGCGCCTGATGCTGCAAAATCGTCAAAAGCACGTTCGGTAACCCGAATGATGTGATTTTTGATAAACTCAGCGCCTTCGCGGGCCCCGTCTTCAGGGTGTTTAAGCGCACATTCCCATTCCAACACGGCCCATCCCGGGAAATCATATTGGGTTAACTTGCTGAATATCGCTTTAAAATCAACCTGCCCGTCGCCCAGCGAGCGGAAACGGCCTGCACGGTCAACCCAATTCTGGTAGCCGCCATAAACGCCTTGTCTTCCGGTAGGGTTAAATTCTGCATCCTTCACGTGCATCATTTTTATACGCTCGTGATACAGGTCAATATACTCTAAATAATCCAGGCATTGCAGTATAAAATGCGAAGGATCATACAGCAGGTTAGCCCGTTTATGGCCTTTTACCTTATCCAAAAACATCTCGAAGGTAATACCGTCATGCAGGTCTTCCCCGGCATGAACTTCATAGCAAAGGTCGATACCGTTATCCTCATAAACATCAAGGATAGGTACCCAGCGTTTGGCCAGCTCCTCAAAAGCGGTATCAACTATACCGGCAGGGCGTTGCGGCCATGGGTACAGCATTGGCCAGAGCAGCGCACCACTAAAAGTAACTGACGCCGCCAGACCTAAATTTTTTGATGCCTGTGCAGCATACTTTAATTGCTGAACAGCCCATTTTTGCCTTTCGGCGGGGTTATTACGCAATTGCTCTGGCGCAAAACCATCAAATAGTGTATCATAAACCGGGTTTACTGCTACTAACTGTCCCTGTAAATGGGTAGAAAGTTCGGTGATCTCCAATCCATGGCTGTTTACAATGCCTTTTACCTCATCGGCATAGGTTTTGCTTTCGGCAGCCTTTTGCAGGTCGATAAAACGGGCGTCCAGTGTTGGCAGCTGAACACCTTTGTAACCCAGGCCGGCAGCCCATTTACAAATAGAATCCAGGCTATTAAAAGGTGCGGTATCACCTATAAATTGTGCTATAAATATTGCAGGTCCTTTAATGGTAGTCATAGTTTTTATTTAGATAGAAAATTCGGTCCACTTTTTATCTGATTTACCCGATGCAATCACATTTTCAATAAATGCCATGCCACGAAGGCCTTCTTCAATACCGGGGTAATCCTTTTCTTCGGGTGTAGCATCCCTGCCTTCTAACCCAGCCTTCACAGTTAAAGCAAAGTTACGGTACAGGTTGGCAAATGCCTCCAGGTATCCCTCCGGGTGACCGGCAGGTGTGCGTGTATTATGCTGCGCAAACGAGCTGGTGTAACCACCGCCTGTGCGCCATACTTCCATAGGTTTATCAGTGTACATCAGGGTTAATGAGTTCGCGTCACTCTGGTGCCATTCCAAGCCACCCTGCTCGCCATAAACCCTTATTTTCACATTATTTTCTTCACCGGCAGCAATCTGAGTTGCCGTAAGCACCCCACTCGCACCGTTATTGAATTTTAACAAAGCAGCACCATCATCGTCCAGTTTACGCCCCGGTACCACAACATTGATATCGGCACAGATCTGTGTTACCTCTAAACCGGTAATATACTCGACTAAATTAAAGGCATGGGTACCTATATCCCCCATAGCACCAGCAATCCCGCTTTTACCGGGATCGGTACGCCACGAGGCTTGTTTATTATCGTCGCCCTCTAAAAAACTACTGAGCCATCCCTGCGGATACTCTACATAAACTTTACGGATGGTACCCAGCTTACCGGCTTTTATCAGTTGCTTGGCTTCTTTCACCATTGGATAACCGGTGTAAGTATGGGTTAGGCAAAATAGCTTGCCACTTGCTTTCACCACTTTATCCAGTTCTTTAGCCTCGGCCAAAGAAAAGGTCATTGGTTTATCCAAAACCACATGGAAACCATTTTCTAACGCAGCTTTAGCAGGATCAAAATGTACATGGTTTGGAGTAACAATACTAATTACCTGTACACGTTCATCTTCGGGCAATTGTTTTTCTTTTTCTATAAGTTCGGTGTATGAACTATAAACGCGATCGGCAGGTAAACCCAGCAGTACACCGCTTGCTTTTGATTTTTCGGCATTGCTGCTAAAAGCGCCGCAAACCAGTTCATATTCACCATCGATGCGGGCAGCAATCCTGTGCACAGCGCCAATAAACGCACCTTGCCCACCGCCGATCATTCCTAATCTTAATTTCATTGTTTTTTAAGTGAGTGGTTGATTGGGTTGATTAGGTGAGTGGTTAATTATCGAAAACTGAAACAGTTTACATAATGCAACTACCCGCCTGCTCAACTTAAAACCAATTTATAAAGTGAATGGTTGATTGGGTTAATTAGGTGAATAGTTAACAGGGATACAAATCCTTATTTCAACCACTCACCTAATCAACCCAATCAACCACAAACCAATTCTTTAGGTTGCCCAGGCTTTATCGCCTTTTTTGTATGGAAAATTACCATCATATTTTCCGGGTACAGCAATATAGCGCAGGGCTTGTGTTGCACCAGGTTTCGAGGTGAAGAAACCCAGCAGGGTTAATTCTTTCATCATCCTGAAATAATGGTTAGGGTCTTCCGGCTTTTTGGTTTTGGTATACGCTTTTTGCTCGGCATCAAGCGCGGTAAGTAATTCGGTGCGCTGCTTTGCATCAGCCTCCATAAACTTCTTATCAAACTTTTTCTTGCTGGCATCATCCAGATCGGCTATACCTTTTACAAATATCTTCTGATCTGCCGGTTTATAACAATCCTGTACCATTAAGGCCATAAAGCTGCCTACATCGGCCGCTTTTGCGCCCGGAGAGGAAGTAGCCGGTAAAATGGTTTCGCCAACCTCATTCAGGAAAGCAACATTGTCTTCATCAAACAGTTCGTTTACCTTTTTAGAAGTTGATTTACATCCTGAAATGAAAAACTCGGCGCCTATCACCGTGCCCCCCAGTATTAAACCAACCCTGGTAATTGCATCTCTTCTATTCATTTTTCTAATTATTGATTTAGTGAATTAGCTATTAATAATCTTTTATTTGTTGATTTTGTGAGTTATTGAGTTTTATGATTTTTGATTATCTGAATTTTTAAATTCTTCAATCACTATTCACTAACCCGCTAATTCACCAATTAATTATGCTTTTAGCTCAAATCCCTGACGGTATTCGCGTTTAATGTACTGGTTAACATCATCAAAATTGGTAACCTTCATTGCCGAATTATCCCACACTAATTTTATGTGACCTCCTTTAAGTTCATGGCCGCGCACAGCCAGGTTGGCCATTAACAAAGCCTCGGTAAGCGGGCCGGCTTTCTCGAATGATGAACTCAGTTCGGTTTTACCGTAACCAGCCAAACAACCTTCAACCCATTGTGCATAGTGACCGTTGGAACCGCCAGGCACACGCTGCCATTTTTGAGGCGCTTTGGCTGTTTTAGTACGTTCAGTTGGCAACAGCAATGGTTCTTCAGAATAGGTGCTGGCTATCATTTTGCCTTTTGTACCAATAAATAATGATCCGTTACCATCGTCGCCAAATTTTTCATTTGGTAATAATTCTGCCGGTCTTTCGGGTTGTATACCACCATCCATCCAATGCAGGGTAACCTCACCTTTTGTTTTATCGGTTTTAGGGAAAGTTAAGGTAATATGGCTTGACGGAGGGCAGCTTTCAGGAAAATGCCCTTCTTTAAACTCATCAACATAAACACTGCCAACACTTGCCTGTACATCCTTGGCATATTGTAAGCCCAATACCCTAAAAGGTGCTTCTACCAGGTGGCAGCCCATATCGCCAAGTGCGCCGGTACCATAATCCCACCATCCACGCCAGTTAAACGGTACAAGTTTATCTACATAGTCTTTTTTTGGTGCAGTGCCCAACCACAGATCCCAATCTAATTCTTTAGGGATATTTGGCTGCGGTGCAGGCCATTGAATGCCCTGCGGCCATACCGGGCGATTTGTCCAGCAGTAAACAGTATGTACATCACCAATCAGGTCAGCATCGTACCATTCAGAAAGTAAACGGGTACCGTCGTTTGACGATCCCTGATTACCCATTTGCGTAACTACTTTATATTTTTTAGCTGCTTCGGTTAATAAACGGGCTTCCCAAATATCGTGCGTCAATGGCTTTTGCACGTAAACATGCTTGCCCAACTGCATGGCGCGATAAGTAATGATAGCGTGGTTATGATCGGGGGTTGAGACAGATACGGCATCAAAGTGTTTATGTTCCTTATCAAACATCTCGCGCCAGTCTTTATAATATTTTGCTTTCGGAAAATCGGCACGTGATTTTGCTGCACGCCTATCATCAACATCGCACAAAAAAGCTATCTCAGCCTTTCCGCTTTTGTAAAAGTTAGCAATATCGCTTTGGCCTTTACCGCCCGCGCCAACACCGGCAATCAGCAATTTATCACTTGGCGCAACAAAACCCTTTCCGCCCAACACAAACCGCGGAACGATCATAAAACTTGCGGCTGCTATCGAACTGGTTTTAATGAAATCCCGCCTCGATGGGTTGGGGGCAACGTTTTCTTTTTCTTCAGACATAGGTAGTATATTTGATGTTTTTGTTAGATCTCGTTTTTCTTCAAAGCATCAACAGCATAGTTGGCAGCACGGGCTGTTAACGCCATATAAGTAAGCGATGGGTTTTGGCAAGCAGCCGATGTCATACATGAACCATCGGTAACAAATACGTTTTTGGCATCCCAAACCTGGTTCCACTGGTTAAGTACCGATGTTTTTGGATCGCGGCCCATACGTGCCGTACCCATTTCATGAATACCGCGACCTAAATACGGATTAGAGCTGTGCGTTTGCACATCCTTAGCCCCGGCTGCTTCCAGTAGTTCTTTAGCATCCTTTTCTATCTCAATGCGCATTTTTAACTCGTTCGCCTTCAATTCGGCATCAATAGCTACAACAGACAGGCCCCATTTATCTTTTTTAGTTTTATCAATGGTAACCTTATTATCATGGTATGGCAATGTTTCACCAAAACCTCCCATGCCTATTTGCCATGAACCTGGTTCGCTAATGGCATCTTTATATGCGCCGCCAATGTTCAGTTCGGCAATATCCCTGCTCCAGCCTTCGCGGCTTGCAGCACCCTGGTAACCATAGCCACGGATGTAATCACGCTTTTCGCCATTAAGGTTACGGAAACGCGGAATATAAAAGCCGTTTGCACGCCTGCCGAAGTAATATTTATCCTCGTACCCTTCTATCCTGCCCGATGCACCAACTCCCAGGTGATGATCCATCAGGTTATGGCCAAGCTCGCCGCTGCTGCTGCCTAAACCGCCATCCCAAACATCCGTTGCCGAGTTCATTAATATCCAAGCCGAATTTATGGTTGAAGCGTTAAGGAATACAACCTTAGCAAAATACTCATAGGTTTGGTTAGTTTCGGCATCCAATACTTCAACTCCTTTTGCCTTTTTGGTATCCTTATCATACAATATTTTGGTAACTATAGACCATGGGCGAACTGTTAAGTTCCCGGTTGCCATAGCTGCAGGCAAAGTAGCCGACTGTGTACTAAAATATGCCCCGAAAGGACAGCCCAACCAACATTTATTACGATACTGGCAGTTTGTACGATCGTTATGCGGCAGGGTGATATTGGCTGTACGGCCAATGATCAGCGGGCGCAGATCCTTATAATATTCTTTTAAACGTTTTGCAACGTCTTTTTCAACCACGTTTAAATCCATTGGCGGCATAAAATCGCCATCGGGTAATATGGAAAGACCATCTTTATTACCAGAGATGCCTGCAAATTTCTCTGCATAGCTATACCATGGCGCAATGTCTTTATAACGAATAGGCCAATCAACAGCTATACCATCTTTTAAGTTGGCTTCAAAATCAACATCGGCCCAGCGGTATGATTGCCTGCCCCACATTAATGAGCGGCCACCTACGTGATAACCACGAAACCAATCGAACCTTTTTGTTTCGGTATAAGGGCTATCTTTATCACTTGCCCAGTAATCAAGATTGACTTCGTTCAAGGGATAATCGCGTTTTAACACCGGATAATCCTCAATCATTTTTTGTGTACGGCCACCCCTGTGCGGAAATTCCCAGGGATCTTTATTAGCGTTCACATAGTCTTTTATATGCTTGATGTCACGGCCGCGCTCCAGCATGATGGTTTTCAAACCTTTTTGTGTTAGTTCTTTGGCAGCCCACCCGCCTGAAATTCCTGAGCCAATGACTATAGCGTCATAAGTGTTTGCAGACATACGATATATGATTAGTTGTTTTGTTTATTAATTGGTTACTGCGTTAAATGTATGAATAAAAATTATTTTACAAATATTTTCAGTGTGTTTTTTTTACACGAAGGAGGCCTCACCCCGGCCCTCTCCAAAGGAGAGGGAGCTAAAAACTTTTAAGCCCTCTCCTTTGGAGAGGGTTGGGTGAGGCTTATATATTCCCCTTTTTCATTTCACTCACAGCATAATCTGCGGCCCTGGCGGTAAAGGCCATGTACGTGAGGGATGGATTTTGACATGAGGTTGAGGTCATACAAGCACCATCCGTTACAAACACATTTTTAACCGCATGCATTTGGTTCCATTTATTAAGCACCGATGTTTTAGGATCATTACCCATGCGTGCACCCCCCATTTCGTGAATATCCAATCCCGGCGCCCTGTTATCTGTACTGGCTTTTATATTGGTAAAACCCGCGCTGGTGAACATTTCTGTTAATTGCTCAACATAATCTTTTTTCATCTTCTCGTCGTTATCGTCATACTCAACAGAGATCTTTAACTGCGGAATGCCCCACTGATCTTTCAGTGTTTTATCAAGAGCTACATAATTGCTCTCTTTGGGGATAGTTTCGCCCATCATGTGCGATCCTACTTTCCAGCCGCTCAGGTTATCCTTAACTAAATTTTCCTTTAAGCTACTGCCAACCCCATCCCACGGGCGTTGCTGATAACGGTATGCGCTAAAACCGGATGCATAACCGCGTAAAAAGTTTGTTTCCTGTTTATATACATTACGGAATCGTGGAATGTAACCGCCACCCGCAGGATTGCGGCCATCGGTTGTCCACTCTTTAAAGCCATCATATTCTGCTCCGATATGTGCCGAATAATTATGAAAGGCAACATATTTACCTAATACTCCACTATCGTTACCTAATCCGTTGGGGAAGCGGTTTGATGTGGAGTTAAGGAGTACCAAATTTGTATTTAAGGCAGCGGCGTTTACAAATATGATTTTAGCGTAGTATTCAATAGTTTCTTTTGTATTTGTATCAACAATGCGCACACCGATAGCCTTGCCTTGTTTTTCGTCGTAAATAATAGATTCCACAACAGAAAACGGGCGCAAGGTACAATGACCGGATTTAAGCGCCCACGGTATTGTTGACGCGTTGGCACTAAAGTATCCGCCGAAGGGGCAGCCACGCTGACAAAGGATACGTTCCTGGCATTGCACACGTCCCTGGTCTAAATGGATCTGGTTGGGTTTTGACAGGTGCGCACAACGGGCGCTGATCACATGGCGGTTGCTGTATTTACTTTTAACGTGCTGACTAAAATAAGTCTCGACACTATTTAGCGGAAAAGCCGGTAAAAACTCACCATCGGGTAATTCGGCAATGCCATCTTTATTGCCAGAGATGCCGGCAAATTTTTCAACGTAACTGTACCAGGGTGCAATATCCTTATAACGGATAGGCCAATCTACCGCAAAACCATCACGGGCCGGGCCTTCAAAATCAAACTCACTCCAGCGCTGCGTTTGGCGGGCCCAAAGCAGCGATTTCCCCCCTACCTGGTATCCGCGGATCCAATCAAATGGCTTTTCCTGAACATAAGGGTGCTCTTTATCTTTTACAAAAAAATGGGCTGCATCCTCACCAAAGGCATAGCAGCGGTTAACTATAGGGTTGGCCTCCTGTACTGCCATGGGCAGTTCGCCCCGGTGCTCAAACTCCCAGGGGTACATATTGGTTGTGGGGTAATCCTTATTGTGCTTTACATCGCGGCCCCGTTCCAATACCAGGGTTTTTAGGCCTTTATCAGTAAACTCCTTTGCAGCCCAGCCGCCACTCATCCCCGAACCTATAACAATGGCATCAAATGTTCTATCCTTAACGCTATCTATATTTAAATTGGCCATTATTTATACTGCTTGCTTTTGTTTGTACGGAAAATGTGCATTGTAACGGCCAGGTATCAGTTCATAAATTACCTGTTTGGTCATGAAGTATTGCGAATGCGTATAGCCGTTTACCGTTTGTTCTTTTACTATACCATAAAACGTTTTTAATTCTGCCGGAATAGAAATACTTTTAGGGTCCTTATCCTTTTCAATGCTCAACAGCATTTCTTCACGCAGCTTAACGCTTAATTCGGCAAATAATTTATCGTATTTCTTTTTAACAGCATCATTAAACTGCTCCATGCCGTTCATAAACGCTTGCTGATCTGCCTTTTTATAACAATCATCAAGCATTTTCAGCACAAATAAATGCAGGCTTAAATCTCTTGCACCTGGCGTATTGGTTTTGGGGATAATGGTATCGGCAATAGCGCCCACCAGTTTTTCCTGGCCGGCACTGATTTCAACATTTTTAAGGGCAATGGATGCTTTACCTTCTTCCCGCACACAGGCAGGTAGTAAAGCGGCACCACCAATAATTAAAGCCAGATTTTTTATGACCGTACGCCTGTGCATATAGGTAAATTGTTTTAGCAGCACTGATTAATTACCTGCGGGGTTTACAGGTTAATTTAACTTATCGGTTTGCTTTGGTTTAAAAACGATTTTCAAACTTAATAATTTCCGTTTTAAAAGTAACGGCTTTGAGATTAAATTTAGTGCGGCAAGTTACCCGAATACTATTAATAACCCCATTTTTTCATGATTTGTAAATCAATTTTTACACAATCCACCGGATCCTTGCCCTGGTATGCTTCCTGTTCGATGATAAAAAGTGAAGTCCCGCCCTTTTTACTGGCTGCTTTTAATATTTCTTTAACAGGTAATATACCGTTGCCTAAAATGGTGCTCTCAGTATCATCGCCATCGTGCACAGGAACTTTTATTTCATCCTTCACATGCATTGACTCAAAACGACCAGGATATTTATTAATAAAATCAAGCGCATGCCCACCGGTGGTCAGCATGTTACCAATATCTATTTGTTGCGCCACTAAGGCAGGGTCGGTATTTTGGATAATATAATCGTAAAGGGTTATATCACCAACCTTGGTACTGATCTCGAAGTTATGGTTATGGTAACCAAACTTCATTGATGATTTTTGACACAGCTCGCCGCATTTATTAAACTGCTCCATCGTACGTTTCAGGGCGTCGGTATCGGTCCTTACCTTTTCATCCAGCCATGGGCTTATTACAAATTTCTGGCCCATGGTAGCGGCATCTTCCACTGTATATTTCCATGCATCGGTGAAATCTTTTTTTGAATCATCCCAGTGCTGGGCCGTCATTACCGTATGACCGCTGGGCATTTTTAGCGCCAGATCGTCCAATATCTTTTTAAATTCCTTTGCAGTATAGCCGTAAAACTTACGATCGATATAGTTGGCATGCTCTACGTGATGATAGCCGGCATCAGCAATTTTTTTAAGCGTTCCCTGCGGATCAACTTTCATGGCATCGCGCACGCTATACAGCTGTACTCCTACCCTTTGAAGTTTCTTTTCTGTGGCAAACAGGCTTTCGGGTAATAAGGCCGCGCCTGCAACTGCTAAAGCACCGGTTTTTAAAAATGATCTGCGTGTGGTTTGCATATTGATTTATTTTGGTTCGTGATTCGTGTTGCGTGATTGGTGTTGCGTGTTATGTAGTTGGTGATTTGGTTTCAATTACGCGAACCTCGTAACCCGCAACCCGAACCCAATATTACTACTTTATTTTGTACAATTACTTTCCTATCGGGAATACAGGAAATAAAAGATCTGAGTTACTTACAAAAGCAATATGCTTACTATCAGGCGCCCATGACGGTGTATTGATAGTACCTTGCCCGCCATATAAATAGGCCACCACTTTTGACTGGCCGCCACCTATCGGCATCATCCTGATAAATACGTGTTTATAAAAAGGGTGATCATCCGGGGCAACTTCGTTTTTATAGAAGGTAATGTAAACTATCCATTTACCATCGGGCGATATATGCGGAAACCAATTGTTATAATCGTCATTGGTTATCTGTGTTTGCTCGCTGCCATCGGCTTTCATACGCCATATCTGCATCAAACCGCTACGTACAGAATTAAAATAGATGTATTTACCATCGGGAGTATACTCGGGGCCATCATCCAAACCAGGGGTTGTGGTCAGCCTTTCTTCGGGTCCGCCGTCAGAAGGTACGCGGTATACATCAAACTCTTTATTGCGTTGTCCGCAAAATACCAGGGACTTACCATCGGGCGACCAGCCATGCATGTAGCTTGCGCCAACCCCCAAAGCAGTCACTCTTTTAGCATTTCCTCCTGATGAAGGTACCGTATACCCTATAGATGGCCCGCCATCACCACTGCTGATGACCAACATTTTACCATCGAAAGAAAGTACATGATCGTTATTATTATTTTTTGCCGGATTTGTATTTAAAACGACAGGCTTATTGGTTTTAAGATCAAATTTATATAATGAACCATCGCTGTTGTAAATAAGCGATTTACCATCTTTCATCCAGTTTGGAGCCTGTAACGAACGCGGCGATTGGTAAACTATGGTACTATTTTGTGTTTCCAGGTCCAGCAGTTCGATGCTGCTGCCAAGGTATTGTTTGTAAGGCACCAATGACGCCGGTGCAGGCGTAACTATACGTACATTACTAAAGGTGGCTTTTTCGCTCACATTATCATTATGTGAGCAGATGAAAATACCTACATACACTTCATCGCCAAGATCAAGATCGCTCACCTCTTCGGTAACAAAAAGATCGCCTTTGCGGGCTACCGACATGGTGTAGGTATTGCCTTTACGTTCCAGCTGGATAACATCGGCAGCCGTGATACTTGCTTTTTTCTCTTCGGTAATACCACTAATGGTTTTACGGTATTGCAATGAGGTCAGTCCATCACCATGAACAACAGCGTTGATATGTTTTGAATTTGAATCGAGTGTTGTGCGGACCATCAACCCTACTTTGCGGTGTAACTCCACCCCTTTACCGATGAAGGCGGCATTGGTGCGTAGTATAAAATCGCCTTTCATGCGTTTCCACACAAAATGAAAATCATCATGCGTGGCCCAGATGTTTTCTCCCGAACCTGTAAGTTCATATTGCTGCAATTTGGCATTGTATTGAGCGCCACCTTTATGCTTAACTGTACCTACATCGGTTTGGTTTTCAAATATACCCAGGCCCTGCGCCTTTACTTCTTGATTAAAAAGCATCAGGTACGACAAACAAACTGACAAACAGAATATTTTAATATGCATAAGTTGTTAGGTGGGATTAAGTTACGCTATTAGTTAGCCTTACTAAGGTATAAATTCCGTTTGTAATTAAAAAAGTACTACATGTAACATTTTTAGGCCTTTTCAAAAAAAAATGAGTGACATTTTGGTATCACTCATTTTTAAATTCAGCTAAATGTTATGAATACAGTAAAGCGGCCCACATTTAGGGCTATCACTATATACTTGCCTGCCACTATAATACGGCACGGCTTTTTTTAAATTACTTCGCTCTTACCATCAGGGGCTTAACCTCGGCATAATTAACCGCTGTTAGCTGTACAACCGGCGCTTTAGAACAATAGGTTAATAAAAATTCCTTTTTTGAATCACGATATGAACTTACAGCACCCAACATGCTCATCAATTTTATATAACACCAGGCCAGATCGAACTGATGAGGCTTAAAGCCCGAGCGAGCGCTTTTAGGATACAGGTGATGGTTATTATGCCATTCGCCGGCAACATAACCCGGCCATAGTTGATTTATCGACATATCTTCCCGGTTATGGTCAACACCTTCACGCCGTTTATCCTGCCCTTTACCATGGCCTTCGTAATTAAAGGTACGTACGCCCACAGCCCACACACCAGCCGAGCCAAATACAGCGCAAGCCAGCGGAAAGCCACCCAACAGGTAAAATGCCGTGAACCAGAAACCCCAGTTAAGAATAATACCCGCAATGGTACGGTATGGGTTGGCAACGGTACCCCATTTTTGATATTGCTTATAAGTATTTGGTGTTACGCCAACATGCTTCATTAAATTAACACATTTTTTGTAGGTCGCCTCGCTCATATTGCGGGCTATTGGCTGATGATTAACATCGGCTAAAAAGCAATACAAAAAACCACCCTGGGCGTTATAAGGATCGCCGGGCTGATCAGATAAAGCATGATGCACGTGGTGCGATACGGCATAGATTTCTTCGGGGATAATTTTAAGTGTAAGATTCTGCGTAAAAAAACGCCAGAATTTATTACGGAATGTATACGCATTGTGCGTACAATACCTGTGGTGCCATATGGTGCCGTGTGTACCCATGATGATCATGCTGTAAACAAAAGCTACTATGAGCCCGGTGATACTAAAATATTTAAAAATGAACAAAAACAGGATTGGCGCTAAGCAAAGTACCAGGAACCAGCTTAAAAACGAGAGCCAGTTCTTTTTATCTTTAAACACATTAAGCCTGGAAAAAAACTCTTTTACTATTGCTGAATTGGTAGGTTTTATAAGGTTACCATCCTTATCTGCCCAACCGTATGAAGGTGATTCGAGCACTGTGTTTAAGAAAGCCATTAAATAATCAGGATTAATTTGAATTGATACGGCATGAAATTATTGTCACAAGATAGTAAAAAATTACTATTTCATCATTTTATAGAAATTAGATGAGTTTGCCAAATCCACCAATAACCTTAAAACGCTTTCCTAATAATTAAATTACTTATCAAAAAGTATATATTTTAGTATTTCTACGTAATACTTACTATTTAGGATACAATAACTTATTAATTAGTTAAACAAAAAGTGGAATATTTTTTGTTAGCCGGCCAACGGAAGGCTAAAATTGAAGGTACTGCCCCTGCCAACCTGGGATGTTACCCATAAGCGGCCATCATTAAATTCTACCAGTTCTTTACACAAAAACAGGCCTATGCCTGTGCCCACTTCGCCCATAGTACCGTTTTCTGTAAAGCGCGAATTAAGGCTGAATAATTTGAGCTGCTGTTCCGTGGCAATACCTTTACCTGTATCGTTTATGCTGATAATGAGTTCCCTATCGTTAACGGTGCTGCTCAGGGTAATAGCGCCGTTATCATCGGTAAACTTTATTGCATTGCTGATGAGGTTACCCATAATCACCTTAATATGCTTTTCATCGGCCTTTACACAGTGGCCGGCAATAGCCGCATTGTGAAACCTGATGTTTTTTTGGAGCAACTGGTAACTATAGGTTTGTGCCATCTCTTCTCCAATGGAATATATATCGATAACGGATGGACTAATATTTATACCCCTGATCTGGCTTCCCGCCCATTCCAGCAAATTGGATAAGGTAAGTTCGGCCCCTTTTATAACCGGCTCCATTTTCTTCATCAGGCCATGCATATCTTCAAGGTCTAAATTGTTATTATCAAACAAACCTATAATACTACGGAGGTTGGCAAAAGGTGTACGCAGATCATGCCCTATAATGGCCAATAGTTTATCTTTTAACTTGTTTACTGCCTCAAGGTTTGCGGATTGCTCGGCTATCAGGTCTTTTTGAACTACCAGGGCCTCATGCTGCATGTGCAGTGTATTACTCAGTAATCTCTTTTGGTTATAATTGTAAAAAGTGACGTATAAAGCAATAAGCACAGCAACCAATGATGATATAAGTGTAAGGATAGTGATACTTTGAAAATGAATCTTTTCTTTATCTGCCCTGGCCTTATACTGAATGGTCTCAATCTCGTTAAGCCGGGTATTAAGGGCAAAATAATTCTGAATCAGTTCGGTATTGCGAATTTTGCTGGTTGAGTTAAGATTATTCAACCCGGTGCTGTATTTTTTTTGATAGGCGAGCGCATTAGCCAGGTCTTTTTTTTGTTCAAAGCTGAACATTAAGGTTTTATATGCATCTGATAACCCATCCATCAAACCTATACTATCTGATAGGGCAGCACCCTTCTTCGCATACTCAATTGCTTTATCAAATTGCTTAAGCCCGTTGTAGTTATACGCATATTCAATATATGTTTTGGCGCGCAGCCGCTTGTTATTGGTTTTAAAGCTCATCCTGATAGCGGTATCGTCATACGCTATTGATCGTTCAAATTGGTTTTGAAGGCGTTGAATTGAGCTGAGGCGGGTGTATATAATATTTATATTTCCAAAGTCATTAATCATGCTACAAAATTTTAAAGCCAGCATGCTGGCTGTTGTTGCTTTATCATAATTATGCATTCTGATGTAAAGCAAGGCTTTTTCACTATAAAATTCTGCCAGCATCTTTGTATTGGCGCCGGCATATTTTAAAGAAATATCTAAATTACGGATAGCTTCATTGTAGTTTTTAAGTTCGAGAAAGGTACGCCCAATAGAATTATAGCACTCGGCTAACAGAACATGCCTGTCTTTCGGAATCATAGTTAAAGCCCTGTTTAAATAGAACAAGCTTATTGGATAATATGACTGTGACCAATACACATGCCCCAGGTTTAAAAACCCATAACCTATACCATAATCGTACTTTATTTTTTCGGAGAGCAGCAAAGCTTTTTCGGCCATACGCCTTGCAGAATCAGGATTACGTACATATATATCATCTGCCGTTATGTTTAGCCTATCTACATATATTTTTGTAGCCGCGTTAGTTGCCGGTAATTCTTTAGAAATTTGTTTTTGTGCATAGGTTACCCGACACATAAGCGCTAACAATAGTAACTGGCTAAAAATTCGCCTCATTTATTTAGGGAGTTGGGGGTATATGCTTTGTTATGCTGGAGCTTGTTTCATCTCACGTGCAAGGCTGTACGGCCTGTAGCCGACCTGTTCTGTGGAATCCAGAGCCGTTAGCTTACGAACGGTAGGATTTCTTCTTTTAATCTTTATTCTTTATCCGGCCACCAAACATCTTTCTCCCTCAAGCATCTGAATACAATGCTCATAATTATCGGGCATTTTTATTTGCTCCACTTCCTTCATATAACTTTGCTTAATTTCTTTACGACGGCGTGCCTCTATAAATCGCCTTACCTGCTCACGTTGTTCTAATATCAATCCGGGAACCTTAGCGGGCTTATTGTTATCGTCTTTGGCTACCATGGTAAAATAGCTGGTGTTTGTGTGCTTCACAGAGCTATTTTTGATATTTTCTGATATAACCCTGATACCTACTACCAATGATGTATTGCCTACATAATTAACCGAAGCCATTAATGATACCAGTTCGCCCACCTCAACAGGGTGCAAAAAATCGACCGTATCAATAGATGCAGTTACACAGTAATTGCCTGCATGTTTAGCGGCGCATACATAAGCCACCTTATCCATAAGCGACAACAGGATACCCCCATGAATCTTTCCGCCAAAATTGGAATATGAAGGGATCATAAGTTCGGTAATAGTAGTTTCAGAAAAACTTACCGTTTTATAATCAGATTGATCGGAGTGGGCTGTCATGTAATAAGAATTGTGGTTACAAGTTTAAGCATCCCGTACTATTAATGCAACAGGCGTATTACATTATTGCAACAATAGTATTACATGATAAAACTTCATTAAACCTTAATGGTCCATAGGGTAGCTTTCCTAAACTATGAAAAAACAGCTATCGGTCACTTTTACACTTTTACTATCAATTACACAACTATTTGCCCAGCAAAGCCGCCCGGTAATTGGTACCGTAATTGACAGTACAGGTACCGTACCCGGTGTAACCATTAAGCTTACTTCTGATAAAGACAGCATGATTGCTGCCAGCGCTGTTAATGGCACATACAGTTTCCCGGCGGTTATTTCCAAAAACTTCAAACTTACTTTTAGTGGTATTGGATACCAGACGTTGATTAGGCGATATGTAATGGATAACAAAACCGGGCCGATAAAACTCGATCCTGTTAAACTGGCTATTCAGACCAATTTTTTAAAAACCGTTAGTATAGTAAGTACCGTTAACCCAATCACCATTAAAGAAGATACTGTAGAATACAAAGCCAGCGCTTATAAAGTTCGCGAAGGATCACCTGTGGAGGATTTGCTTAAAAAACTGCCGGGGGTAAGTGTAGATAAGGATGGGAATGTAACCGCCCATGGCAAACAGGTAACCAAGGTAAGGGTTAATGGTAAGGATTATTTTACAGGCGATGTGCAAACCGCAACCCAAAACCTGCCCGCCGATATTGTGGAAAACATACAGGTAATAGACGACTATGGCGACCAGGCCAACCTAACAGGCATAAAAACCGGCGACCCCGACAAAATCCTGAACATTACCATACAAAAAGGAAAAAGCAGGGGCAATTTTGGCCAGGGCAGTATGGGCATAGGTGATGATGACAGGTACCAGGCGCGCCTATCGGCAAATTCATTTATGGACGCAAGGCAAATAGCTTTAATTGGCACTTTAAACAACACCAATACCAACTCCTTTACCCTCGCCGGAGCAGGAGGCAGCGGCGGTCGCGCCGGGCGGGGCGGCGGCGCTAGTAGCGGCGCGAGCTCACAGGTGAGCACGGCAAATGGCATTACTACTAACCGGTCCATCGGTAGCAATTACCGCGACGACTGGAGTAAAAAAATGACTGTTTATGGCAGCTATAGCTTTGCTGATAAAGATAAAGACCAAAACACCACCACTGTGCAGCAAAACCTGTTTCAATCGGGCACACTGATTAACAACGATAATAGTGATGATAAAAATCATGGTATTAATCACCGTTTTGATTTTAATATGGAGTATAAGATGGATACGGTTAATTATCTAAAAATTAACCCAAGTTACTCCTACGCCATATCTAATGATGTAAGCACCGATGTTTTTACCAATACACGCAACAGTAGCCTGGTTACAGGTAATGAACTGGCCTTAACTAATTCAGGCAATCAAAGCGGTAGTGTTAATGTGTTGTATAACCATAAATTCCATAAAAAGGGTCGTAATTTTAGTGTGAACGCTGGTTTAACCCTTTCAAAAAGCGATCAGGACCTTAATGATCAGTATACCACTCACCAGGATACGGTAACAACCCGGCTTTACCAGCAAATCAACTCCAACAATAGTTCGCAAAAGGCAAATGTGCGTTTATCCTATATCGAACCCATCGGCAAAACAACTTACCTGGAGGCTAATTATGCCTATAACTATTCAAATACGGATAATAACCGGTACAATTATCGTATTGATCCGGCAACAGGCATACAAACTTATGTTGATTCGTTAAGTACTTTGTATAACTACCAGTTTATCACCAATCGTTTTGGGTTAAACCTCCGTGGTATAGCAGCAAAGTACAATTATACTTTAGGTATCGCTGTACAACCATCAACTCTTGAAGGCCAATCGCTTACCCTGCATACTACTACCAACACTTTTAATATTATACCCACCGCAAGATATATTTATAACTTTTCAAAAAACCATTCCTTTACAGTTAATTACAGCGGATCGAACAATCAACCATCATTTACCCAATTGCAGGATCAGCCCGACTACTCCAACCCACAGAACAGGGTTTACGGTAATTCGAAACTAAAACCAGAATTTACCAATAATTTAAACCTGCGTTACAACGCGTTTGATATAGCCAGTGGTAACGCGTTGTTCACAAACCTCTCGTTTTCAGAAACCCAGGATAAAATTGTAACCAATACCCAACCCGTTTTTAATACCGCCCAAACAAACGGTACCGCAACCCAGCATGATAATACCATACAAGAAACGCATTACCTAAACACCAATGGTTTTTATAACATTAATGGCAATTACTCATTCTCGAAACCTTTTCTTGACCGTAAATTTACTGTAAGCTTAAACGGCGGCGGTACTTTCAGTAATAATATATCCTATATTGAAAATGAGCGCAATACCGGCAAAAACTGGGTACTTAACCAGGGAGCCAAAGTGCGGATAGATCTTGACAGTATTATGGATACCGAGGTAAGCGGCAATTACAGTATCAACACCACCCGTTATAGCCTGCCATCGTCATTAAACACCGACGCCAGTACCTGGACTTTGGGCCTGGATGGACATAACTACTTTTTTTATAGCTGGGTGTTGGGATACAATTTAACGCAAACCATCAACCATGGTTTTAGCAGTACTGTAAAAGCCAACCCCACCCTGCTAAGCACCTACCTGGAATACCAGTTTCTGCAAAAACATATCGCATCAATACGATTTTCGGCCTTTGATCTTTTTGATGAAAACAAAGGTGTAACCCGCAGCATAGCAGGCAACCAGATTATAGATACCCGCACCAACAGGCTGGGCAGATATTTTATGCTATCATTTGCCATCAGGCTTCAAAAATTTGCGGGCAGCAGGCCTCGTGGTAATGGCTACAATGGCGGTGGTGGCGGCAGAAGAGGCGGTGGCGGTGGTAGAAACCGATTTTAGCACGATGGGTTTGATATTGATAACAACCTGTTATATATTTACCCAAAATCAATAATACACTTGAAAAATATTATCCTGCTAATTGCTTTCTTTTTTTTTATGAATGCCGCACATGCACAGGAAACTGTTGAACGCAGCCATAGAATTAATGATCATATTACAGAGAAACTGCATGTGCTAAAAAGCGACAAAAGTACAAGGCAGGGTTTGTACCAGGCTGTGTATAACAGAAAAATAGCGATAGCAAGCGGTCAGTTTCATAAGGATCTTAAAATTGGCATATGGCATTTTTACGATCCTGCCGGCCGTTTACTGCAGAATTACGATTACACCAAAAAGGAGCTTTTGTATGAAGCTCCGGAGGATACTACCTCGAGTCTGCGTTATTTTGTAGATAAACAGCTGGCCGATACCGATCATACCACCAAGCCGGTTAAAGCAGGTGGAAGATACTATGGATACCTTCCCTATTTAAAATTATTTAAGCTGCCGGCAAACCTGATGGATATCAGCCGGGATGTTTCTATCGCAGTTATTGAATTACTGGTTAGCCCGGGTGGCCGACTGGCTTATTTTAAAGTGAGCATTTACAGCGGCAACTTCTCAAAAACCTTCAACATGAATATCAACGCTTTGAACGAAGAAGACAAGGTATTTATACCAGCAACACTGAATGGCGAACCTATAGGCTGCCGGCTACTAATAAAATGCTTTATTGATGATGACGGGACTTTGATTTTTTAAAAACTACAAATCCTCCCCTGCCGGGCCTTTTCCTTTGTTTGATGATTCTACCTCGTATTCAATCTTTTCGCCGGGTTTTAGTTTGGCTTGCGCAGCAAGCAGGGTATCTTCCCCGGTATTTTCTCCTATTTCATCATTATGCAAATCCGAATCATCATTCTTATTATCGATGGGTTTCATGATTTTATATGTTAATTATTTTTTGTTATTTCTCCGTGATCCATTTGACAGCCTCATCCAGATCTTCTAAAGGGTAGCCCTTATACTTACCCGGTAATATGTATTTAAACAGGTGGCTAAACTCCCTTACCCCATTTTGATCGGTAACTATCGCCAGCTTGCCCCATTTGGTAAAGTATTTAAGGCCAATACCAATATCTCCACACCAGGCACCGGCTTCAAAGTTTTTTATTACAGTCTCCAATACCAGCAGAAAATTTATTTTTCCATTTTCTTTTATATGCTCGTCAAGCAATGGCTCAAGGGCTGCTTTATAGTCCTTATTAGTCATCACGCCGACGGCATGTATACCTAAAATGTTTTTCGGCAGATATTTTAAGTGTTCGAGCATTTATGTATACTGTATCTTAATAATAATTGACACAAAAATCACACCATTAATTAGCAAAAAATGCCTTTTTTCATACGTCAACAGGGTTTCAGGTGTAATTTATCCGKCAAAAAGTTCATTTTTGGGCTTCCAATTTATAGTATCTTTGCTTTTGTTATGCAAAACAGGACGCTATATAGCCAATTGATTAAAAAAGAAGCCCAAAAGCTTGGTTTTTTGTTTTGCGGAATATCAAAAGCCGGGTTCCTTGAAGAAGAAGCTCCCCGTTTAGAATCATGGCTAAAAAAGAACATGCATGGCGAAATGCAATACATGGAAAACCACTTTGATAAACGCCTTGACCCGCGCCTGCTGGTGGATGGAGCAAAATCTGTGATCTCATTAGGCATTAACTATTATACAGATCATAAACAGACTGATCCCTCGGCACCCAAAATATCAAAATATGCATATGGGATAGATTACCATACTGTTATAAAAGATAAACTAAGGCAGTTGTTACAGATTGTTAACGAGAAGATTGGCGAAGTGGGAGGCCGTGTATTTGTTGATTCGGCACCGGTGCTTGATAAGGCCTGGGCCAAACGGGCCGGCCTGGGCTGGATAGGTAAAAACTCCAATCTTTTAAACAAAAAAAACGGCTCATTCTTTTTTTTAGCCGAACTCATTATCGACCTGGAACTGGAATATGATATAGCCCCTACTGCCGACCATTGTGGCACCTGTACCAATTGCATTGATGCCTGCCCTACCGATGCTATAGTTGGCCCTTACGTGGTTGATGGAAGCCGGTGCATCTCATACCTCACCATCGAACTTAAGAACGAGATCCCCGCGGAATTTAAAGGCAAAATGGATAACTGGATGTTTGGCTGCGATATCTGCCAGGATGTATGTCCCTGGAACCGTTTCTCGATATTAAACAACGAACCGGCTTTTAACCCCCACCCAGATCTGCTGGATCTAAAAGCTGCTGACTGGCAGGAAATCACCCAGGATGTTTTTCAAAAGGTATTCAAAAACTCGGCTGTAAAGCGTACCAAATTTACCGGCTTAAAAAGAAATATAGATTTCCTGAAATCATAGATACAAGCGGTCATCTGCAGGGAATTTATCTGCGAAATTGGTGGAAATATATCCAACAAAAAACATCTCTTTTAACACACCGTTCGTGCACCTTTCCCGCACCTTTCGAACCACTTTACCAATACCTGCCACACACCTTTGAGCACCCTTTAATAGCGCTTTAATAATACTTATTTAGCTTAAAATAAGATAGTTACTATTAAAATAGCATCTTACGAGCCTTCTTATTCTTAAAATAAGCCGGGCGATTATCCTTCAGGATAAACGCCCGGCTTGTTTATATACAAATTTACAAAAATTTAATTAAAAAGTCTCAAATCTCATGTCTAACATCTCAAATCTAAACAAACTACCCTTTCTTAAATTTCAATGCCAGTTGTGCCAGCATATCATCATTAACGGGTTGAGCGGGTTCGTCTTTCTTTTTAAAAGGTTTGGGTGGATATTGTGTTTTGGTATGATCCGGTTTATGGAATTCCTTTTTAGGGTAGTCAGTTTTTGGCACTTCTGACTTGGGCGCCTGCGTTTGCTCAACTGATTTTGGTTGTTGCTGATGTTGTGCAGCATTTTTTGCCTGGCGCTCAGCGTTTTTCTTAGCGTTCCAGCGGGTGTGAATTTCTTCGAGCTTGCGTTTGGTATACAACGGAAAATCGCCCTGCATCATCCATGAATAATAGCTTGGCTCGGCATTCAGTACGTCCTCTACCCGTTTGCCTTTGTGCTTGCCAAAGTTTATCGTTTCCTCTCCTTGTTCGTTGTAAACCATCCGGCCTGCAAAATCAACAGGTTTACTCAGGTTGGTAAATTTATGCAGCGCCTCAACATCACCAACAACAGGGGTTGTAATAATGCCTTTTTTATCTTCCCATTGCATATTTTCATAACGCTCAATCTGCGCCAGCAACACTTCCATGGTGGCACGGGTATCAGCCTCGGCCGAGTGAGCATTTTCTATCTTTTTGTCACAATAAAACTGGTACGCGGCTTTAAGCGTACGCTGCTCCATTTGGTGAAATATATTTTGTACATCCACAAAATGGCGCTCATCCAAAGTAAACGAAACGCCGGCGCGTAAAAATTCCTCCATCAGCATCGGGATATCAAACTTGTTGGAGTTGTACCCGGCCAGGTCGCTATCACCAATAAATTCGGCTATATCGTTGCCCAGGGCTTTAAATTGCTGCTCGTCCTGTATATGCTCGTCATAAATACCGTGTACCAACGATGATTCCAATGGAATGGGAATACCGGGGTTAACACGCCATGTTTTAACCTCTTCACTGCCATCGGGGTGAAGCTTAATAACTGATATTTCAACTATCCGGTCGGCTCCTATATTGGTACCCGTAGTTTCAAGATCGAAAAAGGCCAGCGGGCGTTTTAATTTTAGTTTCATTGTAAATGATTCAGTAATACTGTAAAGGTCGCAAATGTCCTAAAAAGAATCAGCACAATAAATTTTTTAATTTAATTAATAATTCATTTTAATGTATTAAATTGATACCACCCTAATTATTGCAATTATTGTATGAAAAAAAACCTACTTATTATTATCTTATTTATTGGCATTCAACACTTTGTAAAGGCCCAGGATTTTGAAGAAAGTGTAACCACCGAAGACCTCGACCAAAAAAAATATGCAAAAGATACATCGGCCCACGCCTTATTTTTAAATGAGTTTGGCAAAAGCAGGATTGATGTAGTAAGTGATGACCATGTGCGCCTGATTTTTAATTACCATGCCCGTATCAAAATATTTGATACAAAAGGCCTTGAAAGCGGCACTATTGAAATACCTATACATCACAGTAGTAATAACGAAACAACAGAAGAGGTTGACGAGATAGTTGGCACTACATACTATCGCGACGATGATGGCCTTATGCGCAGCGCCCCCCTTGATGTTAAAAAAGTATATACTGTAAAAGATTACAAATACCGAAGCACCGTAAAATTTGCCTTACCTGGTTTACGGCCGGGTTGTGTTATCGATTTCAGGTATAAGCTTACATCGCCTTACCTTAATGAGTTTAGAAATTGGGATTTTCAGGATGAAATACCAAAAGAGCATTCAAAATATGAGGTGCACATTCCCGCTTTCTGGGTTTTTAATGCATCACTGCGTGGCAGTTTAAAGCTATCAAACAGCACTTCGGAGCTTGAACGCGAATGCTTTTCATCCCATGGCGCAAAATGTGATTGCTCGCACATCACATATGAAATGAAGGATATCCCCGCTTTTGTGTCTGAAGACTATATGACCTCGCCTAAGAATTTTTTAGCCGCCATTTACTTTGATGAGGTTGAATGGACCAACCCGTATACCAGCGTAAAAACAGTTGTTTCAAAAACCTGGAAAGATATTGAACATCAGCTTAAAACAGATGAGTTTTTTGGTTCTCAATTTAAGCGCAAAGAACTGATGAAGGATAGGATAACCACAGTGGTTGCCGGAAAAACAGATGAACTGGAAAAAGCGAAAGCTATTTACGCATACCTGCAAAAATGGTTTAAATGGAATGATATTACAACAATTTACAGTCCAGATGGTATAAAAAAAGCATATGAGGCGCATACTGGCACCATTGGCGATATTAACCTGGCCCTGGCTGCAGCGTTAAGGGCAGCAGACCTAAACACAGAAGTGGTTGTACTATCAACCCGCAATAATGGTAATATCAACATGCTTTACCCGGTAATTAATGATTTTGATTACATGATTGCCAAAGTTAATATTGGTGATAAAAGTTACCTGCTTGATGCTACCGATCCGCTGTTATCATTTGGCCTTCTCCCCCTCAAATGCCTTAACGATAAAGGCCGGGTTATCAGTCTGGATAAACCATCATACTGGATTGAATTAAATGGGTTACAGAAGGAGTCGTCGACAAAATCACTTGATCTTACTTTGCTTGATAATGGTAAGCTTAAAGGCACCATAACTAATTATTATTCGGGTTACGATGCTTATTTAAAACGTAAAGCCATTAAAAAATTCAATTCGGTTGATGAATATGTAGAAAATCAGGACGAAAAATTACCAAAGCTAAAGATCCTGAAATCAAGTATTTCAAACCTAGATAGCCTGGATGTGCCGCTTGGAGAAACCTTTGAGGTTGAAATTGATGCGTTTGATAACATGAACCATAGCCGGCTGGTATTTAACCCCTTTTTATGGGATAAAATAACAACCAATCCATTTAAGCTTGCCGAAAGGGACTATCCGGTTGACTGGGGAATGGCATCAGATAGTCGTTTAATACTAAATATGCGCCTGCCCGATGCTTATACAGTTGAAACGCCGCCACAGTCTGTAGCATTTAAAATGCCCGGAAACGGTGGTATGTATGCAAGTAATTTTGACAGCCTTGGCAGTGCTTTCACATTCTCAAGCATAATAAAGTTTACCAAACCTGTTTACACTTCGGAAGAATATCCTTACCTGAAAGAGCTTTATAATAAGATCATCCTTACCGAAAAAGCCGATATGGTTTTCAAGAAAAAATAATGAAAGTACTTGTAACGCTGTTATCAATTCTGGCATTAAACATAAGCGCAGGTGCGCAGGAAAACTATGACGTATCGCTGATACCTAAAGATCTGCTGCCCTACGCCGGCGCCGTTGTACGCAATGAAGAGCTTAATATTGAAGTAAAAGATTTGAATAATACTTTTTACCATATAAAACAGGCTATAACTATATTAAATAAAAATGGCGCCGAAGAAGCCGAAATAGTTGTGTTTCATGACAAAGCCAATATTATAAAAGGAATAAAGGGAATAGTATACAACCAGTTTGGCAAACCAATAAGTAAGTTTTCTGAAAGCGACTTTGAGGATGTTGATGCGGTGAGCCGGTCGACACTATTTGATGACACCAAGGTTAAACATTTTAACCCGGCAGTTACCGATTATCCCTATACCGTTGCTTATGAATACGACATAAAATCAAAGCAATCGCTCAACTTCGCCGATTGGGTACCCAACTCGTCAACAGGTGTTGCCGTTGAAAAAAGCACTTATACTTTTAGCAGTAAGCCCGGTTTTAGGATCAGGTATAAAGAGTTAAATGTTCCTGTTAAGGTAGTTATAGGCACCAATAAGCAGGGAGAGAGCACGTACACCTGGCAGTTGACAAATTTAAAAGCCATAAAGGAAGAGCCATACAGCCCCAATGGCGATAAATATTTGAGCAGGGTAAAAATAGCGCCCGAAAACTTTGAATACCTGGGCGTACCCGGATCATTTAATGATTGGAACGGGATGGGTAAATGGATCTATGATAAATTACTGGCCAGTCGTACAACGCTCCCGGTATCAACTATCGATAGAATGAAGGAGATCACCAATGGAATTACCGATCCTAAATTGAAAGCCAAAAAAATTTATGAATACATGCAGGGCAAAACGCACTACATAAGTGTACAGGTTGGCATAGGTGGTTATCAGCCGTTTTTGGCAAGCGATGTGGACCAGCAAAATTATGGCGACTGTAAAGCATTGGTAAATTATACCCAGGCGCTGCTTAAGGCGGTTGATATCGATGCTTACTATTGTATTGTTAAGTCGGGCTCGCGCAAGCAAAGCCCTTTAATTGATTTTGCCAGCATGAACCAGTTTGACCATGTTATACTGTGCCTGCCGTTTAAAAACGACACCACTTTCCTGGAATGCACAAGCCAGAAAATACCATTCGGCTTTTTAAGTGATTTTACTGATGACCGTTATGTATTAGCCTGCACACCCGATGGCGGCAAACTGCTGCATACACCTAAATACACAGCCCAGGATAACCTGCAATACTGCAAAGCCAGTTTCAGCATAAATGCTGATGGGATGTTAACAGGCGATATGCTTACCACGTTTAAAGGCACGCAGTATGAAAATCGTGAATATATTATCCAGGAAGGCCCAAAAGAGCAGGTAAAAAGCCTTCAAAAGGAATACCCTATAAATAATCTCGAAATTGAAAAGTTTGAATTTAAACAGGATAAAAGCCTGAACCCGGTAGCTACAGAAACTATAAAGCTAAGCGCGCCCGATTATGGATCGGCAAACAACGGCAAGATAGATTTTTTAGCCAATGCCATTAACCGGGCGGGAGGAACACCCCGCGAAGTACGTAACAGGCGTAACGCTTTATATATAAACAGGGGCTATACCGATGAAGATGAAATTAGGTATACCCTGCCTAAAGGTTACCATGTTGATATGCGCCCGGCAAGTATATCCATAGAAAAGCCCTTTGGAAAGTTTTCTGTTTCGACCCTAATAATTGGCGATCAGCTGGTATATAAACGCAAGCTGCAGGTAATTGATGGCACTTACAATAAAGATCTGTACCAGGAGTTTGTCGACTTTTACCAGGCGATAAGCGAAACGGATAACAGCAACGTAACCCTGGTTAAAAATAACTAAATATTACAATACCGAGAATGATGCCAATGATCATGACCAGGTACAGCAAAATTTCGTTCCCTGCAAATTTTTTATACTTTGTCCAGAATGAGTATTCTTCTTTTTGATTTGACATAAGGTTGCAAAAATATTCATTTTTTAATGCAGTTTGTAATAACCATGCGGTTGTTGCTGTCTAAAAATAAAAAACAGATCGTCACACGAGTACCGACCAGCCGCCTCATGACCGTCGTTGCGAGGAGATACGACGAAGATAACCGACCGCGGGGAGCTCATTAATACCTATAAAAACAAAAACACAACATTAATAATCCCCAAGATACAGATCGGATTTGCACAGTCGCTCTTTAAGTTGGGAATTGCTTCGTACCTACCCATGACATGTTTGGTTTTACACAAACATTCGCTTAAACGCTGGCCACGACTCACCCCGGCTACGCTGCGCTGGCCGACCCTCTCTCCGGCTTACGCCGCATAGAGGGTGAAGCTCATTTTTTTATTTTTTTGCCCCTCTATGCGCGAAGCGGAGAGAGGGGCAGACGGGCGTAGCCTCGTCGGGGTGAGTCGACTCGTAGCCATGCGATATACGTCATTCCCCCTTCAGAGTCCACGGATTTTACCACTCGCAATGACGGGTAAGAGGTTTAGGTGTAAAAAAAACAAACATTGATAATCAACAACTTACGATAATGTCATTATAAAGACCGAAGCAATCGCAGGCTTTACAGGGCGGATCTGCACAACTCGCGATTGCCGCGCTGCGCTCGCAATAACATGGTGTTGTTGGGTTCTAATACAGCTTCTAAGTATTATGAATATTGTTTGCGGTATTGTTATAATCGGGTTTAACCACTGGTTTTTCCGTTTTCTTAATACTTCCGCAGGCCGAAACAAGCACAGTTACAGCAACCACAAAAAGCATTGCGCAATGCTTATCTGAACTGAATAGCCAAAGTTTTAAAGCTGGCATAACAAATTAAGTTACTGATATATAAACTTACAAATACATATCGATAACCAAAAGACACGCTGAAAATAAATTAGTTACATCATGAGGAGCAAAGACGGAAAGATTAAGAACAAAAGACTAAATTGCCTCCCTCAATTTGATAGACCACTCACCACTCAGCCAGATATTTATCTAAAGAAATAGGCCCCGAGCCTAGGATGGTAAATAGCAGAAGCAGGACAAGGGCTGTAATAGATGGCCAGGCTAAAGTATTTATTGGTTCTTTAAAAATACTGGTTAAAAATACCGCGCCTATAACAATCGGGATCTGGATGATGGATGCCATCCGGGTGTATATACCAAGGGCTATCAGTATACCGCCAACCATGTGGGCAAAGGTTACATAATAAACTAAAACCATCAGCACATCGGGCGAAAGATCTATTATATCCTGGCCTTCAATCAAGTGCCTCAGGTACGCTGTATTCTGCATAAAGGCGATACCTTTTAACAGCAGGAATATACCAAGCGCTATACGTACGATATCGAGGATTTTAGGGTGATGTGTATCGCCCCAGTTTTCAATTTTATGAACCACGTTCATCACAAGCCTCCTTTTAACAGTTAAATTGGTTTTAGGCAAACAGCGGTCTTATTGGGTTAAAATGGCTTTTTTGCACTATATAAATATAGTAATAAACTTGTTACAATTGCAAATTATTATGGAGGTATTTATCAAATTTTCAGGGAGTTATAAAACACCGGAGAACTGACTTGATACCGTTAGGAGCAAACTTACGTAGTCTTAAAAACTGCGTAAGTTTTTGCGCGATTAGACAAGGACCCATAGGCAGGTCATATAATAGAAAACGAGCTGTTCATTCACGCCTGCCAGGTCGACTTGCCTCTTGCCGACCTATCCCTGCCTACTTGCATATGGGATGCCGAAATAAATTGGTACGATGTGGTGTTTTTTTTAAAGCAATTTTTCTGATCCGGAGGTGATTCACCCGCAAAACACTAATCAAATCCTACATATTCTTTTTGCTTCACCTCAACAAAGCCAGATGTATTATCACGACTGATGAGCATCACGATATGAAAAAAGTCGTTATCAAAAAGATAAATATTGTTTACAGAATCGGCCCCCTGGAATCGCATAGGAAGGCCCGCACTTTTTGCCTGGGTTATTAAATTAAAAATATGTTTGGTGATAGCAGTTTTATAAGACACTGTACGCAATGTGGCACCACTACTTAATTTGGTGGCAACACCAATAGCAACCGATTCTTCCTTATGCTCAATATCAATTTTATTTAAATTCTCCACCGTGTTGCCATCAACATCCTGGGTATATTTTCTTTTAAACCCTTTAGTCAAAACCAAATAATTATGGGCATCCCCGTTTGATAGATTTGTTAAATTGGTAAGGTCATTAATGGTGATGCTTTGCCCGAACAGATCAACACAGCAAAACGATAGTAATGCTAAAAACAGGTATTTCTTCATTTTTATTATTGTATCCAAATATACTTTTTTAAACAATTAATCAATCACCCGGATGGTAAGTTCTTTGAGCATGTTTAAGCACATCCTGTTTATAAAACAAAACATCTTTAAACCTGCCATCAATAATTCCCCGGGCCTGGTCGCCAAAGTTTTTTGAGGCCGGGTCAAATGATTGCCCCCCTGTCATGATACTTTTAGCCTTTACTTTTGGACCAAATTCAACAGCGGCTACAAAGCTGTTACCCGAGTAGCCATACCGCTTCAACGTATTCATAGTGCGGCTCTGGAACGACGGCAACTGGCCAAATCCAGAGCCCGTTAAACCAACCGGGATACTGGGTAAATTATCATCGAACGTTGTGCCGTCTGCAGGGCGCTGGTAGCGATTCATATTACCCCATTGTACCTGCCACGTGCCAAAGCGGCTTTGCAGGTTTTTCAAAACATCAGTTAAAAGAACAAGTTGCCGATCGCCCGAAGTTTGTTCGGCAAGCGTTTTTATCCGCTGCGTTATAAAAGTGCTTTGCTGGTCTGTTTTAGGCGGCGGAAGCAATTTTAACATCAAAGTACCCCATTCAATGGCCAGCGAACTGGCTACCGAATTTACGGCTGTACGTTTATCCCATTGCCGCAACAGCTTCACAGGTTCGGCAAGGGAGATTTTTAACGAATCGGGGGCGTTATCATAAGCTTTAAATAAACCGGGTAATAAATCATCAAAAGCGGCCAGGTAATGATCGTAGCCTTTGGCTATGAGGCCATCAAGCGTAAGATGATCTGCATTTTTTAATATATTAATGGCAGTTACGGCCCTGTAGTTTTCACCATCAGGCGCCATATAAACGGGATATTTACTTTTATCGGGACTGCTTGCCCCGGCAGCAGTATACGGCGTTGAATTGCAATTCTGGATCCAGCCGGTAGCAGGGTTTGTAGTTGTAACAATATCTTTAAGCTGATGAACGCCTTGCCACTCTGTTGCACGTGTGCTGCCATCAACGGGCAGGCTCCAATCATATTTAGGATTTCTTTTGGGAATATAGTTGCCGTACCAAAAAATGGTATTGCCCTTATCATCGGCATAAACAGTGTTGTTTGTTGCGTTTGATACCAGGTCCATAGCCTTTTTATACTCAGCAAGGGTATTGGCTTTGGTAATTTGCCATGACTCCAGCAGGGCGTTATATGAGCGGTTATTGGCTTTTAAAGCTAACCATTTACCATCGCGGCTTCCCAATACCGGCCCGTGATGTGTGTAATAGGCCGTTATCGTTCGTTGCTCAACTTTGTCGCCGTTTTTTATATTGACGACAAGCTTACGGGTGATTACCGGTTTAAGCGCCCCATCGTACTCATAAAACCACTTACCATCCTTTTTGGTCATCTTTTCGGCATAAAGGTCGGCCACATCCGCATAGCTGCTGGTGTGCATCCAGCCGCAATGTTGGTTAAAACCCTGGTAAATAAAAAACTGCCCCCAGGTAACAGCGCCATAAGCATGCAGCCCCTCCTGGCTTACCAGTTCCACTTCGCTGCGAAAATAAAAAGGCACATGCGGGTTAATGTACAATAAAGCATGACCCGATGCCGATTTAGATGGCGATATAGTAAAACCGTTTGATCCGGTTTCCCGTTCATTCACAAATTCATAATTATTTGGGGGATGGTTTATCAGGATGCCCAGCTTCTCGCCGCCATCTGCATAAAATGCTTTTGTTTCTTCCAGCTTAATCCCGCCGGTTTCGGTTGCGGCCACGCTGCCATCGGTAAACATTAAGGCATACCAGGGCTTAAAATATTTAAATACCTTAGGTTTTATTTCGGGATGCTTATACAGGTAATAGTTTATGCCATCGGCAAAGGCATCCATCAATTTCCTGAAAGCAGGCGCACTTTTTTTATAATCCCTGATAGCGTCGGCAGTATCAGCTATCAACTGGAGTTGTATATCGGTAGCGAGGTTATTTTCGCCATCAACTTCGGTTTGTTTGCCAAGCTGGTAAAGGTAATTACGCTCAATACCTTTAAAATTATCCTCGCATTGCGAATACATCAGCCCAAAAACCACATCGGCATCTGTTTTACCATAAATATGCGGTACGCCATAATTATCGCGAATAATTGTTACAGCTTTAGCCTGTGTTTCGGCCCGTTTTATTTCCTCCAGGTTAAATACCTGGGCAAATACAATACAAGGAGAAAATATTAAAATGAAAATTAAATTATGTTTCATGGTAACAATAATTTTACCGTTGCGTCTAACAAATTAGATTGAAAATTAGTAATGATATATTAATAATATGAAGTAAATTTGGTCATTAAAACACAATATTTACATTGCACCTGCGTTTCTTTTCAATTATTCATAATTTTTGAAACGCAGCGCGAATTTTTTGCCGCGTTTTTGGCACAATCACAAAGTAATAAATTTTTTGTTTACTGGTTATTACTGCAGTAAATATATAAGAGCTTGGATGTTCATTTACGTGAGATCTGAGGTTTAGTTGATACAATGTCATTTGAGAGATGATATTGCAGTGCGTTCCGGGGTGAGATACGGAACGCATTTTTTATTTTAGTTCATTGGTGAATAACCTAAATCCTGGCAATTCTTGTTTACTCACCTGCAAAGACCAATGAACCACTGAACTAATGAACCCATTGTTTTTTCTCCCACGCCATAACCAGTAATACCATACGGTTATAGGTTCCCAAACCCTGGGGTTGATTATTGGCTTTCAGAAAATTATCATAAAAAATACTGCTGATTGCGCTTAACTTGTTTTCGTAAGCCAGCCAGTAAGCACGCTCGGTTACAAAATCCTGGTGTACATCTTTAGATATCATTGCCMTTAATTCTTTATGAGCTACGGTATCCCTGCGTCTTAGGGTATGCATAAATTCATCAACTGCTAAATGATAGGCCGAGTAGCGCAGCAAGCGGTCACGTGATTTTATGCCGATGATAAACCCGGCAAAATCAGCTTCATCTTCGGCTCCGTAACCTACCTGGTGCGACATTTCATGACAAGCTACAAACGGCCGGTTAAACACAGGCATTTCATAATTGATCTGCGCCTCTGTTGTAAAAGGATTATAATAGCCCGATGTGCCCATATAATTCATTAAAAAGCTGATCATGGAAGGCTTTACTCCCGGATGAAAAGCCCGGAAGTTAACAGAATCCGCAGAGAGTGAACTCACCGCATTAACAGCTGTTTGATAAATGGCACTGTTGCCTTGAGTCAAATCCGCAGCAGTTATACGTGCGCGGCAGGTGTTGGCACTATCTATTAGTAATTTAGTTACACCCTTCAGGTCGGCTGTAGTGAAGGAGGTATCTCTCAGGTTAAGGCGCTCTGCTGCCGATGGCCTGAAATAATTCATCCCCCAAAACAAATAAAAAATAAGTACAGCTACCTGCACACCTATAATCCATCCGAGGAAATGCATACCGGCAATTTTAAACTGCTTTTTAAACAACAGTTTAATTATCCTCACTATCCCCCAAATTAAAGCAACTATAACTGCGATGTATAACAGATCGCCAACACTAAAAGGGAATAGGTTTAATACCGGGTGAAAAATCCAGCAGATAAATTTGTAAAATCCATTTGAATAATAACGCTCAACCAATGCGGGATGGCTGGCAAGCTGCATCAGTATAAAAGTAGTTAAGGCCAGCAACAATATAACGATGATCCTTTTTAATAAGGGATTTTTGCTGATGTGGTTACGCATTAAGTAAATATAGTGCTTATTAATAAAGCCGGGATATAAGAATTAAGATAGAAGAGAACCTCCGGTCTTTCCCCGGCTTTTTATTCATACAAGTAACAGGATACAAAAAAAGCTCCGGGTGAAGGAGCTTTAATGTAATTGGGTAATTTAAATACTTATTTTATTGAAACAGGCACCTCAAAAGTATCCCATTTAAGGCTGAAGCCTTTTGGCGTAATAGTATATTTAAGGCTTTCGCTTTTAGGAACGGTTTTCCCTTTAACCGTTACACGTAACTGATCATTAGCTTCTTTGTAAGTATAGGCTCCCCATTGTTTCGGGTTTTTATCAAAAATAAGTGTCCAGGTGCCACTTGCAGATGGAATTACGAAGAAAGCATATCTTCCGGCAGGAAGCGCTTTGCCTTCCACTTTGATAGCTTTGCTGGTAGTAATGCTGGTTGCCGAATCGGCTCCTGCGCGCCATACCTTATCAAAAGGCACCAGTTCGCCCAGTACTTTACGCCCTTTTACGTAAGGACTGCCATATTTAATTTTGATTAGTGAACCGGCTACAGTAGCACTTGTGCTGTCATGCGGACTTGCCGGCTTTTTGTCCTGTGCAAATGTAAGGCTGCTCACAAATAGCGCAGATGCCAATAGCAATGCTGCTTTTAATTTAATAGATGTTTTCATAATACTTCTCATGGATTTGTTTGGTATAAATATAGGATGAAATTTGTTTGGGTAGCAATTCAAAGTTCAAATAAAACTTAGGTATTGTTTAAAAAAATATTGTTTTAGCAATTAAAAACAGTTGATAAACAGCATTGTTATATTAACAAGATAGCCATATTGCAGTTAGGAATTGACCTTAAGGTTAAGATGGCCAAAAGGTTAAACAATTGTTGTGGTTTTTTTAACCCTTGCCGCAAGGCAGGGGTTTTTTGTTAATAAATTTTACTCTACTTTATAAGCGAAAACACTGCGGCCCATATTGCCATCTTCGTCCATGCCTTCAACCACCACCCGGTAATTACCTTTACCATCAGCATTGTAAAAATCAAAGGAGGCGTTGCCGTCTTTATCGGTAACAATATCAGGGTTCCAGTAAATGGTACTGCGCTCATCGGCCTTATTGCTTTGCGTAGCCGATGTGCCATAAGTGGGCGAATAAAATACGCGGGCCTTATAAAATCCCCTGGGGGCATAAGAAAGCAATCCCGGCGAAATCTTTTTATTTACAGCCACTGTTTTATTTTTAGCCGTGGTAATTAGCAATACACCATTGGCCCCCTGCGACCCGTAAATAGCTGCATCAACATTTTTAAGCATTTTAACACTTACTACATCGGATACGCTTAAGTCATCAACATTTGAACTGGATTGCACGCCATCTATTATCACCAGCATAGGGGCTGCTCCTGTTAAACCAACTCTGTCTCTTAAATACGGTACCCCTCGCATTAACGCAACGCCGGGTAAATGCCCCTCCAAGCCGCGCGATATCCCGGTTTGATCACTAAACTGATTAATTGTAGCATGCTCAGGATCCAAGAATTTATCTTTAACAATTACGTCTTTTAATAACTTCCCGCTTGCGTCGGCCAGGTAGGTAGCTGCAACAGCGGGTATACTCACGGGATTACCCGCACCGCCCTTATCCAACGTTGGGCCATTACCTGTTGAAATATTTATTCTCCGGGGCTGATCCATTATGATCTGTGTATTGCTTTTCCCTCCTTCGGTTTTAGCCTGAATTACAAACGTGGTATTGGTGGTGTAAATCAAATTGGCAAAATTAAACCTGCCGTTGGCATCGGTTACCTGGTTTAACATGGTGCCTCCGTTTTGGGTAAGCAAGGTAACGCTCCCGTTAGCAACAGGTACACCTGCAGTTGTTTTCACCGTGCCCGATATATCCAACCCTTTTTCAACAGGGTAAGTTGCAGCTGTTTGAGGATCATCACCAAGCAATTGTTTCCAGGTAAAGCGGCGGTATCCCTGCGTAAGCATCAGTATATCCAAATCTGCGCGGGTATCAGCGGTAGCATGGGAAAAGTAGTAATTGGGCTGTTCAACAAATCCCTGTAAGGCCGATGTTAATAAAAGGTGTGTTAATATGGTAGTTTCGGCGCTTTCATTAACAGGTATTTTAGTTGCATCAATAACCGATGCCGAAAAGTAACCTGTAACCGGTTTAACATCCTTTTTTGCACTTACAGTTACGTGTACTTTGCCCCTGGTAGGGTAAGCCG
The DNA here is from genome assembly GCF_056400585.1 of Mucilaginibacter sp. P5_A6. Classification (NCBI taxonomy): domain Bacteria; kingdom Pseudomonadati; phylum Bacteroidota; class Sphingobacteriia; order Sphingobacteriales; family Sphingobacteriaceae; genus Mucilaginibacter; species Mucilaginibacter sp. P5_A6. Next base: position 76,011 of record NZ_JBFUKZ010000010.1, on the reverse strand, counting down.
GTTTATCAGAAACGGTTTGTAAGTTTATATGATCATTATTTTGTATAAATGAAAGGCGCTCATTTAAAGGTTCGCCGGCTTGCGAAAACAAGGTTACCTGTACTATACCGGTTTGAAAATCTTTTTTATCCAGATTAATATCAAGCACCTGGTTATCAAGCGTTGTTTTAAGTGAACGCACCGATCCGTTTGAATAAATAACCACGCCAATTTCTTTATTTTTATTATCAAGATAATATGACCGGTTTACATTTATTTCTATCATCAGCTTATCTGGTTTATCATTGTTTACCAGCAAGGCCATCCCTTTGCTATCAGCCTTAGGTAAATCAACAACGGCCTTTGTGCCATCAGCATAAGTAAGCTTTGCTTTATAGCTTCGGCCTTCAACCGGGGTAATATAAATAATACCCATTCCCAGGTGTTTGGCTTCAAATTTAGTTACTTCGGTGTTCAGGTTATCAACAACCACACCTTTTATATCCACCCCCAGGCCATTTTGGCCCATGGCCTTAAAAGCGAGTTTAGCAGGTATATCGTTTACAAAAGTTCCGCCTTCCGCAAAAAACTGGATATCAAATTTATTGTTGCTGATGGTGGCCGGCCGGTTAGCCAGTACCTGCGTTGCAGGCACAGCGCTGTTAATTACTATCGGCTGATCAAAAATCCCCGGGTCGGCATTATTGAGCATCCATTTGGTATATGTTTTTATATGATAAATACCTTTTGGCAATTTGTTTGGTAACGCAAAATCGCCCCAGGCTATGCCATTGGCAGCTTGCAGGGATATATTTTGCACCAGCGAATCGCTCGAATTCATGAGGTCGACATGTAATACGCCGCTTAGTTTTGATAACTGGTGTTGTTCGCCAAGAGTAAGGTAAGCCTTAAAAAACACTGTATCGCCGGCGTTATAAAGTGTCCTGTCAAAGTGCAGGTATACTTTTTCAATGGCTTTGGTTGTTGATAAGGTTTGTAAACGCGATACAACATCATCCAACAACAATGATTCCTTAGCCACCTGCGAAAAAGCCGGGATACAAAAGCATGTTGTACACAAAAGTGTAAATAATAACTTTTTCATGCAGGAAACGACAAATAGAAAAGGGTTTATAACTGGTAATTAAATGTACCACATTTCTGTGCACAAAAGCAAATTAAAATAAAGGTGCAGAATTTATTATGTTAAGCATCAGCATTTTCTTTTATCTCCTCCCAATAAACAGTTTCGCAGTAAATTCTATTTTGACTTGCCACACGGTTTTTTACATCCTGCAATTGTTTTTTGATCTCTTCGGTGCTGAGGTCGCTGCTTAATGAGTGGTAATAAATTGCATAACCAGTTTGACTGTTTATAAATTTATAATGTTTATCAGCGGATTTCATGACTCTTGGCTTATATCTGTTATAATAAACATAACGGCGATATTGTTTTAATACCGGGCAAATGTTACATTATAATTTATTTACCCGGGTAATTGTATCGTATCTGTTAATACAACCGTTATATAATTTAATAACATTTAATTAACACTGCGTTAACAATTGCATTACTTTTCACACCAAATTAATGGCTACATTTAGCCGCATAAATATTTGTGCATAATGCGCGCTAATTACTTAGCATACACGCTCTTAACTTAATTGCTGTTTAAAAAGTCATAAAAAGTTCAAGTCAATGTCGATATTCCCCAATTCAAACCAGGTTTTTTATGATTTATTTAACCGCGCTGCTGCCAATGCTACCGAAATGGCGACGCTGCTTAACACTGCGGTAAACTCAAGCGATACCTACGAACAAAAATTTCAGTTTAATCATATTGATAAGCTAAAAACAAAAAGTTACGAAATTACCCACCAGGTATTTACAGAATCCGGGAGGATGCTGATATCACCGTTTCAGCGCAAGGATATGTGCGATCTGGCCGCCGCTATTGATGATGTTGCTGATAGCATCGCCATGGCAGCCCGCAGGATAAACCTGTATGATGTACCTAAGATAACCCCTCCTATCATTAACCTGGCCGATATTATTCTGCAAACAACAACAGGCCTTGAAGATGCGGTTAAAGCCATGAACAACCTAAGCAATTCGGCACAAATATTTGAGCTTTGCAATAATGTTAAAAAACTGGAATACCAGGCAGATACCGTTTATAACGAAGCCTTTGCCGATTTGCTGGCTAACGAAACCGATGCCATACAGCTTATAAAATATACTGATGTTTTTATGGCAATGGAAACAGCCACCGATAGCTGCGAAGATGCTACACTGGTAATTGAGAGCATTTTGATTAAGAACGGGTAAGAAAGGCTAAAGGCTAAAGGCTAAAGGCTAAAGGCTAAAGGCTAAAGGCTAAAGGCTAAAGGCTAAAGGCTAAAGGCTAAAGGCTAAAGGCTAAAGGCTAAAGGCTAAAGGCTAAAGGCTAAAGGCTAAAAAAAAGCGATGGTTTTACCATCGCTTTTTTTGTCACTTGCTAAGCAAGAAGCTTTATGCTTTAAGCTTACTTCCCTTTATCAACAGACGTTTCATCCTGCCTGCCTTCGTTATCTTCTTTCTCTTTGCTCTTGTCTTTCTTAAAATCGAGCTTACCAAATTTATAGCTGAGGCTTATGCCGAATGACTGGATAGGTATTAATCTTACATTAGTCTGGTTGAAATTACTGCCAAAAGTAGTTGAGCGCTGGCCCACATATTTAGCAAACGGATTTGATGCGGTAAGACCTATACTGGCCTTTTTATTCATGAACATTTTACGCATCGCGAAGTTGTAGAAAACAAATTTAGGCTGGGTTCCCTGGATTCCTTTTTGCGATGAGTTATAATTTCCAAAAAATTCGGCGCTCAGGTTATTGCCAAAATCGTATTGAGCGTTCAGGTTTAAACGATAAGCAAAACCGCTCACACTTGGGCTGCCCGGATTGTTACTCGTCCTGTCAGAAAATATCATGTTGGTTCGCAGGTTGAACGCTTTGGTAACCGGCAATGATGCATAAATGTTGATACCGGTACGAATCTCGGACCCTATATTATAGCGTTGGGTAAGCGATACATTGGTATAGGTAATGCCATCTAAAACAAGGGTTTGGTAAAAAGTGGTAAACCGCTGTATATCATCCGTATTTCTTCGGTAAAAAGCGGCGATGTTGATGTTTGCTCCCTTATCAAATGATTTATTGTAACCCAATTCAAAATTATCGCCACGCTCTGGTTTTAAATTGGGGTTACCTGTATTAATGTTATGTGTATCGCTGATATTGAGGAATGGGTTAAGATCGCCGTAATCAGGGCGTTCTATCCGGCGGGTAAAGCTTAGTTTAACCGACTGCGACTCATCAAATTTGTGCGAAAATACCAATGATGGTACTAAAATATTGTAATTCGGGATATTGGTATTCTTAAAATCGGCTGTGGTAATGGTATACTCGTCCCTCAACCCAGCCTTTATATCCAGGAAATTATTAAATACCGATGTACTTGCAGACAAGTAATAAGCATATATTTTACGATCGTAAGTAAAGCCATAGGTTTGCCCGGCGTTGGGCACAAAATTGCCAGTGGTATCTAAAGTAGTGGTAACCACGTTGTTGTTGATATGGCTAAAATCGAGCTTGGCGCCGGTTTCAATGGTAAAGTTTTTACTTACCGGTTGTGYATAGTCAACAGAAATATTCATTCCCCTGTCTTTACCCGGGTTGTTATTAGATATCCCTGTGGGTAAAATACCCGCATTTGTGTAGTCGGTACGTTGAAAGGAGCTGAAACTGTTATTACCAAAGCTCGACGAATACAATACATCAAGCTCCTGCCCCTCTTTTTCAAAGGTTTTTTTATAGCTTAAACTCACATCGGTTGAAGTTCCGTTAAATTTACTGCTGGAGTTACGGATGCTGGCGGTATCAGAAAGCAGGCTGCCCGATGCATCAGCAATACGCTGATCCTGGTTGGTGATGCCTTTGTTATGGTTACCAAAATGATTAAAACCTACAGCTGCGGTAAGGTCATCGTGCTTACTGATGTTCCAGGTAAAATTTAAGCCCGATTGATAGCCATTACGCCTGAAGTTATTACTTCCCTGCTGAAAAAATGTTGTTGTATTGCCAAGGTCATTGGTGGATGTACGGTTATTGGTGTTTGGCGAGTTACTGTTGATTTGCGCATTGCCGCTAAAAAAGGCGTTAACACCAAAATTCCCCTTACGCACGTTGAGGTTAAAAGATCCGTTTTCGCGGCGGGTACCTGCCGATAGGTTAACACTGCCGTTAATACCTTCAACCCTGCTATCCTTTAAAATAATATTGATTATCCCCCCTGTGCCTGCGGCATCGTACTTTGCGCCCGGACTGGTAACTACCTCAATGCTTTTTATCTGACTGGCCGGGATACTTGCCAGCGCATCGGCAAGGCTGGCGCCAAAAATACTTGATGGCTTACCATTTATCAAAAAGCGAATATTGGAGTTGCCCTGCAGCTCAACATTACCATCAATATCAACCGTAACCTGGGGTACCTTCTTTAATATATCAATAGCTACCCCGCCCTGCGCGCTCAGGTCGTTTTGCGGGTTGTAAACCATTTTATCTATCTTGTTTTGAACGGTTGGCGCAGTGGCTGTAATGTTTACATCCTTTAGCTGGCGCGGCATGGGCGATAATAAAATTTCGCCCAAGTTTACGGCAGTGCCATCTTTTATTATAACATGCTCTACAGTGGCCCGCTGATAGCCTAAAAAATCGGCGGTAACTTTGTATTCGCCCGGGGGGATCTTATCTACTGTAAAATTCCCTTTAGGATCGGTGCTGATACCATTAAAAGGCGATTCGGCACCTTGTTTATAAACAGATATAGTTGCATAATCAACCCCTTGTTTGGTAACAGCATCGGTAATTTTTCCGCTGATTTTTCCCTTGCCCGCAGGAGTCTGGGCTTGTACATTTATTATGGTAAACAGAACAAAAAGAAATAATATATAATACGCCTTCATTATCTTAGAACAGGTGATCTGGCGGCGAATTTGAAAAGAAAGTTTGGATATATTCTGAATGTTTGCGTGTTTGTTACAATAAGGTTAATTTATCAACACAGTTGTTACAATAAGGGATGAAGGACTTTCAGACAAAGGACGAAGGACTTTAAGACGAAGGATTATCAGACACAGGACTTTCAGACAAAAGATGAAGGATAAACTTTATGTAATCTAAGGCGTGATTCTATATTCTGTTAATCAAAATATTAACACTAAGGTGCCGGCAATTATAAGTAATGCGCCAATACCATTTTTTAATGTGAGTGGTTCTCCCAAAAATACAACGGCTAAAACAATGGCCAGTGCCACGCTCAGCTTATCAACCGGGGCTACCTGCGATACCTTACCCAATTGCAGGGCTCTGAAATAACAGATCCACGAAAGACCGGTTGCACAGCCCGATAGGATGAGGAATGTCCAGTTTACCCGGGTTAAACCTTCTATACCTTTATTGCTGCCTTTAAACAATACAATAGCCCAGGCCAGTATTAATATCACTACGGTACGTATGGCAGTTGCAAGGTCGGTATCAACTCCTTTTATGCCTATTTTGGCAAATATTGCGGTAAGCGCGGCAAACAATGCCGATAGTAAAGCGTAAATCCACCACATGGTTTTAGTTATAAGTTATATGTAAGTTAAAAGTAGATTACCATTTTGGATACATTCTGTTTCATTTAAAATAAATTCATCTGTTTGTAAATCCAAAATGTGTACAAAAAGAGTTTATAGCTTTGAATTTTAACATTAATTTTAACTTCATCCAAATATTACGCACAGCTCATCACTTAAAATTTAATAATGAAATTACTGATCATTGAAGACGAAGAGGGCCTGCGCGAGAGTATTGAGGAATATTTTTCGGAAGCCGGAAATATATGCGAAACAGCCTCAACCTATGCTGCCGCCCTCACCAAGGTTGAGCTATATCGCTATGATTGTATCCTGTTGGATATTACCTTACCCGGCGGCAATGGCATCAGCATACTCAAAAAAATAAAAGAAAGTAATTTTACCGATGGCGTGCTTATCATATCTGCCAAAAACTCGCTCGATGACCGGTTGCAGGGCCTTGATCTTGGGGCTGATGATTACCTTGTAAAACCATTCCACCTTTCGGAGCTTAAGGCCCGTGTGTCTGCCATCATCAGGCGTAAAATGTATAATGGCAGCAACCTGTTGGTGTTTAACGAGATCAGCATCGATCTGCAGGCCAAAACAGTGAGCGTACATGATAAGCCTTTAAAATTTACCCGCAAAGAATTTGCCCTGCTTATTTATTTTATCGCCAACAAAGGGAAGGTAGTTTCTAAAAACGCGATAGCCGAACACCTTTGGGGCGATGGTATAGACCTGGCCGATAATTTCGACTTCATCTACTCCCACATCAAAAACATCCGCAAAAAACTGGTGGAAGCCGGCGCTAACGATTATATCCAGGCTGCTTACGGTATGGGGTATAAATTTGCCAGCCAATGAAGCTGCTTACCTTATATAACCGCGTAAACATCATTACCACAGTAATTGTAATGGTAATAACCGGCATTATTTACTACCAGGCCATCAGCTGGATCCTGAACGACCAGAACGACAGGGCCTTAAAAGTAGAAGAAGAAGAGGTTTTTGATTATGTAAAACTTAATCACCAATTACCACAGGTATTTGAGTCAAAAGATCAACAGATCACTTTTAGTGAGGCAAAGCCTAATTCGGTAAAGCGGGAATTTATCAACACCAGTTACCGCAGGGATGAAAACGAATATGAATCAGGCCGTGGATTGATAAGCTCGGTTACTGTAAATGGCAAGTATTATAAGATCCTCATTGTAGAATCAAAAGTGGAAACGGAAGACCTGATACAGATCATTTTTGGCATTACTATAGGCGTTATTCTGTTTTTACTGTTGGTATTAGTGATAGCTAACCGGTTAATTTTAAACCGTTTATGGCAACCATTTTATTCTATTTTACACGAGATAAAACTATTCAATATTACCGATAGCCGTGAGATACCCCAAACAACCACCCGTATTAGTGAATTTGTAGAACTAAATCGGGCCGCAGCAACCATGACAGCCAAGGCAAAATATGATTACAAAGAACTCAAAACCTTTACAGAAAATGCATCTCATGAGCTGCTTACCCCTATAGCCGTCATCAACTCTAAACTGGATACATTAATACAGTCCGAAAACTTTAATGACAGGCAAAGCAAACTGCTTAACGATCTGTACAGCGCGGTTGCACGGTTAAGCCGGCTTAATCAATCGTTGTTACTGCTGGTAAAAATTGAGAACCGCCTGCTAACCGATCAGCAGCACATCAACCTGGAACAGTTGATTGATGAAATGCTGGTACAACTGGAAGATATTTTTGCTGATAAAAGGATAACCGTAACGGCCGACCTGGAGGATAAAGAGATCCTGGGAAGCAGGTATTTAATTGAAATATTGTTAAATAACCTTATCATTAACGCTGTAAGGCATAACCATGCAGGCGGCCAGATCATCATTAAATTAACTCCCGGCAGCCTTACCATCAAAAATACCGGAAATAATGCCCCACTGCCTGATGATAAAATATTTACCCGTTTCCATAAATCATCTACCTCAGATGGCAGCGGCCTCGGGCTTACCATCAGCAAACAGATCTGTGAGAATTTGGGGTTCGCGCTTAGCTATCAATACCAAAGCCCTCATCATACTTTTATTGTTAAATTTTAAATTGGCATTTAGCTATCCTTAGGCATGACTTGAAGTCTTTTAAAAGTGATTCCCCTATAGCGATCCTAAATTTTTACAGAATTATGCTATACTTTAGCTATGTTTAAATTGCATTTATACCTCCGTTTAATGAAGTGGTTTTTCGGCCTTATATTATTTACATTTACCTATACTGCTGCCCGGGCACAAACATATACGCTTGATCATTACCTGGAACTTGCAAAAAATAACAGTCCGCTGCTAAAGGATCTCAGGAACCAGGTTGCAGCAAGCCAACTCGATAGCTTAAGATTAAGGGCTGGTTTAAAACCCCAGGTAAATGTAAACAGCAACGGCTATTTTGCACCTGTTGTTAATGGTTATGGCTATGCAGGAGCTATTACTAATGTACAAACCTTTAATGCCCTTTTGGGGGTAAACAAACAGCTGATAGGCAAACAATATTTAAATGCACAGTTGGCTGCAATAAATTTACAGCGCGATTCTATCATCAATAGCGGGGCAGTATCTGAACAGGATTTAAAGAAGACGGTAACCAGCCAGTATATAACCGCTTATGGCAGTTTGCAGCAGGTTAAATTTAACCGCGACGTGGTTAAATTACTTACCCAGGAGGAAGGACTGCTTAAAAAGCTTACCCGGAACAACGTTTACAAACAAAGCGAATATCTTGCCTTTTTGGTTACTTTAAAGCAACAGCAGCTACAGCTTTTGCAGGCACAACTGCAATATAAAAATGACTATGCTACACTTAATTACATTGCCGGTGTTGTTGATACCGCAACTGTGGAGTTGGAAGAGCCCGTTATTCAAAAAACAATAACGCCAGATGCTTCGGTGAGTATATTTTTCAGGCAATTTAAAGCTGATAGTTTGCGGCTTGTTAACAGCCGGAGCTTAATTGATTACAGCTACCGGCCAAAAGCCAATATTTTTGCCGATGGTGGTTATAATACCGATTTTACAGCCCAGGCCTATAAACACTTTGGTACCAGCTTTGGCTTTAGTATTTCTATGCCTGTTTATGATGGCGGCCAGCGTAAACTTCAATACAAAAAGCTAAAACTGGAAGAAGAGACCCGTTTAAACTATAAAGCATTTTTTAATTCGCAATACCGTCAGCAAATCGCGCAGCTTAATCAGCAGATAAACGAAAATGATAACCTGGTTAACCAGGTAAAAGAACAGATAAAATATGCTGAAAGTTTAATAAAGGTTGATACGCAGCTGATGCAAACCGGCGATGTAAAAATTGCCGATCTGATACTGGCAGTTAATAGTTATTATACCATAACCAACCTGCTTACACAAGCTACCATAACAAAGCTGCAGCTCATCAATCAATTAAACTACTGGAATAAATAATTATGAAAATATATAAAACAGGCTGTTCCCGTTTAAGAAGCATTTTAATAATTTTAGCCATAGCTGCGGTATATTCTTCATGTAAAGGTAATACTGATGCCGATGCCGAAAGCGATACTGCTGCAGTTGTACCCGTAACACCTGTACAGGTAACTACAATTGATGAAAGCTCACTTACCGATTATATTGAGCTGAATGCCACATCATCATTCCTTCAAAAAAACTATGTAAAAGCTAACGCTATTGGTTACATACAAAAGGTAAATACGCAAATTGGTCAATACGTAAATAAAGGACAGGTTTTATTTACCATAAAAACCAAAGAAGCACAAAGCATTGGCAATAGCATAAATATACTTGATACTACCTTCAAATTTTCGGGCGTAAATAAAATCAAAGCTGCCGAGCATGGTTATATTACCCAGCTAAACCACCAGCCAGGCGATTATGTACAGGATGGCGAACAATTGGCCGTGATAAGCGACAGGGGAAGCTTTGCATTTATTATGCAGCTGCCTTATGAATTGCGCGCATCGGTATCCGGCAACCAGGATGTACTGCTAACCCTGCCCGATGGGATAAAATTAAATGGGAAAGTAACATCATTTATGCCCGCTGTTGATACGCTATCGCAAACACAGGGCATCGTAATCAAAGTAAATTCGGCCAGCCAGATCCCCGAAAACCTGGTGGCCAGGGCACGGATAGTAAAAACAACTAAAACAAACACCGTATCCCTGCCGGCTTCGGCCATCCTGTCAAACGAAACACAAACAGAGTTTTGGGTAATGAAAATGATTAATGCTACCACTGCAGTTAAAACACCTGTTAAAAAGGGGATTGAAAGCGGTGGCAAGGTAGAAATACTATCCCCAAAGTTTTCTGCCCTGGATAAAATAGTTATAAGTGGCAACTATGGTTTGGCAGATACAGCTAAAGTTAAAATTGTACTGTAATGGCTAAAGTTGCAAAAACGAAATTAGACAGGGTAGAGAATTTTTTTATTTTTTATCGTAAGCCCTTGCTGCTGGTATTGTCGCTTATTTTAATGGGGGGCATATTTGCCTACACAAAGCTTCAGACTTCACTTTTTCCCGAGATCACTTTTCCTAAAATCAAGGTAATTGCCGATGCCGGTTTGCAGCCTGTAAACAAAATGATGATAACGGTAACCAAACCGTTAGAAAACGCGATAAAACAGGTACCCGCCCTGCAATTAGTAAGAAGCACCACCAGCCGGGGAAGTGCCGAGATCTCGGCATATATGGATTGGAATGCTGATATTGACCTCAGCAAGCAACAAATAGAATCGCAGATAGCAAAAATTCAAAATACCCTGCCGCCGGAAGTAAATATATCTGTGGAAAAAATGAACCCTTCCATTTTACCGGTAAGCGGGTACACCCTGGAGAGTCATGAACGATCGCCGATTGAGTTAAAGCAATTAGCCACATTTACAGTAAAACCATTTTTATCACAAATAAACGGCGTATCCGAAATAAGGGTTATTGGCGGCAAAACAAAAGAATACTGGCTTGTGCTTAACCGCGAAAAAATGACAGCCTTGTCATTGACGCCCGACATGATCAGCAGCGCATTAAGCCAAACCAACTTCATAAAATCCGAAGGTTACCTGTCTGATTATAAAATGCTGTATCTCACCGTAACCGATGCAACAGTAACTGCTAAAGATCAGCTGGAGAATATGGTGATCAGCAATAATAGCAAAAGGGTTATCCAGGTGAAGGATATTGCATCAGTACAAATAAGTGAGGGAATTGAGTACACCAAAATAAACGCTAACGGACACGATGGGGTATTAATTGCGGTGATAAAACAACCCAATGCCAATTTGATATCTTTATCTACAGATATGGCGGCAAAGGTTGTGGCCCTGCAAAAAATACTCCCCAAAGATGTTACTATAAAACCCTACTATGTACAGGCCGATTTTGTAAACGATTCGGTTAAAAGTGTTACCGATAGTGTTTGGATAGGCTTGTTGCTGGCAATAGTTGTAGCTATTATTTTCCTCAGGTCATTTAAAGCCAGTGCCGCTATTTTAATTACAATTCCTGTTACCCTTTGCCTCACGCTCATTGTGCTTTATATAATTGGATACACCTTCAATATCATGACGCTGGGTGCAATAGCCGCGGCAATAGGGCTCATCATTGATGATGCCATTGTTGTGGTTGAGCAAATCCATCGCACACATGAAGAGCACCCTGAAGAACCAACCAGCAGGCTGCTTAAAAAAGCTATCGATTACCTGTTCCCGGCAATGCTTGGTTCATCTATAAGTACCATAGTTATCTTTGTTCCCTTTTTGCTGATGACGGGTGTTGCCGGGGCCTATTTTAAGGTAATGACCAATACCATGATCATTACCCTTATCTGCTCGTTTTTTGTAACCTGGATAGGTTTGCCTGTTATATACCTGTTCCTCACCCGTAACCAACACGCGCATTCGGCAAATGTGAAAGAAGAAACGCATGAAGTAAAAAGGCAGCGCTGGGTTTCCTTTTTTATTATGCAGCCAATAATCAGCATTGTTATCATGATGGCGTTGATTGCGGTGATCATTTTTATTCCTTCAAAATTAGAAACGGGCTTTTTACCGTCTATGGACGAAGGAAGTATTGTGCTGGATTATAGTTCGCCGCCGGGCACCTCGCTGCAGGAAACCGACCGCATGTTAAGGGAGGTAGAGAAGATCATCACCAAACATCCCGATGTGGCAACCTACTCCCGCCGTACAGGAACACAAATGGGTTTCTTTATCACAGAACCCAATACCGGCGACTACCTTATTCAATTGAAAAAAAGTCGTGAAAAAACAACCGATGAGGTAACCAGTGACATAAGAAGTGAAATTGAAAAAACACAACCTGCCTTACGGGTAGATTTTGGACAAGTTATAACCGATATGTTAGGAGACCTTATGAGTTCCACCCAGCCTATCGAAATTAAGGTTTTTGGCAATGATCAGCATATCCTTCAAAACCTTTCAAAACAAATTGCAGCCGAAGTTACCGCGGTTAAAGGCACTGCCGATGTGTTTGATGGTATTGTGATCGCGGGCCCTTCGGTAAGTATTATACCCGATTATAAAAAGCTGGCGCAGTATAATATTACACCGGCCGCCCTGCAGTTCCAGGCCCAAACTGCCCTGGATGGCAATGTGGTTGGCAATTTGTACGAAACTCAGCAGCTATCCCCTATCCGTATGGTTTATCCGGGCAACAGGTCATTAAATATAGCCGGTATTAAAAACCTGGATATATTTTTAGGTAACGGTAATTTAATTCCGATAAGTCAGCTGGCTACCGTTGCAATAAGTGCCGGCGATGCCGAAATTGAACGGCAGGACCTGCAATCAATGGGCGTTATCACCGCCAGGTTAGAGAACAGTGACTTAGGTACAGTAATACCGGCCATACAAAAAAACATAGCCGAAAAGGTAAACTTACCCAGGGGCTACCATGTAGAATACGGCGGCGCGTATGCCGAGCAGCAGCAATCATTTAAAGAGTTGCTCATCATCCTCATCACTTCGAGCCTGTTGGTTTTTGGGGTGATACTATTTTTGTTTAAGCAGTTCAGAATTGCAATATTAATTTTGGCAATGGCAGTTTTGGGTATTTCGGGAAGCTTCCTGGCGCTGTATATCACCAATACGCCGTTAAATGTAGGCAGCTATACCGGATTGATCATGATAGTTGGCATCATAGGCGAAAATGCCATATTTACCTTTTTACAATTCAGGGAAAGCGCCAGAGAAAAAAGCGTGAATGAAGCCATAGTTTATTCGATATCAACGCGCTTAAGACCCAAATTAATGACGGCATTAGGCGCTATAATTGCATTAACCCCACTGGCTTTAGGTATTGGCGCCGGGGCCCAGTTACATCAGCCATTGGCCATTGCGGTTATTGGCGGCTTTTTAGTTGCGCTGCCATTGCTTTTAATTGTTTTACCAAGTATGATGCGCATTTTATACCGCAATGGCTTTACTTCAATAGTTGTTGAACAACATACAGATCATCCCGGATAACACAATATTTCTACAGATTTTTGATATAATTTCATTGCAAAAAGCAAACCTAAAAATGAAAAAGCAAATTTTAGTTCTCGCATTAATGGCAATTGGTTTAGTACCTTTTGCGCTAAAAGCCCAAACTTATGTAGCCGATAAAACCATATCCCTGCCTGGTGATGGCGGCTATGATTACCTGGCTATTGATAAGGTAAACCACCGTTTATACGTATCACATGGTACACAGGTAAATGTTATCGACCTGGCTACCCAGCAGCCGGTTGGTTCAATTGATAATATGAAAGGCGTGCATGGCATTGCCATTGTAAATAAACTAAACCGTGGCTTTATTACCGATGGCAAATCAACCGCGGTTGTAGCATTTGATTTAAAAACACTAAAAACCATTGCTACTATTGCCCTTACAGATGCAAACGGCCCGGATGCTATTATGTACGATCCTTATACCGATCGTATTTTCAGCTTTAATGGCGAAAGCAATAATTCATCTGTTATAGATCCAAAAACCTTGAAACAGGTAGGTACCGTTGCCTTAGGCGGTGCTCCCGAATTTGCAGTATCGGATGGCAAGGGTAAGATCTACAACAACCTGGAAGATAAAAGCAGCCTGAACGTTATCGACAGTAAATCGCTTAAAGTGATAAAAAACTATCCGCTTGCGCCATGTGGCGGCCCTACGGGTTTAGCATTGGATGCAGGCAACCAGCGCCTGTTTACCGTTTGCCGCGAAAATAAAGGTGTCAGTGTAGTTGATATCAATACAGGTAAAGTAACCGCCACCCTACCCATTGGCGCGGGTGTTGATGCCGTAGCCTACGACCCCGAAACCAAACTGATATTTTGCTCATGCGGCGATGGTACAACTACCATTATCAAACAAAAATCGGCTGATGAATACAGTGTTGTACAAGTGCTAAAAACTCCGGTACGTGCCAGAACCCTTGCTTTGGATACCCAAACCCATAAAATTTATTTAAGCGTTGCCGAATTTGAAGCTGGCACGCGCAAAGCCTTGCCTAATACATTTAAAGTACTGGTTTACAAGCTACAGTAAATAAATTTTATATAAAATCTTCATGAAAACAGCATGAAGATTTTATATAAAATTTTTATTTTGACCACAAAATGATATTTTTAAAACGTTATTGATATCTTTAACGTTTATATATCATATGATTAAGAGAACTGATTTTGTTTATTCCCAGGAGTCTGAACCACATCGTATCCGTACAAAAAAAATTTTAAAGCAGTTTCCGCAATTACGCCAGCTGATAGGTAAAAACCCCAATACCGTTTTTGCTATTATTGGTTTAGTGGCATTCCAAGTGGTTTTAGCATGGTTTCTGCGCGATCAATCATGGTGGTGGGTTTTTGGCGCGGCCTATTTATTAGGTGCCTTTGCCGATCATGCCTTATTTGTAATGATCCACGAATGTACCCATCAGCTACTGTTTAAAAACCGCAATGCCAACCGCTGGGCATCTATGTTTGCCAATTTACCGCAAATATTGCCAAGCGCTATATCTTTCGAGAAATACCACATCAAGCACCACTCTTTCCAGGGGGTTCATGAACTGGATGCCGATTTGCCCAATAAATGGGAAGCCAAGCTAATCAGCAATTCGTTTTTGGGCAAAGCGCTTTGGCTGTTATTTTTCCCGGTATTCCAGTTGTTTCGTTTATCAAGGCTCCGGGAGATCCATCCTATTGATGGCTGGATAGTTACCAATTTTGTTTTACAAGTGATTTTCACTACAGCTATAGCCTACTTTATGGGCTGGCATTCAGTTGCCTTTTTATTGTTAAGTTTTTCGTTCTCTGTAGGTTTGCACCCGCTTGGCGCACGCTGGGTACAGGAGCACTACCTTACTCATAGTGTTGAGCAGGAAACTTATAGCTACTATGGTAACCTTAACGTGGTAGCCTTCAACGTAGGCTTTCATAACGAACATCATGATTTTCCCTCTATCCCATGGAACAAACTTCCCCTGATACGGAAAACCGCTCCTGAATATTATGATACACTGTATTACCATACTTCATGGACAAAGTTATTTTTCCAGTTTCTTTTTGATCGTGAAATCTCCCTGTTCAACCGCATCCTGCGCAAAGATCGCGGAAGGGTGGCACTAACAGACGTATCAAAACCCGATGCAGAACTGGAAATGATTAAATAACAGCTTAAAGCAAATAATTGATTTATAAAATCAGCAAAAAGATAATACAAAAAGGGCCTTCTCCAAGGCCCTTTTTGTATCCGCAAAATGAACAAATGATGAAGAATTAATATAGACTTTAAATAGCGGTAACATATTTATTACCTTTAAGTCCCTATTAATTTAACTATGCACAAACTGAGCTTATTTTTTTCTCAACATGAAGATTTATCGCAGGTACTCTTGTACGCCGGTGTAATAACAGGCCTTTGGTTTGCCGAAATGCTGGTATCACATGATGGAATCAAAACCAAATGGCAGCATTCATCAGTCAATACGCTATTTATTTTTACCGCTTTACCAATACAGCTATTATTAACAACATTTGTTGTTTTAATATCGGGCTGGGCAACCGCCCACCATTGGGGGCTTATCAATTTAATACCTTTTCATGCCAATCATTGGGTTTACTACATAGCGCTATTTATGATGCTCGATCTGTGCGAATACATTTATCATGTTACCATGCACAAGGCCGAACCGCTATGGAAATTTCACCTGGTACACCACAGCGATCTTAAGGTAGATGTATCAACAACCATAAGGGAGCATCCCTGCGAAACCTGTATCCGCACCTGCTTTTTAATGCTTTGGGTATTTATTTGTGGTCCGGCTATAGGGGTTTTAATTTTAAGGCAAACCTTTCAGTCTTTCTCCAACATCATTGCACATACCGAGTTCAGGCTATCACCAGGGTTAAATAAATTTGTGGGGCTTATATTTATTACACCCAATTTGCACCATGTACACCATCATTATCAATTACCTTATACCGATTGTAATTATGGCGATGTATTAAGCATATGGGATAGGATATTTGGCACTTACGCCAATTTAGAAAGAGAAGATACCGTTTTTGGCATTGACACCCACATGGACGAAACCCTGAACGGAACATTTTTAAATGTATTAAAAATCCCTTTCCAAAAGTTCGATCATCCCCAAAAACAGCGATGATCATTAAACAAGTATGCACTAAATACAACTTTTGTTTAACAACCGTCAAATTAACGTACGAAAATTCTTATTGGCAGCATTATTGCGCATATACATAAAAATACGATATATTTAATGCAATTTTCATAATAATATGATTTATTTGCGTTATTATTCTTAACGATTTTGATGAGCAGAAGAAAAAGATTAAAAATACTGATGCCCCTGATCATGCTGCTTTTTTTAGGGTCGTATGCCCGGCACCGCTTGCTTGATAAAAAAAATATTAGCGGGACGCTTAACAGCAAGCAAATGGACGAAATATCCGGTATTGCTGCTTCATCTATAAATCCGGATACTTATTATGTACATAATGACAGTGGCGATACAAGTCGCTTTTTTTCTATAGACTCCAAAGGAAAACTAAAAACTACTATTTATTTTAACGGTGATAAAAAAAAAMGCTTTGGAGTGCAGGATTGCGAGGATATTGCCGTAGGACCAGGTCCGAAGAAAGGAAAAAGCTATGTTTACCTGGGTGACATAGGTGATAATAATAATTCAAGGAAATGTATTACTATCTACCGTTTCCTGGAAAGCAAAGCATGGACTGTTGATACAACAACCCATGCCATACCTGAAGCCCTTCATTTAAGATATCCCGATGGGCCAAAAGACGCGGAGACTTTAATGGTAGACCCGGTTGAAAAGCTAATATACATAGTCAGCAAGCGTGGCGATTCGGTGGGTGTTTACACATCGCCGCTAAATTTAGCTGCTATTGATACAATTACCCTGACTAAAAGGGCAACATTATTTTTCGCCGGCTTTAAACCTTTTAAATGGATCACGGCGGGTGATATCTCCAAAGACGGGCAGCAAATACTATTAAAAAGCTACGAGAAAGTTTATTACTGGCGCCGCCAGTCCAATGAACATGCGTGGGATGCCATGGTAAGAAAACCAAGTGAACTACCTTATATAGCCGAAAAGCAAGGCGAGGCCATAGGTTTTACACCCGACGGCAAAGGATATTATACTACAAGCGAGGGTGTATTTTCGCCTGTTTATTATTACGATAGCCCGCGGTAGGTTTTTCTCTAAATAAAAAACAATCGTCATTGCAATGGCGCGATTGTCTGATTGCACAAAAACTTACGAAGTTTAACTCGCAATAATATTGTTTTTGGGCCTCGTTGAGGGCTTCGCCGTTTAGAAACTTCGTAAGTTTGGCCTTAACGGTATCATTTCCCCTTCAACATATGGCAAACCATTTTTAATATTTATTAAATTCTATTATTTCTCCACCCTCAGCAACAATACGCCATGCGGCGCAACTTTGGCACTTAAGGTATTGCCGGTAGTAATAATATATTTTTGCTGCCAGGCATCCCTGAATTTGGTATAGCCGCTTATTGCAGGGTCACTTTTATCAAGGCTGATGGTTTGGTATGTATCTGATGTATTAAACAAGCCGATGGCTTTGCCACCGTCCTTTAGTTCCTTTACCCATACCTGGTAATCATCTTTTTTAATGTATTGGCTGGCCCCTTTACCCAAAGCATCCTGGTCAATAGCCAGTACCTCATCATTGGTAAGCAGGCTTAGCGTAAAGCTATCCAGGTGGCCCATATCGCAACCAATCAGCAATGGCGATGCCAGCAGGCTCCAAAGGCTGATGTGGGTATACTGCTCATCAAATGTAAGGCGCGTGTTGTGCAGGCTTGGCCCCCATCCTACTTTACCTACTACCAGCATATCCGGATCATTAAAATGACCGGGCTGGGCATGCAGCGCCGCCGGTCCCTGGTTAAAACCTATATTCGACATACTTTGCCATGTATCCTGTATATCGCCGGTTGTGCGCCAGCTGTTGCCGTTAACTTCGGCGCCCCATTCCCATACATTGCCCATGCCGTACTGGCAAAGGCTATACATGATATCGCGGTTTGTTTTACCCAATGAAGCCTGCATTACCTGGTAAGGCTTCTTCAATCCGGCTAAATCCGGCTTTGGAACAATGTCAGAATAAGAGCACCAGTCGTATTTCAAATAATCAATTCCCCAGTCTGCATAAGTTTGTGCGTCCTGGTCTTCATGTTGCCAGCTACCTAAATAGCCGCCGCAGGTGCGCGGGCCGGGCGATGAATAGATGCCCATACGTAAACCCAGGCTATGTACATACCCGGTAAGCCCCTTCATATCCGGGAACTTGCTGTTGGTTACAATTTTACCGTCTGCCGCCCTTTGCTCCGCTTCCCAGCCATCATCTATGTTAATATAAGCCCAGCCATGCGCGCTTAACTTATCTACCATTGCTTTGGCCGAGATCCGTACTTTTTCATCGTTTACGCTTAAACCCCAGGCGTTCCAGCTGTTCCAGCCAAGGGCTGGTGTTAAACCTATATTATCGCCAATGCTAATGGTAAAATTTTTGGTTTTAGCACCCAAAGTATTACTTACAGTAAAAGTTACCTGGTAATCTCCTTTTTGGGCTACAGAACCGGTTATAACCCCGGTTGCGGCATCAAGCTTTAAGCCTGCAGGCAAGCCGCCTGCCTTATAAGTTAAAGGCCTTTTACCTGTAGCCGGTATCAGGTACAGGAACGGATGCCCGGGTCGTGCGCCAAATACATCAGCTCCATTAATTTTTACTTTGGCTGATGGATAAGGGGTAAGGATATAAGGAGTGGTCTCGGTTTGTACAATTGTTTTACCCGATTTTGTATCTGTAAAGGAATACGTTATGATGTATGATTTTTTTGCTAAGCGGGCAATAGAAAACGAATAGGTAAATGGTTTACCCTTAGTAAATGCTGCATCGTTGGTTTTTTCGTACAATACGGTATTGGTTTCCGGGTCGGCTACCTTAAATGCCAGCTTACCACTATATTGATACAGATTTGTAGTAAGCAGCTTAATACTTTTACTAAGGCTATTTTTATCGCCGTACTCAAAATCGGCATCTGTATTAACCGATACATGATCCATCACATCGGCCATAGTAATATTAAAAACACTGCCTTGTCCGCTGCCGTACATACCGCCGTCGCCGCCAGTATCAAATATGCGTACAGCCAGCACATTTTCTTTATCCCATAAAATAGCCGGATTATTTGCAGCTATCGTATATGAACGGCCTCCGTAATGTCCATCTTTTATAGTGCCGCTGTAGCCGCCGTATTTGGCTATCAGCTTACCATTAAGGTATACTTCATCGTTATCGTCAATAGTACCCAGGTTTAACCGAATACTGTCTTTTAGGAATGATTTTTCTTTTAATGATGATGGGATCACCACTTTGGTGCGGTACCAGCCAAAACCATCATAATTAGGATGTCCCTGGCGTTCCCAGTTGTCGTTAAGGTTAGCATTCTGCCAATGTTGGTCGTTATAAGTTGGAGATGACCATTGCACCGAATCGCCAACGGCAAGTTTCCAGCCTTTGCTCAGTGAAACCTCCTGGGTTGATGCACTTGAGCAAATGGCTACAAGGAATAACATTGTAAAGATATTTCTAATCATAATTATTTGATTAATGATACAATCAAAAGCTACCTTAAAACAAACGATGGCTTATAATTGACTCAGAACGGTTTACCGGATTGTTTATACTTTTTAAAGGTATAAAGATTTCAATAGAATAGAAATGTATACGTAACATTTATTAAACTAAAAATCCCAACCGGGCTTCATGTTGAAGTTTTGATTGGGATAGATAATTGATTAAATAAAATGTCATTCTGAACGCAGTGAAGAATCTATTCGCAGCCTATACAGGGCGATGAAGCATGGCGGCGGGCATATCCTTCACTGCATTCAGGATGACAAAAAGATGTTTAGATGATCAGGCTCTACTTACTCAGTAAATCAACAAACTTCACCTGCTCGGGGAACCATACTGTCATCTCGCCTTTACCACGGTTTGCCCATGAATAATATGGGATAGCTGTTAACGTGCTGTTGCTGGTACTTACATTTTGATTGGCTTCATCTACATTAACACTTTTTACTTCGGCCTTTAAAGTCATAACGCCATTTAGCAAATCAGCATTATATGATGGCGTAAAAACAACATCCTTAGCTACAATGAAACTGCTGGGTTTGCCGGTATTATCTTTCCATTCGGCACAATACATGATAGGGCCGCGCTGAATGGCAATCTTGCCGTTATCATCAGCTAATTTCTCGTTGGCAACTACACGCTGCACATCCATAGGCAGGGTAAGCTCAACCTTATCATTCTTTTTCCATTTTTTGCTAATCACGGCATAACCATGCTCCATTTGGTAATCAACAGCTTTGCCATTTACTTTGATCTCTATTTTTTGTGCCGACGACTTTTCGAAGCTGTACAGGTCGGATGGGATAGCTTTGTCCTGCGCCCAACCCGGGATCCTGATTTTAAGGTTCATATCCATGGCCGAGGCCGGATCGATATTAAATACCAGGCCGCCATCCCATGGGTAATTATTCTGCTGGGTTATTTTAAGCGCCTTGTCACTTACCTTTAAATTTGCCGAGCCGCTGATGAACAGGTTTACATAAACATCTTTACCATTTTGCGCATACATATAGCCGGGGATAGATGGAATAAGACGTACAATATTGGTTGGGCAGCATGAGCAGGTAAACCAGCCTGAGCGCGAGCGCTCAATATCGGGATGCGTAAAACTATCACGAATCTGCATGGCATTGGTATAAAAGAATGATTTACCATCAAGCCCAACGCCTGATATCAATCCATTATACAAGGTTTTCTCCAACAGGTCGATATATTTTGAATCGCCGTGCAATAAAAACATCCTCTGGTTCCAGAATACGTTGCCTATGGCTGCGCAGGTTTCGTTATAAGCGGTGGTGTTTGGCAATTCGTAATTACCGCCAAAGCGTTCGCCATCGCCAACCGCGCCAATACTGCCTTGTACGTATATTTTTTTGCTCACCATGTTATCCCAGATCTTATCAATGGCAGCTATATATGCTTTATCACCTGTTAACGCTGCAACATCCGTCATGCCCGAGTAAAGGTACATGGCCCGTACGGCATGGCCTTCGGCTTCTTCCTGGTTGGTAACTGGCGTATCATCCTGCCAGTAAACGCCGTTGTCGAATGGATTTTTGCTTTTCTTGTTGTATTCCTTATGACCGCGGGCATCTATAAAAAATTTAGCCAGGTCAAGATATTCCTTTTTACCACTGATGCGGTACAGGCGTACCAGCCCCATTTCTACAATTTCGTGCCCCGGCGCTACCGTCCTTTTACCCGGACCAAACGTGCGCACCAGCAAATCGGCATTTTTTAGCGCGATGTTCAAAAAGTTGCGTTTGCCGGTAGCCATATAATGCGCGGCAGCGGCTTCAAACATGTGGCCGCAGTTATACAGCTCATGGCTCATGTTCTGCTCATTAACCCAGCGCTCGGGCCCTGCCCAGGCCTGTGGATGTATGGGGTCGATGGTACGGGCGGTGTACAGGTAGCCATCGGGCTCCTGGGCCTTGCCTACTATGGTAATAAGCGAATCGAGATAATGATCTAACTGTTTATCGGGATGAACAGCCAGCGAGTATGAGGCGCCCTCAACTGTTTTATAAATATCGGTATCATCAAAAGGATAGGTAGTACAAAACTTACCCGAATGCGCAGCAGCCATCTGGAAATTTTTTACCCTGCCGGTACTTTCGCAACGTGCAAAGGATGCCGGGATAGTTGCCGTACGATTGGTTTCGATACGCGAGGTCCAGAAATGGTCACTAAGCTTTACGCTGGTAAACGGAACCGGTTGTATGGGGTAATCCTGCTGTTTTTGCGCAAAAGCCGAAAAGCTGCAGCATACAGCTATTAATAAACTGATCTTCTTGTTCATAACAGGTTTTAATAATTGGTAACGGTAGTTAAAGGTAATACATTTCAAATGTACATTAATTGTTCTTTTCACACTAATTAATTTTAGCAAATAATAACTGAAAATTAGCCGGATTTGGATTGAAGGTTCGGGAGATTTTCAATTCCTTCCAAACGGGCTATCGGGTGTACACATTTTTTTTGTCGGGAAAAATCTAAAATCGAACCCAAAACGTGTCATTTCTCACTCGCGCCCCACTCACCCTCCCCTTCGCTCAATCGAAATGACATCTTCTTTTATTAAAAAAGACGCGTACACGCAGTAGCTTACAACTCATAATAAATTTATAATATTGATAATCAATAATATACAATTTATATAGTACTTTGCATTGCATAATACTATATAAAACACCTATCTTTATTTAAAACTTAATAATCAACAAATGAAAACAGCATTCAACTTAAAAAAAACGCTTTTCATCATCTTTTTGATGGTAGCCGGTACCACAGCAGCTTTTGCGCAGTGCGACCAAACCGTAACCTTAACATCATCAAAAACAGATCAGTTTGATGACCAGGGCCACATTGACAGCAGGGACGAACACACGGTTATTACCATTTCTAAAACAGAAATAACCATTGTTCCGGGAGGTGAGGATCATAAGATGTCGGGACCAATCAGCTCAAAAACCTGCGACTGGCAAACGCCGTTTAAAGAAGGTAAAACTATTATTAAAGCAAAACTTAGTGATGAAAATGGCAATCACGAAAAAAACGCCACAATAACTATTACGGGTGTGGCAGGCAAAATTACGCTTACGTTTGAAGCCGAGGAAAAGCCGGGAAAAAAGATCCAGGTAATAGCCGATAAATTTGAGTAGGCTTAATAATTTCTTTGCGTGAGGTGGATGGTATTCGTCTCACGCATATTTTTTTTCTATATCTGCGATCGCCTTGGTGAAATGATGTTTCAGCATGGCGGCGAGCCGACTCACCCCGACATCACTGCGCTTGTCACCCCTCTCTCCGCTTGCGCATAGAGGGGATTTGAAAAATCAATAAAAATGTTTTAAACCCTCTTTCCAACGAAGTTGAAGAGAGGGTCGGCCAGCGAAGCGTAGCCGGGGTGAGTCGTTGCAAGCATACAGAGCCGATTGCTTTGTTTAAACCGACACGTCATTACAGTTTTTCCAGGATTACCCTGACTGATACTCGTTTCAGGTTGTTGGATTCGCAATAGGTTTATCTCAACCTATCATAATTTGTTCCCCCCTTCCATTTCTTCACCAATAAAATTGAAGCAAAACTTAACCTGTTGTTTATGATAAATTTTAATGCGGAACCTACTTTTACCGGCAGAAGAAACAACACTCATGAAAAGAAAATTTTTAACAACTGCATTGTTATCATGCTGCTTTTTAGCCTGTTTTGCTGCCATTGCCGATTTCTCGGGCAAGTGGGCGGGTATCCTTACAACCGAGAATGGAGATAAATATCCCCTGGTTTACGATTTTAAAATTGACGGTGATAAATTAACCGGATCCGCGCAAACCCCTAAAGGCGAACTCCCTATTGATGACGGCAAAGTAAACGGCGATAAATTCACTTTCACCGTAACATTAGGCGACCTGGAGATCCCTCACAGCGGTAAGTTTTACGGTGATTCTATCGGGGTTGATATAGCAGCTAACGGAGCAAAGGCGCATACAACGCTGAAGAGGAAGTAGAAGTATTATTAGCTGTTTATTGGGTTGATCAGGAAGCTACTTAAAATGGGACGGTTATTGCAAGCTGCTCAAATGGGATAAATGGACCGTCATTGCGAGGCACGAAGCAATCGCATGCTATACAGAACTGACCTGCACAGTTCACGATTGCTGCGCTATGCGTTCCATTACCCATGGCCATAAAACAACTACGGAATGGCTGCCCGTCAACATTAACTTTTACAAGTCCACGTGTTTTGAAAAACTCAACAGATTCGGTCCATACGATATAAGTCCACCCGCCTTTACCCGGGCTTTTTTGCAAAACCGCGGTAATTGGATGTTTAACATGGCTAAATGATGTTTTAAAACCGGTTATTTATGACAATTATACCTGTATCACAACGTTTTTTAAACCACTTAGCGGTATATTTGTTTATCTATTATGCTTATTAAAATATATCCCGAAAACCCGAACCCGAAAGCTATAGAACAGGTTGTTGAAGTATTGCGCAAAGGCGGATTGATCATCTACCCAACTGATACTATTTATGGCCTCGGTTGCGATATTACCAACCACAAAGCTATCGAAGCTATTTGCAGGATCAGGAATATCAAACCCGAAAAAGCAAATTTTTCCTTCATCTGTTACGACCTGAGCCATATATCCGACTATATAAAGCCGATTGATAACACCACCTTCCGGGTGTTGAAGAAGGCATTACCCGGGCCGTTCACTTTTATATTTAACGCCAGCCACAAAGTGCCAAAGCTATTAAGCTCCAATAAAAAAACGGTTGGTATAAGGGTGCCCGATAATAATATTGCCCGCGAAATTGTGCACGTATTGGCTAACCCCATTCTTTCTACCTCCATCAGGGACGATGATGATATCATAGAATATTCTACCGACCCCGAACTGATCTATGAAAAATACCAGGACCTGGTTGATATTGTTATTGATGGCGGGTATGGCGATAACGTAGCCTCAACCGTGGTTGACTGTACATCCGGCGACTTTGAAGTTATCCGTGAAGGTAAAGGAGATCTGGAATTGTATTTGTGAGCTACAATAATTAAAATATACTATAACATACGTTATTACGAGGTACTAAGCATAAAAATCCTGTAAAAACAACAATGACGCGTTGATTTTAGAACCCAAAAACAACCACGTCATTGCGAGGCACGAAGCAATCCCCGAATTACAGAGTAACTATGCAAATCCGATCTGTATTTTGGGGATTGCTTCGTCGTACCTCCTCGCAATGACGATCACGAGGCGGTTGCGATATCCATACATGTCATTACTGTTTTTCCAGCTGGGCTGCTCGGTACCCGCAATGACGGATACTTCTGTTTACCCCCTTATTGCTTTAATAAACCCAGGAATTTTTTCCATATACCCTTCTTCGGCTAAAAGCTTTACAAACTTGCTGCCTACAATTGCGCCGTTTGCGTATGCACAGGCTTGTTTAAAGGTATTATTGTCCGAAATGCCAAAGCCTATGATGGTTGGATTTTTAAGGTCCATGGCTTTTATGCGTTTATAGTAATCTTCAATACTGTTGGTCAGTTTCAGGTCGCCACCGGTTATGGATGATGACGACAGCAGGTAAATAAAGCTGTTGCTCAGGTTATCAATCTTGCGGATGCGGTCTTCTGATGTTTGAGGAGTTACCAGGAATATATTGCTCAGGTTATTATCAATAAAGCAGGACGAATACATCTCTTCGTACTCGTACATGGGCAAATCGGGCACTATAACACCATCAACACCCAGCTCCGCAGCCTTTTTACAGAAACGTTCGATACCATATTGAACTATAGGGTTAAAATAACCCATCAATAGTATAGGGATTGTTACACTTTTTCTCAGCTCAGTTAACTCCTCAAATAACTTGTTCAGGGTCATCCCATTTTCCAGGGCCTGTTCAGAACTGTGCTGAATGGTAGGTCCGTCTGCAACGGGATCCGAGTATGGGAAACCTATTTCCAGGAAATCGGCCCCGGCTTTTTCCAAAGCTTCGGCAATAGCTACCGTAGTATTTAAAGCAGGATACCCGGCTGTGTAGTATATGGATAACAGGTTATCCTTTTTTGATGTAAAAAGCTGGTTTAAGCGGTTCATTATGCGGTTTATTTGTCTGAACCGGAATTTATCGAATTTGTAGAATTACTCGAATTTTAAAATTCTGTAAATTCATTAATTCTGAGAATTCCGGTTCAGACCATTTTAGAAATTAAAGTATTTTATATACGTATCCAAATCCTTATCTCCCCTGCCCGATATGCAGATCACTACGGTATCATCGGCCTTAAATGTCATTTTCTCTAACTGTGCCAATGCATGTGCCGTTTCGATGGCCGGGATAATGCCCTCCATTTGCGAACAAAGTAAACCCGCCTGCAAAGCTTCATCATCGGTAATGCTGGTATATTGTGCACGGTTTATTTTATACAAATGCGCGTGCTGCGGACCAATACCAGGATAATCCAATCCCGCCGAAATGGAATACGGTTCAATAACCTGCCCATCTGGTGTTTGCATCAATATGGTACGGCTACCATGCAGCACCCCTT
Organism: Mucilaginibacter sp. P5_A6; assembly: GCF_056400585.1. Classification (NCBI taxonomy): domain Bacteria; kingdom Pseudomonadati; phylum Bacteroidota; class Sphingobacteriia; order Sphingobacteriales; family Sphingobacteriaceae; genus Mucilaginibacter; species Mucilaginibacter sp. P5_A6. The sequence goes on along the minus strand of NZ_JBFUKZ010000010.1, from coordinate 49,547 downwards.
CATGACCTAAAAAAGTAGTAGCTGCTGAGTGCCCGCTATCCACACCTTTGCCGGCTGCTTCAACCGCAATGAGTTTTACCTGCTCGTCATCTAAAAAATGATAAAACATCCCCATTGCATTACTACCACCGCCCACGCAGGCCATTACATATTGCGGCAGATCATTACCGGTTTGCTCCAGCAACTGTTTTTTTGTTTCTTCGGATATAATCGATTGAAAACGGGCCACCATATCCGGGTACGGGTACGGCCCAACAACCGAACCAATAATGTAATGTGTATCAACCGGGTTACCAATCCAATCGCGCAAGGCCTCGTTGGTTGCGTCCTTAAGCGTTTTACTTCCCGATGAAGCCGGCCTTACCGTAGCGCCCAGCATTTTCATACGCGATACATTAGGAGCCTGGCGGGCCATGTCGATCTCGCCCATATAAACTACACATTCTATACCCATCAGGGCGCAAACCGTAGCAGTGGCCACACCATGCTGCCCGGCGCCGGTTTCGGCTATGATGCGTTTTTTGCCAAGGCGCTTGGCCAGCAGGATTTGCCCGATGGCGTTATTGATCTTATGCGAACCGGTATGGTTAAGATCTTCCCGTTTAAAAAATATGTTGGCGCCATACTTTTCCGAATATCTTTTAGCATGATATAATGGCGAAGGCCTGCCCACGTAATTTTTCAGCAGGTCGTCAAATTCAGCTTTAAAATCCGCATCGCTAATGATGCTGAGGTATTGCTGTCTTAGTTCCTCCACGTTTGGGTACAGCATTTCGGGGATGTAGGCGCCGCCAAAATCGCCGTAATAACCATGTTCGTTAACTCCGTACTTCATCGTTAATATTTTGTTTTTTGATGATCTCAAATGCTTGTTCAAGTTTACTGATGTTTTTCACACCAGGCGCCGTTTCAAAACGGCTGTTCAGATCAACCCCATAAAACTGCGGGTGACTTATCTTTTTTATTTCATCCAGGTTATCAAGGCTTATCCCACCCGATAAGAAGAAGGGTACATCCAGTTTATAATTATTCAGCATACCCCAGTTGAAGGTTTTTCCCGAACCACCATAAGCAGCGGTTTTGGTATCGAACAGAAAATAATCTACTTTGTTTACATAATTATTAAGCTTGCCGAAATCAAAATTTTCATCCAGGCCAAAAGCTTTAAACACGGTAACCCTGTTCTTAAAATTTTCGCAAAAATCCGGCGTTTCGTCGCCATGCAGTTGTATTACGTCAAAATTATAGGCATCAATCAACTTATTTATATTTTCCTCAATTTCGTTTACAAAAACCCCTGTTTTCTTTATATTTTTCTCGATTTTTCTTAATTTTTCTGCAGGTAATTGAGCAATATATCGCGGCGAAGGTCCGTAACAAATAAAGCCCAGGTAGTCCGGTTTTAAGGCGGCTACGGCTTCAATATTTTCGGGATCTTTTAAACCACAAACTTTTATTTTCATGCTTAGTTCTGCAATAAGATATTGAAACTGTTGAGTGCCTTCCTGGTAAGCAAAGCTTCTTCGGCCTCATAAAAACAATCGGCAAAAGTTTTTTCGGGGCCGATGGTTTTGATAGCCAGCGCCGCGTTTGATAACACCACGTTATTCTGCGCTGTGGTGCCTTTCCCGTTAAGTACATTGCTAAATATTGCTGCTGAGGCACTTACAGTATCACCACCGGCTATGTCAGTAGGGTTTAGTTTTTCAAAACCTAAACTTTCAACACTATGTATCTTTTCGCCATCGGCCGAGAATGTTTTAAAATCGCAGGTGAGCGATACCTCATCGTAACCTTCCAAAGCATTTACTATAGTGTATTTGGTGGTTGATTTTTGGTAAAGATATGCATACACACGGGCCAGCTCAAGATTAAACACACCAACAAGCTGATTACCAGGCTTTGCCGGATTAACCAGCGGCCCCAGCATATTAAAAAACGTTTTTACAGCAAGCTCTTTGCGGATAGGTGCAACCGTTTTCATAGCCGGGTGAAACAAGGGGGCATGCAAAAAGCAAATATTTGCCTTATCAATTCCTCTTTTCAGCTTATCGGCATCATTAGTGAACTGATAACCAAGATATTCCATCACATTTGATGAACCACAACCCGAAGATACCCCATAGTTACCGTGTTTGGCCACTTTATAGCCTGCACCCGCTACAACAAACGATGCAAGGGTTGATATATTAAATGTATCCTTCCCATCGCCGCCTGTACCGCAAAGGTCTATCAGCTCATCGGTTTCCAGGTTAATGGGCAGGCAAAGCTCCAGCATGGCATCGCGAAAGCCTTCCAGCTCGTTAACGGTAATGCTGCGCATGCAATAGGCCGTCATAAAGGCAGCCATTTGCGAGTTATTATATTTACCCTGCGCAATGTTCATCAAAATTTCTTTCGACTGCTCCCTGCTGAAGGTTTTGTGTTCAAAAAGATGATTAAGTATCTGTTTCATATGCTCGCTCCCTAAGCCCCTACAGGGGAATTTTGATTTGCGTCGTTACTATTATTTTCCATCCTGGTTTATCACCCCCGGCGGTTAACGGAGGCCGGTGGACTAAAAAAAAAGGGTTACCGTATGGCAACCCTTCTGAATATTATGTTAAAAAACAAAAAACGGAATTGCCTTACGATTACTCGTTAAGCCACCACCAGTTATTGTTTATTGCGTTTATTTTCATTTATGCCACAAATATGGAAATAGTTTTTATAAAAACAAACAGAATGATAAATTTACCATGGCTGAAGGCTAAAATGTGAATATGGCTATACATAAAGAAAAAATAAACCCCGAGGATGATCTTGGCTTTGGCACGCAGCCTGTTGTAAAAAGCCAGCCGGTTATTAATAAGGATGGTTCTATTAACGTAAAACGCACCGGGCTGCCATTTTTCAGTACCTCAAATAACTATCACTCGCTAATTACCATGAGCTGGAGTAAGTTTTGGGCGATAGTTTTAAGCGGATATTTAACAGCTAACCTGTTTTTTGCATTCATATATGTTTCGCTGGGCACTGATAGTCTTGACGGTAAAAGCGGTACAACTTATTTTGACCATTTTATGGATGCCTTCTTTTTTTCGGCACAAACCATTTCAACGGTTGGTTACGGGCACATCAGCCCCCTGGGAATGGCTGCAAACAGTGTAGCAGCATTTGAATCGATGATGGGCTTACTGGCTTTTGCGTTGGCAACCGGTTTGCTTTACGGGCGTTTCTCCCGCCCATCGGCCAAAATATTGTATAGCAATAATGTGCTGATAGCCCCTTATCGTGATAATGGCAGGGGACTGATGTTCAGGCTGGCCAATTTACGGCGCAATATATTGATTGACCTGGAAATGGAAGTTGTTTTTGGCTACAACGAGGAAGTAAACGGCAAGGTGATCCGCAAGTTTTTCCAGCTGGAACTGGAAAGGAAGTATGTAAGTATTTTAACCCTGAACTGGACGGTAGTACACCCGCTTGACGAAAACAGCCCCTTAAAAGACATGACCCCGGAAGAACTTGAAACCAACCAGGCCAGCCTATCGGTTATTCTTAAAACCTTTGATGATACATTCTCTCAAACCGTGCACTCACGTACGTCATACATATACTCGGATATAGTTTGGGGTGCTAAATTTAAGCCAGTGTTCCACAGGAATGAAGATGGCCAGGCGATTTTGGATTTGAGTAAGATAAGTGAATATGAGGTGGTTCAATAGTTAATTGGTGCTTATTGCTTTTATATTTTTCTGAAGACGTATAAGCTATCTCAAAAGCGGATTCTTTTCCTTTGTAAAAACATTGTACACCATTTTATCTAAAAAAGCGGGTAACAGTTTACTTAACAGCACTGTAAGTTTGCCCTGCAAAGTCATAACAAGGGTGCGGGAGCGATTTTCGACACCAGCAACAATAATTTTAGCAACCTGGTCAGATGTCATCATTTTATCTTCTTCCAGGGTACTTTCTCTTTGCTCTACCCCTTCTTTATTAAGCGCAGTATTGCGGATGTTTGATGCCGTAAAACCCGGGCAGGCAGTTAATATATGTACGCCGGTTTTAAGGTTTTCGACCCTTAAAGCATCCAAAAAACCATTCACAGCAAATTTTGACGCAGAATAACCTATCCGGCCGGGCAAACCTTTATAGCCTGCGATGGATGATACGCCTACAATACTTCCTTTGGTTTTGGTAATTTCGGGCAGGGCGTATTTTGTACAGTACACTGTTCCCCAAAAATTAACATCCATGATAGATTTGAGCACTTTCAAATCCACATCCTTAAACAGCGCCCGCATGGTTATACCTGCATTATTTATCAGCACGTCTATTTTACCAAAAGTAGTAAGGGTTTGTTTGATGAGCTGAGCGCAATCGTCCTCAATGGTAACATCACATTGTATGGCTAACGCCTTTGTTTGATATCGCCTTTCTATATCCTGTGTAATAACGCAAAGGGTAACGTACTGGCGGGCCGCCAATACAACGATGGCTCCCCGTTTAGCACATTCAATAGCCAATGATTTTCCGATGCCGGATGATGCCCCGGTAATAACTATAACTTTATCATTTAACTTCATAAGCAGAAGGGAATAGCTGCGGTAAGCCCTCCACTTTAATTTCGGGCACCTTAAATAAATATTTGGTCGCGAAGATAATCATCGCACCATAAAATTCCTTAAGGTAGCTCCAGCTAAATTTCACACTGCCTTTACTGTTGAAGTTAATGATATATGTTTTGGGGAAATAGTAGTTTTTAAATCCGGCAAGCCTTATACGATAGCTCAGGTCGATATCATAACCATAAGTACGAAAGCGTTCATCAAACAAGCCGGTTTGATTAATAGCTTCTTTACGCATCAGCATAAAAGCGCCATTTACCACATCAGTTTCTGATGTTTGAAATTCCTCTACCCAATCCTTATGTTGTACATCTGTTAAACGCGATTTTGAAAAATGCCTGGCCAAACCTGTAAGCTTAAAAAACACTTCCCATGGCCTGGTGAAACCGTGTTTAGATTCTTTCAGGAACCTGCCATCGGGCGTTATCATACGCACGCCCAAACCGCCGGCATCTAAATGCATATCCATAAATTCCAATGACTTCTCAATGGTCTTTTTGCCTGTAATTGTATCCGCACTGACTACTAAAATATACTCACCTGTAGTTTGTTTAATACCCTGATTATAGGCTTTTGCAATACCCTCGTTGTGGGTGTTAGCTATTACCTTAACTTCAGGAAACTCCTTTTTAATCATATCTACAGATTTATCCGCAGATGCATTGTCGATCACAAAAACCTCGTTTTCAACGCCCGTAACAGCCTCCATTAACGAATTAAGGGCAATCCTGAGCATTGCACAGGCATTGTGGTTTACAACTATTACGGATAGTTTCATATCTTACTTTGACAAGGAATTTTCATACGGAACACGTGTAGCAATGGATCGCCCTAAGGTGATCTCATCTACGTACTCCAATTCACCCCCAAAGGCTATGCCACGGGCTATAGTTGATATGGTAATATTGAAAGATTTTACTCTTTTATGAAGATAGAACAATGTAGTATCGCCCTCCATGGTAGCGCTAAGGGCAAAAATGATTTCTTTGGTTTCGTTATTTTTTAAGCGTTCTACCAAAGTATCAACCTGCAGATCCGAAGGTCCTACCCCATCCATTGGGGATATTAAGCCCCCAAGCACATGATAAATCCCATTATATTGATTGGTATTTTCAATGGCCATTACATCCCGGGTGTCTTCAACCACGCAAATGAGGCTGTGATCGCGTTTGTGTGATGAGCAGATCTCGCAAACAGCATTATCGGATATATTATGACAAACAGAGCAAAACTGAATTTCATTACGGAGCTTGCTTATAGCAGTGCTAAACCGCTCAACATCCGGTTTATCCTGGTTTAGCAGATGCAACACCAGCCGAAGAGCGGTTTTTTGGCCCACCCCCGGTAGTTTAGCAAACTCGGCTACAGCATTCTCCAGCAACTTGGACGAAAAGTTCATTTTGCGAAGTTAATAATAAGTAAGGAAGTCCGAAAGTCGGGGAAGTCTGAAAGAATAGATTAGCTTAATAACAACCATTCTTTTCAACCTCTCCACTAATCAACCATTCAAAAACCTTAAAACTTCAGATGCTTAACAGTTAAGCCATTATTGATCAGTTGCTTTAACGATTCGATACCTATTTTCAAATGTGTTTCTACATATTGCTCGGTTACGGTTGAGTCACTTTCGGCGGTTTTTACACCTTCCGGAATCATCGGCTGATCTGATACCAGCAGCAATGCACCGGTTGGAATCTTGTTGGCGAAACCGGTAGTGAAAATGGTGGCAGTTTCCATATCAACAGCCATGGCGCGCAGATCCTTCAAATATTTTTTAAACACTTTATCATGTTCCCAAACGCGGCGGTTGGTGGTGTAGCAGGTACCGGTCCAATAATCGCGCGAGAAATCACGAATGGTGGTTGAGATGGCTTTCTGCAGGGCAAATGATGGCAATGCAGGTACTTCCGGCGGTAGGTAATCGTTTGATGTTCCTTCGCCCCTGATGGCCGCTATCGGCAGGATAAGGTCACCTACGTTGTTCTTCTTTTTAAGGCCGCCGCATTTGCCTAAAAATATAACCGCTTTGGGATGAATGGCCGTAAGCAGGTCCATCACGGTTGCTGCTACCGAGCTTCCCATTCCAAAGTTAATAATGGTAATACCATTGGCAGTAACGCTTTGCATTGGTTTCTCCAGGCCCATGATAGGCGCGTTGTCGTTCCATTGCGAAAACAGCTGTATGTATTTAGAAAAATTGGTTAATATAATATAATCACCAAAGGCTTCCAGCGGCCTGCCGGTGTAACGCGGCAACCAGTTGGCAACAATGGCATCCTTGGTTTTTAACCCCGATTTTACCGGCGAACCCACTTCTTTTACTACCGCTGCATCGGTAGGATTTTTTTTAACATTTAATTCTTCGTTCATATGCGTAATATTTTTGCTTTTAATCTCCAATGGCAGCCCTGAAGCTGCCTGTTGAAAATTTCTGCTTATACAACAAACCCCGGCGTTGCACCAGGGTCTGCATTTATTTTAATAAAGATAGCTATCGATTTTTACCGGTAGGTTAAGCTACTTTTAATTTTTTCAGATCTGATTTATCAAATTTCTCGTGAGCATAATCCAATGTAATGTGCAGGCGTTTTACATCTTTTTTTGATGGGAACTCAAACATCGCATCAATCATGATGGCTTCACATATCGAACGTAAACCCCTTGCTCCCAGCTTAAATTCCATTGCCTTATCAACAATAAACTCCAGCACCTCATCTTCAAAATCAAGCTTTACGCCTTCATATTCAAACAGTTTTTTGTATTGTTTCAACAATGAATTTTTAGGCTCGGTTAATATGTTACGCAGGGCAGTCCTGTCAAGCGGATTTAAATAAGTTAATATTGGTAACCTGCCAATCAGTTCTGGTATTAAGCCAAATGATTTCAAATCCTGCGGGGTGATGTATTTGTACAGGTTTTTCATATCTACCTCGCCATCATCGCGCTTTAATTTGTAACCAACTGTTTGGGTACGCAGGCGGTTCGCTATTTTACGGTCGATACCGTCAAAGGCTCCACCGCAAATAAATAGTATATTACTGGTATTAACAGTGATCATTTTCTGATCGGGGTGCTTACGGCCACCCTGTGGTGGTACGTTAACCATAGTACCTTCCAGTATTTTTAACAATGCCTGTTGTACCCCTTCGCCGGATACATCACGGGTGATGCTGGCGTTATCGCTTTTGCGGGCAATTTTATCAACCTCATCAATATAAACAATGCCTTTCTCGGCAAGGGTTACATCATAGTCGGCGGCCTGCAATAAACGGGTAAGGATACTTTCAACATCCTCGCCTACATAACCGGCTTCGGTTAATACTGTAGCATCACAAATACAAAACGGCACATTAAGTACTTTGGCCAGCGTTTTTGCAAGCAGGGTTTTACCCGTACCTGTTTCGCCAACCATTATGATGTTTGATTTTTCAATCTCAACCTCATCCTTGTCAATACGTTGATTAAGACGCTTGTAGTGATTATATACGGCTACTGATAATATCTTTTTGGCATCGTCCTGACCAATAACATATTGATCGAGGTGAGTTTTGATCTCGTATGGTTTAAGCAAAGCCGGTGCCAAAGGCGAGGCTTTTACTTTACGCACCTTTAACTCCTCAGCTAATATTTCATTAGCCTGGTTAACGCACTTATCACAGATATGAGCGTCGAGCCCTGCAATCAACATCAGGGAATCCTGTTTACCGGCGCCACAAAATGAGCACCTGATTTCCTTACTGTTTTTATTCATCTGATTCCTTTACTTGATCAAAATTAGTTAATAGGACTGAGAAATCAAAGTAATGAATGGTGAATAGCGAATGGTGAGAGGTGAAAAGATTGAAAATATTAACTTCCACTCTTACCGCTCACTATTCGCCACTCACTTATCACTTATACTTTCTTTCCTTTGCTTCCCTTTAAAATTTCATCTACCATACCAAATTCTTTGGCTTCTTCGGCTATCATCCAGTAATCACGGTCTGATGCTTCCCAAACTTTTTCGTATGATGCGCCGCTATGATCGGCAATTATCTGGTACAATTCTTTTTTCAGTTTTGTGATCTCATGATAAGTGATCTCAATATCTGATTGCTGACCTTGTGCACCGCCTGATGGCTGGTGAATCATTACCCTTGCATGCGGTAATGCCGCCCTTTTACCTTCGGTACCTGCGCATAATAATACAGCAGCCATTGAAGCGGCCATACCAGTACAAATTGTTGCTACATCATTTGATATGAACTGCATAGTATCATAAATACCTAAACCAGCATAAACCGAACCTCCCGGTGAATTGATATAAATCTGGATATCGCGTTTACTATCAGCCGATTGAAGGAACAGCAATTGAGCCTGGATAATGTTTGCAATATTTTCATAAATAGCATCACCCAGGAAAATAATGCGGTCCATCATCAGGCGCGAGAACACGTCCATCTGGGCTACGTTAAGCTGGCGTTCCTCTATAATATAAGGGGTCATGCCGGTTGGTAGGGTTGCAATACCGCTTGGCATATTGCTGCGCTCAACGTTCGAAATAAATTTATCTACGTAGATGCTGTTAATCCGGTGGTGTTTAACAGCGTAATTTCTGAATTCGTTTTTATCGATGTTACTACTCATGGTTTTTGTGTATGTTAATTTTAGGTGCAGGCTTTTTTACCCGCGATAAATATAGTTTTTAGTTGAATACAATTTTAAAAAGATAGTTTGTATAAAGTAAAAATTATTTAGCCTCATGCTACCTCCTCTAAAGGAGAGGGCTTTGAAAGGCTATTTTATAAGTGAAGTGACCTTACTCTACCGTCATTGCGAGGCACGAAGCAATCCCCGCCTTACAGAGTAGCTTTGCAAATCCGATCTGCATAGTTTGGGATTGCTTCGTACTTCGCAATGACGCGTTTTTTATGAGTGCTTTTTATGCAATATGCTATTATACACCAAAAGCAACCTTGTGAGTTGCTTTTGGTAAATTATATGTCGCTTCTTAACATCTCTCCGCCGACCGGCAGGGTAGATTTAGAGCGGGCCTATTTTTCAGAAACTAGTTTATTGAAATCGGTAAACAGGATATCTTGTTTATCCAAAGTGATCACACCTTTAATAAAGTCAAATACTCTTAATGCTTTTACTTCTTCAAATATTTTATTAGCATTCTCTTTGTTTTGCAGGTATTGAACAGTGTACTGCGCTAACTGATCTTCGGGGATCGGTTGCGGGCTGTACATTCTGAATTGCTGATCTAAACGTTGTTTAGCCAAAGCGAAAACTTCATCGTACTTAAGTTCGATTTTGTTATCAGTAATTATTTTATTTTCAATCAAAGTCCATTTAAGATTTTGAGCAAAATCATTATAACCACCTTCCAGCTCTTCTGCAGTCAGTTTTTCATTGGTAGCTTTTAACCAGCGTTTTAAAAATTCGTCAGGTAAATTAAAGTCAACTTTAGCAATGCTTACTTTGTAGATATCGTCCTGCAATTTGCGTTCAGAATCCTGCACCATCATTGTTTCAAGCTCTTCGGTAATTTTAGCTGTAAATTCCGCTTCGGTTGTTACTACACCTTCACCAAATAATTTGTCAAAGAACTCCTGGTTCAAATCACCTTCCTCTAAACGGTTAACGTTTTTAACAATTAACTGAAAGCTTGATTTTAAATCAGTCGCTTCATCTTCTTCTATCTTTAATAAACCTGCAACCTTAGCTRCATCGTTATCATAGGCTTTCTGAATATCAAACGTTAATACATCACCTTTTTTTATGCCAATCAACGAGGCTTTAATGGCTTCATCCTTGATCTGGTCTAAACGTACAGATGCGGTATTGCTTATCCCACCCTCAAAAACACTACCATCCGGAGAAAGCTGAACCAATTCGCTGTAAAGCACGTCATCATCTGCCGATACGTCAGGATTTGTCATTTTGCCATAACTGCGGCGAATATTTTTGATCCTTGAGGCCAATGTTTCCTCATCAACTTTGATTACGTATTGGGTAACTTTATCTTTTGATGAAAAGTCGATATTAAACTCAGGAGCTAAGCCCAGCTCATAGTTAAATTCAAAATCATCATTAAAATCCCAGTTATATTCCTTTTCGTTATCAAGCTTAGGTAGCGGCTGGCCTAATACCTGCAGCTTCTGCTCGTCTATGTAATTGGTTAAAGTATCCTGTAATAAGTTATTGATCTCATCAACCAATATGCTTTTACCGTACATTCTTTTTATATGTGATGCTGGCACCATACCCGGGCGAAAACCCGGCAATTTTGCTTTTTTTGCGTTTTCCTTTATCGCTTTATCAACGCGTGGCTGATAATCTTCGGGGTTGATGTTGATCTTAACAACAGCATTCAGGGCATCTACTTTTTCCTGTGTAATATTCATCTTTCTACCGGGTATTTTAATTTGATCTATTGAAACCGTAGACCGAAAATCAATTGCGGACTATACAAATTTCGAGGCGCAAAAGTATGAATTTATTTTTAATTTAAACGTCCATTTACTTCGCCATAAATTTCACAACCTGATTTTTAACCGGCTTAATAGTTTTAACATACGCATATATTGCTTCCAGATCGCCGGCTTTCATCCCCGCGTACTTATACCAGGGCATAATTGATTGAAATTCACCCGGTTTTACGCTAACCATTTTTTTGGCACTATCAGCATATAGCTTAAAACGGCTTACAAATTGTTCCTTAGTCCATGAACCAATACCGGTAGCTTTATCCGCCGTTATATTGTCCGACCGTACAATCCCTGCTCCGGGTATAGTAAACTCCCTCCCACCGGCAAATTCAAGCCCGGCTATTATTTTACCCTGGTTTACCTGGCTATGGCAATCTTTACACGCTGCAATGGTTACCAGGTATTCGCCGTACTTAAGGGTATCTTTTTCGCTGGGTACAATACCTAATGTTGCCTTTTGCGGCATGGTATGTACCAGTACATTTAACGGAAAATCAAGTTTACCTTCAGGATAATTAGTTTCTATAGGTTTTAGACTGCGCAGGTAGGCAATAACACTATACACATCCTCCCTGCTCATTTTTGAATAACCTGGCCATGGCATTAGCGGGAATATAGCCGAACCATCCTTTTTAACACCGGTTGTAATAGCGCGAAAGAGCTCACCATCGGTCCAGTTACCTAAATGGTATGGTGTAATGTTGGGCACTTCTACATTACCCGGAAAACCTACACTGGCATCAAACTTTTCGCCGCCTTTGCCTTCGGTACCCGTTATCATAGGGCCGGCAAATTTGGTCCAGTCGCGGGTGGAGTGGCAATCCATACACAAGGTTACATGGTTGGCCAGGTACCTGCCCCGTTCAATACGCTGCGGGGTGGCATCTATTTTAATATTAGCGGGGTCGCCAACATTTGGCAGTGCCAGCGTAATATACGATACGCCGCCAATTACAATTAAAATTACAGCTACCACAACGTAAGCTGTATACTTTAAAAACTTTTTCATGATAAGGTTATAAGGTTGAGGTTTTTGCTTTCAGGCTACATCAATCAACCTTTTTTACAGTTGATGCTCCTGATTTATCGTTATTTACTGTTGATGGTGAACCCTTATAATCAATATCGGCAGCACCGCTTGAGTGTATATTTAATGTTTTTAATACGTTGATCCGGCAATGGCTTACTCCCGAGGTGTTGATCACATAATCGCCAACCACAAAATCAAAGGCATTGATTTTAGATACCCCGCTTGATTCTACCTTGTGCGATGCTGCCTGCCCTGTTAAATTCAGTTCGCTCATGCCACTGCCTTCGGTTACTACATTGGCTGCGTTCAGATCAAGGTTTATCCTGGTAGCACCCGACAGGTCAAACTTAATATCGCCGGTATTTATTTTACCGATTGAAGAAACTGTTACCGCGCCCGATGCACCAATTTCTTTCAGATAACGAATCCCTACGTTAACCACGATACTATCTTCCTTGCAGAAATTCTTTTTAGATTTAATGGTTAACTGGTTCCCTTCAACAGATGTTGATACATATTTAAGCAGGTTATCATCGCCCGTAATGCTGATGGTTAATGAACTATCCTGTTTTAAATTAACCTTAAATTCACCAGAAATATCCAGTTTGGTAAACTCATTGGCCTTACGGTTTTCGGTAGTAACGTTACCCGAGCCATGCACACACCTGAAACGGCATGATGAAAGTATACTTACAGATACGATAGCAACAACCGCTGCAATATTTAAACCAAGCTTTTTCATAGTATTTCTTTTTTTAGACGCTGTTTATAAACAGGAAGTTACATCAAAAATAAAAAAAGCTACCGCATTTGAGCGATAGCTTTTCAAAATATATGATGGACTTTTGCAAAAGCTGGTTTTATAATTAAAGGACCGCTAAATCATTCTCATTTTTAGCTATAGTGCCATTGGTTACTCTATCGTTGTAAGTATCGGCAACAAAGTTATTGTTGTTTACACTTGATTGTAAGTTGTGGTTTAAGGTATACATAGTAGCTGTACCGCTAAGCTCAATTTTAGCATTGTCGCTTACGTTAACATTGGCATTGTAAGTTTCAAGTTTCAATTTAGCGGTTGCATTGTTATGCAGGTTAACTTCCAGGTCAATGGCAGATAAGTTACCAAATGATTTAACTTCGGCATTGTCATAAGCGCTGATGGCGTGCAGGTCATTTGCTGTTACCCAAACTACCAGTTTTTCTTTGGTATATGATGCAATGCGTAATACACCTTTTGAGCTTTGTACCAATGCGCCTTCGGCATAGTATTTATTGTAAACCTTAACCTGGTCGGTTGTGCCGGCAGATACATAAAGCTCCACATTACCGCGGATCTCAATCTTGTTGATATTGCTTACATCGGTTAAAACGGTAGCAACAATTTTAGTATTTTTTGTAGATGCGAAAGTTGAGTTTGATAAACCGGCTACTAAAATTAATGAAGCAGCGATGGTAAATAATTTTGTTTTCATGATATTAATATTTTGATTGTCAAGTAATTGTATTGTTATATTTTTAAATACACCAATAAGACGCCCCCATTTTTAAAACGTTACAGGCATTTTGGGCGAATTAGACGTACCCCCTGTTTTCCTCGGCGAACGGGGTGAAATCATCGGTGAATGGCGGGATTATTTTTGGAGGAGAAGACGCAATAATATCACTATAGCTGTTTTATGAGAGTACAGCTACCCGAAAACAAAAGTTTTAGTTACAATTTAGAAGAATAGCGCTGAACTGACCCCTGAACCGGGAATTGTTTATTAAAGATCTGCTTAAAAAGTTACACCCAATTGCAGGCCGGTAGTTACAGAAGCCGGCTGGTTATTGCCAAACCTTACCGGCAAGGGCACCGATACAAAAAACCCGGCATCCTTACCCTTAAAAACCACCTGGTTAAAAACCGGTGTAAACCCGAAACGGCCATTGGTTTCAAAAGCCATACGGCCAATAAAGGTAAAGCCATGTTTAAACCGAAACATGGCGCCCGGATGAAATAAAACAGAATTTACTTTTGATATATTTTTTTCTGTGCGGATTGCAGGTGCAACCTCAAAGCTCACACCAAAGTGGTCGCTTTTTAAAATATTAACTCCAAAGGGAAAGGCAATGGTGTAGACGTCAGAAAAATTGCTGGTGGCCCCATTTTTATTCCAGGTTGCAACAGGATTTAAAACACTAAAGTAACCCGTAACTTTAGGATAATTTGCCGGTTGCTGTGCATGGCTGATTTTAGCGGCTCCTAAAATGAAAATTATAATGATTATATATGGTTTGTATAGCTTTATAAGTAAATGCATGCGCAATACTATAAAAGCATCCCCTGTTAAAATTGTATAAATTTAACTATTAGTATCCTTTTTACTTTTCGGATGATTTTTTATACCGGAAGGACTTTCCCTTGTTTGTTTTATCGCGCTTAATCTGCCTCATTTAATTGAGCTAAAATGCATTCGCTAATACATAACAAAAAACTCAATTTTTGATATAATAGATAAAAGCCAGGCCCAAAACATTTATACTTTCGAATACTGTATAAATAATTAAAAAAACATTTATTTAATGTATAATAAATAATATTAAAGTTATTATTGAATACCTTTGCCCGGATTATTAATTAATTATTGAATAATAAAAAATATTAACAATTATAAATTTAAAAACCCTGCAAACAATGAAAACTATTAAAACCCTGATTTTATTAACGCTAATGACGGGCGTAATCACCTTAAATTCGTGTAAAAAAAACGATAAGGAAGTAACAGTATCAAGCTCAATTTCAGCAAGTATTGACGGAACTGCTACAACATTTAACAACGCACTTGCCATTACAGGCACCATAGGCGGCGAAAAATTCACTAATGTACAAGGTACAGCGTCAAATAAAGCTGTCATCTCGATAACAATAAACGGCACCATAACAGCCGGTAAAACATATTCTTCGGCAGCAACCAAGGTGAGCGACAGACCGGTTCTCCTATATGCACCTGATGATAACGATGACTATATGAACGACGATAGTAATACTGCTAAACTGGTAACAGTTACAGTAACATCAATAAGCGCAACCAACATCCAGGGAACGTTTAAAGGTAATGTTACCAATACTATTTCTATAGGCAACGGATCCGGCAAAGTTAAATCTATCACCGATGGAAAATTCAACGTTACATTAACCGGAAAATAGTTTCCTGTTTTAAATTGGATTTCCTAATGTATAACATAAAAGAGGGCGTTGTTTTTAAAGCAACGCCCTCTTTTATTTACTATAGTTCTTTTATTTACCAGGGCAACTCTTCGCCCAGGTGGTAAAACTTACCGCTGGGGCCATCTTCGCCAACCAATGCCATTTCTACGCTGGTTTTAGCACCATCCGGAATTTCCATTGGGGCATGTTCTGTACCTATTTCGGTTTTAACCCAACCCGGGTGCACCGAGTTTACTTTAATATTTGTACCTGTAAGTTCCTGTGCTAAGTGCACTGTAAATACGTTTAAAGCTGTTTTTGAGGCATTGTACGATAACCTCTTGGCTGCATCTATAGGGCCGTTAGGAATAGAATGAACGGTGAGCGAGCCCAATATACTTGATAAGTTAACAATACGGCCGCCCTCACTTTTCTTCAATAACGGTAACAAGGTATTAGTGAGGTAAACAACGCTGAAAAAGTTGGTTTCGAAAACATATTGAAATTCATCGGCGGTGGTTTCTACGTTCTTCTTTACAAACGCCGACTCTTTGGGGCCAACACCTGCGTTGTTCACCAGAATATCCAGCTTACCAAATTTATTTTCGATATAGGCAGCTGCGGCTGTTCTGTCATCGGCATTGGTAACATCCAGTTGAATGCCATATGCCTCAATTCCCTGGGCTGTAAGCTGGGCTGCTGCTGCTTCGGCAGCGCTGATCTGGCGCGCGGCTACAATTACGGTTATCCCTTTTTCTCCTAATTGTTTGGCAGTTTCTAATCCTAAACCGCGGTTTGCGCCTGTTATTAAGGCTACTTTTTTAGTTGACATGATATTTTATTAAATGATGTTGTGTTAAATGATTACTTTATTGTGTTTTATTTTTTTTAGACTTTTTGGTCGTTTTTAATAGTTAAAAAAAGGCCGTTCCCGACCCGGAGCGTATCACTGCTACGGTTACTTTAATTGGTAGCTTTTCAAATCAGCCTTCAACATTTTTATGAGCGTATGCATGTATTTTGTATTGCCGGTAACCCTTGACATAACCATGCCGCCTTCCAGCATAGCGAAGATCTTTAATGCAAATTCTTCGGCATTAATTTCAAGCGACAATTCTTTATCCGCAACCCCTTGTTTAATTACGCTGATAAAACCTTGCTGGCCGCCCTCAATAATCGCTTTAATTTTTTGTTTAATGTCCTGGTTGGTATCATCGCACTCTACACCAAAGTTTAATACCGGACAACCACCTGTTATATAGGAGTTAATTGGATCCTTGTAAATATCAATAACGGCCAAAAGCTTTTTTATGGCGGTTTTTTCTTTTGCCATTACCAAACCTACGTTGTCGGTCAACTTAGTCAGCAGGTAATCAACCATTACGGCGGCAATTTCGTCCTTGCTTTTAAAGTGGCCATACAGGCCACCCTTTGCCATTTTAGTAGCAGCCAGGATGTCATCAATAGTAGTACCGGCAATACCCTTTTGGTTAAAGATAGGTGCAGCCTGCTCTATGATAAATTGCCTGGTTCTTTCTGCTTTGCTCATTGTGTTCTTGATTGACAGAACAAAAATAGACCAAAAGGTCTAAAAATGAAATCATTTTTCAAAGTTTTTTTTGTTGTGACATTGGGATGAAGAAAGCGGAAAAATATTCGTTTTTGTTTCGCGCAACGGATACAGAGACGCAATGTAAGTGTACTTCAACACTTTGTCTTTATCCATAAATCCTTCGTCTATAAGTTCCTTCGTCCGAAGATCCTTTGTCCTTTGTCCGAAAATCCTTTGTCCTTTGTCTGAAAATCCTTTGTCTTTTGTCCGAAAATCCTTTGTCCTTTGTCTGAAAATCCTTTGTCCTTTATCTCTTAAAAACCTATCTTGCCTGCTCAAACCAATCCAAACCTATGAAACGCAGAAACTTTGTCCAAAGCTCGGTACTTGCAGGCGCATCATTACTTACAACAGGCGTTTTAAACGCAGCCACGCTTACAGGCTGTACCGATCCGGCCGGTGTAGCTACTACAGCTTCAGATAAACCATTCAACCTTAATTATGGCATCCATGATGGCATGTTTAAAAATCATGCAGGCGATGATTTTATTGAACAGATAAAATTTGCGTACGATAAAGGTTTCCGCTCGATAGAAGATAATGGTATGAGCCGCCGCCCCGAAGATCAACAGAAAAAAATAGGCGATACACTTGCCAAACTGGGTATGGCTATGGGCGTTTTTGTGCAGCCGGGCCTGGGTAATGATAGCAACATGCTGGCATCGGGCAAGGCCGACCAGGTTGAAAATTTTATAAACTCGTGCAAGCAAGCTGTTGAAATAGCCAAACGCCTCAACAGCAAACTGGTAACAGTTGTGCCAGGCGATTTTGTGCGCAGCCTGCCCATTGGCGTGCAAACCGGCAACGTAATAGAAGCGATAAAAAAAGGCACCGCCATATTGGAACCGCATGGCATTATCATGGTGTTGGAGCCGCTGAGCGATAACCCCGACCTGTTCCTGCGCACACCAGACCAAGCCTACGCCATTTGCAAGGCTGTGGGCAGTCCATCGTGCAAAATCCTTTACGATATGTATCACGTGCAGCGTAACCAGGGCAACATTATCCCTACCCTCGATTTGGTGTATGACGAAATTGGCTACTACCAGATTGGTGATAACCCCGGCCGTAAAGAACCGGGTACCGGCGAAGTAAATTACAAGAACATATTTAAGCACATTTATAGCAAGGGTTATAAAGGCGTTTTGGGTATGGAGCATGGCACAGCCGGGCAGGGCAAAGAGGGCGAGCTGGCTTTAATCAAAGCTTATAGGGAAGCAGATAGCTTTATGTAATTAGCCGCCGTTTTACTTGTTTACCAATGCCGATAAAACTGCTGTGATTAAGCGGAAACTCCAATATTACATGCGCCAGGCTGAGTATAAACAACCACTTTATCCCTAACCGGTAATTGTAAAAATACAAGGCTACGGATGCCGCCCAGAAAAGACCGATAATAACCGATCTTGTAATAGTAATGCGGTGCCAGTTAATAACCCTGGTTTTTGTAAACCAGTTTAGGTAATGATAAGTGTAGGCAAATGCAATAAGCCTGGTTAAAATGATGCTGGCGCGGTTGGTATAAATATTTAGCGTTTGATTGCGTAATGTGGTGGTATTAAGGTGTGCAAAATGCTTGTAGTTGCTGATAGCCCATTGCGTAGGCGTGCTGTGCACGCTGGTAAACAACAGGCACAACAGCACCGGACAAATTAAGAAAACAAAAAACGCTAAGTAGCCCGAAAAATATCGGCTCTTTAATGCCCCTAACAGCAAAAAAGCCCCGGTAAAAAAATAAACGTGAATGAGCGTAGGTATATACAATCCGAAAATGGTACGAAGTATATTGTTGGTTAGCAAAAAGTAGCCCAGCACTACAAGCAGGATAAAAGCCAGCAGCCGCATTAACGAGTTGCTAATAATCAACAATATAAACGACAGGCCAAACGTGTAGTAAATAAGATTGGCATAAGGCAATTTAAGCAGGATTGAAATGATAACAACACAGGCGATTAATAAAAGATCATATTTCTTAAGCGTAAAATACCGCCTGCTATTTAACCAGGAGATCTCGGTTAAGTAATGCGCCGGCCCAAGTATAGCATAGGACAATAACACCAGTTCGAAAGGAATAAACAAAGCAAGGCATGATGAGCCTAACATAGCAAGTATGTTGTAATAGTTAATGCGGTTTATATCAGCACTCATGAATTAGCTTGTTCCTTAATTTTGGCAATTTACCTTAATCTGCTCAATATAAATGAAATTTAAACTTACCCTCTTATTCCTTTTCATATCCGGCCTTAGCAACGCCCAGGACAGCCTTTTTGCCCGTAAACTGGTTGATACGCTTACCTCACCCTACTTTTGGGGGCGCGGTTACACGCACGATGGGGTACACAAGGCGGCGGCATTTATAGCTTCACAATTTAAAAGTTACGGTGTAAAGCCAATGGATGGCAAAAGCTATCTGCAGGAGTTTCGTTACCCGGTAAATATTTTCCCCGGCAAAATGAATGTGGCTATAAATGGCGTTAAACTTATCCCCGGTAAAGAATTTATTGTAAGTCCGGACAGTAAGGGGGTTACCGGTGAAGGCAAGCTTGAACAAACTGACAGCACACATTTTGTCGACCGTAAAAACAGGGTCATCGTTTCGTTAGAAGATAAGCTTACCTGGTCTGTTGAAGGCAAAGCGCTTGATTTTACGCTGATACAGGTTGATAAAAAAGCATTTTCACAAATGCCTGCCACCCTTAAAGTTGCCATAGAAAATGAGGTGATCCCCGATTTTAAAACGGCCAACGTTTGCGGTGTGGTAAAAGGCACAATAAAACCCGATTCGATTATTGTAATTACAGCGCATTATGATCATTTAGGTGGTATGGGCAGCGATACCTATTTCCCGGGGGCTAATGATAATGCCAGCGGGCTTACCCAATTGTTAAGCCTGGCCAAATATTATGCCGCAAATCCGCAGCCATATACCATGGCGTTCATTGGTTTTTCGGGCGAAGAGGCAGGCTTGCTTGGCTCCAGGCACTTTACAGAAAACCCGCTGATCCCCTTAAAAAACATCCGGTTTTTAATCAATCTTGATCTTAATGGTACAGGCATCGACGGAATTACTGTGGTAAACGCAACTGTTTATCAAAAAGAATTTACCGCCATGCAGCAGATTAACAATGAGGGCCATTACTTTGCAAAGGTAGTACCCCGTGGAAAAGCTGCCAATAGCGACCATTATTTATTTACAGAAAAAGGTGTGCCTGCATTTTTTATATACACTTTGGGCGGTATCAAAGCTTATCATGATGTTTTTGATATCAGCGCCACCCTGCCGCTCAATAAGTATAACGATCTGTTCAGGTTCATTGTAAAGTTTAATAATTTTTTGATGCAAAAAGCAAAGCCCTGATTTTTTATGCTCAGTCCAAATTTTCAGCCCTTTCCTGTTTTAACAACCCAAAGGTTAATACTACGCCGGTTTATTGATGCCGATGCGCCCGATCTTCTGGAATTACGCGGCAATGCCGATATTATGCAGTATATCAACCGCCCCCTAACTAAAACGCTGGATGATGCCCTGGGGCTTATAAAAGTTATTGACGATCTGCTGGAAGGCAATAACGGTATTACCTGGTGCATATCATTCAAAAACAACCCTAAATTTATAGGTAGTATTGGTTTTTGGCGAATAGAAAAGGATAATCACCGGGCCGAAATAGGTTACCTGCTAAATCCGGCTTTCCAGGGCATTGGTATTATGCAGGAAGCTGTAGAAGCGGTTATTAATTTTGGATTTGGGGCGATGAACCTGCACTCCATACAGGCCAATGTAAGCCCCGGAAATATAGGCTCCATCAAACTGCTCGAAACCAATAATTTTAAGCGTGAGGGCCATTTTAAAGAGGATCATTTGCATAACGGAAGGTTTGCAGATACCATTATTTATTCTTTATTAACAAAATAGTAAATGTGTTAACAAAATATTCATACGAAGTATTTTGATTTAAAAAATTTTAATGCATGTTTACAGCTCGAAACCAATTATAGATGGGCTGAAAACAATTCAGTATAAATGGGGTTAAACTAAAAAACAAAAAAGAACTTATCATGGCAACAGAAAAAGGAAGCGGTATTACCGCGTATTCAGTAAAAACAAAAACTAAGAATGTACCGATGATTGATCCAGTGATTGATATTAAATCCGGAAGGTACATTGCAACAGGTACAGATGGTGCCGGAAATAAAATGGCTGCCATTATGGGCAAAGCTACTGCCGAAGAACATATCGCCAATGGTAATGCAAAAAAAGGTACTGGCTGGGCTTAGTATTTTATTGGCCGCAAAAGCCCTGGTTAAGTAAGCTTAACCAGGGCTTTTGTATGTATCAAGCTTTTTTCCTCAACTCCCCTATCCTTAATATCGAATACTTTAACATCGGAAATTGCTATGGTAAAGTTAAAACCAAAAGTTTTGCCTCTTGATAGCCACTCTTTTTCGCCTGCTGTTGCGGTTTTAATTTTATGATAATTCGCAATTTATTGATTGTTAGACAGATGTAATTTCTTGCTATTTCACCTGTTGCGAACGCAACAGTAGCACTTTCCCTGTACCCTCAACACCAATCTTTACTAATAACAGCTATAAATAAGTAATATTACGTACGCAAAAATGGGTGAAAACACCTATTCATCGGCTTTAACATTTCCTTTAATTTTACAGCATCTCATTCATTAAAGCAATTTAATATGGCTGTACGCATACTTTGTATTAAAACCGATACCACACTACATCATAACCCATACGTAGCTATTGATTCATTAGAGTGGGTTAATGAGCGTATTAATGTTAAAGGAATAACCGAACGCACCAAACTTTACGACTGGATAAAGAACGAGGCCGGTGAAGCTTACATTATTGACGAGCAGGGTAATAAAACCAGCCTGATCCCGGCCCTCTGTCCCGAAGGAAATAARTATGTAAAAACGGTTAAGGATGAATCTGAACCCGACGTATTGCTTGGACTACCTGAGAGCGCCTAAAAATCGACCTTGAATTTACCACTTACCAAACGGTTTTACAGAAAGGTATGAATTGTAATACCTTTCGTCGCCGGTAACTTCAATGGTAACCCATGGGGGAAGTATAAATTTTTCATCTTCGCTGTCAAGCTCAATCTCGGCAAGCAACAGACCCTTATTATCTCCTAAAAACTCGTCAACCTCCCATACCTTACCCGCAACTTCAATACGATAGCGACGCTTCGTCAGTTCAGATACGGCAAAATTATTAAGCAGCTCTTCCCCCTCAACAGCCGGAATGGTATACTCATATTCCGATCGGCTGATACCCTTTGTGCTACCCTTTATAGTAATAAAACCCTTATCAGGCGTTACGCGGATGCGGATGGTTTTAGTATCATCACTTAAAATGTATCCTTGTCTAAAGTATGTCCCTATCGGCTTGGGCATTTGCTGCCATTGTTCCTTATCAACCAAAAACTTGCGTTCAATTTCAACTCCCATCAGTTTCTTGTTTTTTAATTAACCTGCGGCCGGGCAGATGGTTTTAAATTTTACCGGGCAATGGTACTCTTATTTTATAAAATATCAACAAAATATTAAATCAATAAGCTATATTTAATGTTATATTCCTATAACCGTTATATTCCTTTTAACCAATTAATAATAGCCATATGAAACCGAGCACAAAACTTTTAGGGTTAATTCTGATATTATCAATTAATCTTATTAACCAGGGTTGTAAGCAACCCAACGTTGTTAAACATGGTGGCGAAAAAGACCGGATATCGTTTAAACCGGTGTTGGGGATTAATTATACAGAAATTTCACGACGCACCGCACACGGGCTTTCCTTTGATAAAAACGGCTACCAACTGGAGCCGCAATGGCAAATAAACTTTGTTTCTAATGATTCTGTAAGCATTTACAGCCCCACAAAAGGCCGGTTTATTAACTTCCCGCTCACCCGTGGGTACGATTCTATTTTTAACACCGCCAGAACATGGCTCAAGGTTAAAAAAATGACCAAAGATAGCCTCAAACTTGAAATACTTGAAGCCTATGGTGATACCGTTGATACAAGGGGCGCCAAAGTTTACATGACATTTTATGCCGATGATTACATAAAAAACGAACTTCATAGCGATACCGCAAAACTAAAAAAGCCCAGTAGTAAAGATTCTTTATTTATCCGATCGTTATCAGATGCATCAAACAAAAATTACAAGAAGGCTTTTTCGGCCAGGCAACCGGTTGAACTTATTAGCAAAAGCCCCTCGGTGAGGGTAAAGAAATGGATTGTGGAGGGCGACCTTTTTAATCATTTTGATACAACTGACAATTATATGAGCCCCACATATGACATTGCCATCAGCAAAGCAAATACCAACTTTTATTATTCATTCACCGTTTTTGTTGATGTAGCCGGACAGCTGCACTACGGCAAACCATTAATACCTTTCTTCGACCAATCCTTTAAAGATAATTACATCCGTCTTTCACAGTCAGTTATGGATGGCTATCTTAAATATTATCTGCAGGTGACTCCGGGTAAAACCCTTGGAATGCCCCATGCAAGTGTGATTAATGTACACGTGGAAGGAAAAACGGGGGTTTAGTTAAATTATAAACTGAGCCAATTAAATTTATTGAATTAACATTAAACGCATGATCTGTAGACCATAGTAATACCTATGATTAAAAACTATTTTAAATTTGCCATTAGAAATTTCTGGCGCCACAAACTTTTCACGCTTATTAACATCATTGGCTTATCGATAGGCGTTAGCGCCGCGTTGGTCATTTACCTCATTGTACATTTTGATTTTACGTTTGATAAATTCCATAAAGATGGCGACCGCATTTATCGTGTAGTAACCAGCTATACGGTTAATGGCAATTTATCATATAGTAGCGCCTCATCATGGCCTCTGCCAGATGAGGCAGAAAAGGAAGCCACCGGGATTGAAAAAGCTGCCCCTTTTGAAACCATTGCGCACCTTGATGTTGTGATATCTAATGGCCAGGCGGCTGCAACACGTTATAAAGAACAGGACGATTTGCTGTATGCTGATGAACGTTATTTTAAGCTGTTCAATTACCATTGGCTTGCTGGCTCGGCAAAAACGGCATTAACCGGCATTAACCAGGTGGTTTTAACCGCTGCCAGGGCTAAGTTATATTTCCCCAATCTATCTCCTGCCGAAGTAATAGGCAAAACAATCATTTACGATAGGCATTATGATCAACAAACATCTGTTGTTACCGGCATTGTGGAACTACCCGCCGGCAATACTGATCTTGCTTTTCATGATTTTATCTCCTTAAATACATTAAAGGCTAATAAAGACTTAAAATATAAGTTTGCCGATTGGCACCCCAATACAAATTTGGCCTGGGACCAATATTTTATAAAATTATCAGCAGGCACCTCTGCTTCCTCGGTTGAAAAACAGTTAAATACTATATTAAAGGCCCATACTGTTACAGATCAGTTATTCAAAAGCCAGTCTTACCAGCTTCATTTACAGCCGTTGGCCGATGTCCATTTCGATAACAGGTACGGCATATTTTACAACCGGCCTACAGCCAGCAAGCCAACTTTGTATGGCTTAATTGCAATTGCAATTATGTTGTTACTGTTGGGCTGCATCAATTTTATCAACTTAACAACTGCTCAGGCAACCCAAAGGGCCCGGGAAATAGGTATCCGAAAAACTTTGGGTAGCAGCCGCAAGCAGCTGGTATTACAGTTTTTGTTTGAAACTTTTTTTGTAACACTTTTTGCTGTTTTAACTGCAGTAGCCCTTACCCCCGTGTTGCTCAACATATTCTCGGGCTTTATACCCGCTGGTATCAAGGTTGATTTTACCAGGTTTAGCCTTATTTTGTTTTTATCTGCCTTAACAATAACGGTAAGTCTTATCGCCGGTATTTACCCGGCTATGGTACTATCGGGCTATAAAACGCTGCAGGTGCTTAAAAACCAGTCGCGTTTTGATAGTACACAAACCAGGAACGCCTTTTTGCGCAAAAGTTTAACAGTTACGCAATTTGTTATAGCACAATTTTTTGTGATGGCAACATTGTTGGTTAGCAAACAGGTATATTATGCATTACACAAAGATTTGGGCTATAAAAAAGATGCTATTCTGATTATAGAAACTCCGTGGCAAAACCGGTCGATGCAGGTTCAGTACTTTTTCAGAAACAAATTAATGGCTATTCCGCAGGTTAAGCAGTTGAGTATGGGCATTGATGCGCCGGCATCTAATTATACAGATATGCAGCAATCCACTTACAACGATGGCACAAAAGAGATTAAAACAGATGTATTGCCAAAGTACGGTGATGAAAATTACACCAGGATTTATCATTTAAAATTGATAAAAGGCAGAACGTTGGAACAACGTGATACCCTAAGCGGAATGCTCATTAATGAAACCTATGCCAACGCAATTGGATTTAAAAATCCTGCCGATGCGATTGGAAAAACCATAACCTTTCATGGCAAAAGACAAGTTACCGGTGTACTTGGAGATTTTTATCAGTCATCGCTACATAACGTAATTAAACCTGTAATACTGATAGTCCAGGGTGGACAATATTTTAACAGAACGTTCCATATTGCCTTAAACCCACAAACTACCCCCGGCGATTGGAAAAAAGCCATCGAAGCTATGCAAAGCGCATGGAAACAAACCTACCCGGAGCAAGATTTTGATTTTCACTTTTTTGACGAAAATATAGCCAGGTTTTATGAAAGCGAACAACGCACCTCTACCCTGCTTAGCTGGACAACCGGCTTATCTATATTAATCAGTTGCCTGGGCCTTTTAGGCCTTACCATATACACTACAAACCAACGCACCAAAGAGATTGGCATCCGTAAAGTAGTAGGCGCCTCCGTTGGCCAGATAGTGAGGCTGTTATCAAAAGAGTTGGTTTTACTTATTATGCTTGCGTTTATGGTAGCAACCCCAATTGCCTGGCTGGCCATAAATAAATGGATACAAAGCTTTACCGACCGCACCCCTGTAAGCTGGTGGATATTTGCGTTAAGTGGCGGCGGAATGCTAATTGTGGCCATGATTACATCAAGCTTTCAAACTATAAAAGCAGCCATTGCTAATCCTGTAAAAAGCTTAAAAAGTGAGTAGTGTTAAGTCAACAGTATAAGTAGTAAGTTATAAGCGGGGTTTGCTCTTTTTTGACTTCGAACTTAAAACTTTCGACTAAAGGCTATGTCAATTTAGGTTGATACGACACTATAGTCTTTTGTCTTTTATCCAAAAATCCTTCATCATTTTACCGGTTTATTGAATTATATATATCTTTAAGCCGTATGCTATCTATCAATAAAAAAACATTAAAGCTGGTTGGTTTTACGCTGCTTACTGCTATTTCAATTATCCAAACAGGTTGCGGCGGCTCCAATAAAGGTAAAAAGCAACTCATAGATTTTAAGCCCTATAATGGTATCAATTATTCAGAAGTATCTCGCAGGCAAAAAAACGGACTTTCGTTTAATGAATATGGCTACCAGCTGGAACCTCAATGGAAAATGAAGTTTGTGTCAGATGATTCTGTAAGCATATACAGTCCCACAAAAAAAGCTTTTATCAACTTCCCGCTCACCCGCGGTTACGACTCTATTTTTAACGCGGCACGTTCATGGCTAAAGGTTCAAAAAATTAGTAAAGACAGCCTTGTTCTCGAGATCATTAAACAAAAAGGCGATTCGCTGGATATTAAAGGCACCAAAGTGTACATGCGTTTTTTTGCCGACAACTATGTAAAAAACGTATTGCACAGCGATACATCCATATTAAGGCACCCCAGCCGCCAGGATACTTTGTATATCCAGTCTTTAGCTGTAAAGGCAAACAGGGATTATAAAAAAGCTTTTTCGGCCAGGCAACCGGTCGAACTTATCAGCAAAAGCCCCCAGGTAAAAGTTACCCGCCGTACTACCAAACCCGAAATTGAAAACAATTTCGACCCATCCGATGATTATCTCGATCCTACTTATGATATTGTTATTAACAAGGCTTATAAGGATTTTTATTACTCTTTCACCATGTATGTTGATGATAAAGGCGGGATGTATTATGGTATACCCCTTATTGACCTTGGCTTAAGCGGCCCCGAATTTGAGCAGGCCTACAGCCGGGTTGCCAGCGGGATTATGGACAGCTATTTTAAATTTTACTTAACTGTTAAACCAGGATCAACGCTTGGAATAGTACATTCCAGCATGATATCTGTTCATGTGGAGGGAAAAACCGCGGCAGCCAAATAGCAGCCAACTGTATTACAGGGTTTGTTTTGGTGGCATAAAAAGTAACAATTATGTTATTATAAAACCTGTGCATATAATTGCCCTTAACTTTCGCGCTGCAAGTATGTTATTAGGCAATTTTACCTACCAATTGAATGTAATTTAAACTATAAAACTTCGTTCAAAATTCTGCCGGGTTGTAAAAAAATGTTAAATCATAGGTGTGCCCGATATGCAACAACCCTAAATGTTTATATTAGCCCCTGTTAGCCGCTTTATATTATATTAATGATATCAAGAAAATTTTTACTCGTAGTATCCCTGTTATTATCTTTTAGTTTAGCCGCACTGGCTCAGCAGGATAGCATCCCCATTAACACCATTATCGAAAAAACCTCCAAATATTCGGCAGCATTCCCTATCGAAAAGGTTTACCTTCATTTAGATAAACCTTACTATGCAGCCGGCGATACTATTTGGCTTAAGGCTTATGTTACTGTTGAAAAGCATCAGCCATCGGCACTTAGCGGTATTGTGTATGTCGACCTGCTTAATAGCCAGGATTCGGTATTGGCGGGTCTTAGGCTGCGGCTCAAAAGCGGCTTTGCCAACGGAAATATAACGCTCGACGGCGAAACATTTAAGCCGGGCGCCTATAGGATAAGGGCCTATACAAACTGGATGCGCAATTTTGATCCGGATTATTTTTATGACCGTACCATAAATGTAGGTAATGCTATTGATAACAAGGTAAACACCTATATATCCTTCAAAAGTTCGGGCAAAAGAGGGGGGCTTATAAAGCTTAATGCAAACATCCTCTATAAAAATCCATCGAGCGTACCCTATACCGATAAAAAAGTAAACTGGCAATTGGTACGCAACGGCGATGCCGTAAGCAAAGGCCGGGGCACAACAGATGCCAATGGCAACCTTTTGGTAGAGATACCAGAAAATAATGCAGAAACTATTACATCCGGATCATTAGTAACAGCTATTGATATGGGCGACCGCCAGTTTGTTACCAACACTTTCCCGCTAAATGGCTCCATTACTAATTTTGATGTACAGTTTTTTCCCGAAAGCGGGCAGTTAACCAACGGCATACGTACAAAAATTGCATTTAAGGCCATAAACGCAAAAGGTTTGGGTGCAGATGTTAAGGGAAATATTACTGATGATAAAGGTGCCGAAGTTGCCACATTTACATCAAGTCATTTGGGTATGGGCGTATTTGGCATAACACCCGAAAGTGGTAAGATCTATACGGCAAACGTTACCTTCCCAAACGGCTCAACGGCTACTTATAAACTGCCCCGGGTGCAAAATATGGGTATAAGCCTGGCTGTTTATAATAACGACCCTGAAAACCTGTCTGTTAAAATATCGGCCAATGATGTATTTTTACAGCGTAAGCAAAACAAAAGCTTTTACCTGGTAGCGCAAAGCGGCGGCATTATTTATTATGCTGCTTCAACCGTGCTGCAAAACCTCAGCTACTCGGCCAATATTCCCAAAAAAAAGTTCCCTACGGGTATTTTGCAGGTAACGCTTTTTTCATCAGGCGGCTATGCTTTGTGTCAGCGCGTAGTTTTCATTCAGCATAATGATCAGTTAAGTCTTACTTTAAAAACCGATAAACCATCCTATACCGTAAGGCAAAATGTAAAAATGTCGGTAACGGCACTTAACAAAACCGCTCCTGTTATAGGCAGTTTTTCGGTTGCAGTTTTGGATGATGCTACCATACCATCAGATGAAAACAATGAGCAAACCATTTTAAGCAACATACTCTTAACATCAGACCTGAAAGGCTACATAGAAAAACCCAACTACTACTTTAACAAACCCGACCAGGAAAAGCTGGATAACCTTGATATCCTGATGCTTACCCAGGGCTACAGTCGTTTTAGCTTTGAGGATATCCTGGCCGATAAAAACCCGCCAATTTATGTGGCTCCCGAGCAGGGCATTGAAGTATCGGGCATATTGCGTACCAATACAGGTTTGCCTGTAAGTAAAGGCAGTATCAGGCTGCTTGTTCCTGATAATAATTTCTCGGCCGAAACGCTAACAGACATGTCGGGTAATTTTAAATTCGCGGATGTGGCTGTGAGAGATACTTCAAAGATTACCCTGAGCGCCCGTAATAACGTAAACAGTAAAAACATGGTGATCAATGTAAACGGTGAAATTTATCAGAAGATCAGCAAAAACAACAACGTAGCCGATGAAATAGTAAATATCGACAGTGTTATACGCCCTTATCTTGAAAACAGCCGTAAACAATACCAAAGTTCAAGGGTGCTTAAAGAGGTAGTAATAAAGGCCAAAACCGTTGTTAAAAAAGCAAGCCATAGTGATTATGGCACCTTTTCGGGTTTAAGTCCGCAGGCTGATCACGAAATAAATTCCGATCAGCTTAAAGGATGCCCTATTTTGATCAACTGCTTAAGCACAATGGCCCTGGGTTTAACATATGTTGATAATAACTTTTATGTAACCCGCGATTATAACCAGGGTAAAAAGCTGCCGGTACAAATTTATGTAGGCAGTATGCCTGTTGAGGTTAGCTTTTTATCTACCATTACCGGCGACGAGGTTGAATCGGTAGAGATATTTATGAAAGATGGTTTAAGTGGAATTAACCGCCTGACCAATACAAATGGTGTACTGGTTATTAATAAAAAAATAGTTAAAAAACAAAAGATCTCCCTTTCGCAGCTGATGGCGCTTATACCAAAGCAAAACGTAATTACTTTTGCCGTACAAGGTTATAGCAAAGCAAAAGATTTTTATGTACCTAAATATGAGGTAGGCAAAAGCAGTGTTATAGGTCTCGATCTGCGTAACACCATTTACTGGAACCCTAAGATCATTACCGATAAAAACGGTGTGACAACCTTTAGCTTTTACAACAGCGATGCACGCGGCTCATACCGTGCCATAATTGAAGGCATTGACGGCGATGGCAACTTAGGCAGGCAGGTAGTACGCTTTAATGTGAAGTAAGTTTTTGGACGTTCGGACAAGGGATTAAGGACGGAAGGACAAAGGAACAGATCCTTTGTCCTTTTTCTTTTCATCCTTTATCCAAATATCTTTTATTCTTTTGTCCGAAAATCCTTTGTCTGAAAGTCCTTTGTCCGAAAGTCTTCTCGGAACATCCTTTCCTCTTTTATCGTAAAAAAAGTTTAATTTTATTAAATACATAAACTTATCATCATGGATCCTTCATTAATTAATTGGCTGGCGGTTATAGTAGCTGCCCTGTCTTCGTTTTTAGTTGGCGGTATCTGGTATTCGCCTGCGCTGTTTGCCAACGCCTGGGTAGCCGATAATAAACTCAACGTTGATGAATTAAAAGCAGCCAGCAAATTACGATCATTCGGGATGACGGCCTTGTTCTCCTTAATTATGGCTGCAAACCTTGCCGCGTTTTTAGCTGATGCCAAAACCGACTTAGCCTGGGGTACAGCTGCAGGTTTCCTGGCCGGCATCTGGACATTTAGCGCCATTGCCATCATGAGCCTGTTCGAGCTAAAAAGCTGGCGGTTGATATTTATTAATGGCGGTTACAGCCTGGTATCGTTAACGCTGATGGGAGCTATTTTGGGAGCATGGAGGTAGGTGGTAAAAAATCAACCAAGTCTTAATTTACTTCCATAATTGGCGTAATTAACTAATACAGAATTAATTAAATCACAACCTTAACAATTCACTATACCCGGTGATGGTCGGCCTTCCACTTTTGGATAGCTTTTTTAATATCGTTAGGTTTAAGGTTTTCGGTTAATGTTTTTTCAACAAGCTGTACCATTTCTTCATCAGGTGCAAAACGTAAGGCAGCTATCTGGCCAATTGTAAGCTGGCGGCTTAAGGGTTGGCGGGTAAGTATAAAATATCTCAGGCTTTCTTCGGCGCGTATGGCTCTGTCCTGCGCTTTCAAGGGGAATGCACGCATAAACCAGAATATAAAAAAGAAGCAAACAAAAACAAGCAATAGCAACACTGCAGTAATCTGCCCGTTGGTTTGCCATTGCTTTACTACATTTATTATTGCTAATATAAATCCCGCTAAAATGAAAACATTTAGCACATAATGATAGCCTGTTACATGACGCCTGTGATTGGCAAAATTTTGATCGGTCATTTGGATTTGTTTTTTAGCGGAAAGATAGCTTTTTAGCAGCAAGTAGTTAGTATCAGGTACCGGTATGGCCTCAAGATTTTGATACTTGATACTAACTACCTGATACTTATAATGAATTATGTTGTATTTTGCTTAAACAATACGGTCATATTGGAGTTGAATTTATAACCAACACCAACATTATGGCTACTACAACAAGTTCATTTGAAAAAACTTTTAGTTTAGGCGGCGATTTCACTATAAACCGCCTGGGCTATGGCGCCATGCGCATTACCGGTAAAGGCATTTGGGGCCCTCCGGCCGATAAATTTGAATGTATCCGCGTATTAAAACGTGCGGTTGAACTGGGCGTAAATTTTATTGATACGGCCGATAGCTACGGCCCTAACATATCTGAAGAGTTAATTGCCCAGGCCCTTGCACCCTACCCCGATAAATTGGTTATTGGCACTAAAGGCGGCTTGCTACGTACCGGCCCCGACGAATGGCCTATTGATTCATCACCCCAGCATTTAATGCAGGCACTGGAAGGCAGCCTGAAACGTTTAAAATTACCAAGAATCGATCTTTACCAGTTACATCGTATCGACCCAAAAGTACCGGCCGAAAAATCGTTTGCGTTTTTACAAAAAGCACAACAGGAAGGCAAGATCAAACACATCGGCCTATCCGAAGTTAGTATAGATGAAATAAAAAAAGCACAGGAGTTTTTCGAGGTAGTATCGGTACAAAATATGTACAGCGTTGATAACCGTAAATGGGAGGCCGAACTGGAATATACCCGCGACCATAATATAGCCTTTATCCCATGGTTTCCACTTGGCGGCGGTAACGTACAGGGCGAAGAAGTATTGAAACGTATAGCCGATAAGCATAACGCCACCATTCACCAGGTTGCATTAAGCTGGTTGTTGCACCATTCGCCAAATATTTTGTTAATTCCGGGCACATCAAGCGTTGAACACCTGGAAGAAAATATGAAAACTGCCGATATCCAATTATCAGAGGATGATATAGATATATTGAACACGCTGGGCGAAGTATAAAAAACTTCTTTTTAAGCAGAAAAAAACAAAAGGATGTCATTATGTTTATGGCATCCTTTTGTTTTAGTTGAAAGCGACGTAATGAACATGAAAACCAAAGAAGAAATACTAAACAGCTTTTACACCGCCGGTTCAGATGGCATGCCCGAAATATCTGCAGCCGACCTTCTCAAGGCTATGGAAGCCTACAAACAACAAAGCCTGGAAGAAACTTTTAACGCCGCCCGTAAGCTTAAAGATGAATCATCTATCCAACCCGATTACAGGTTTGCTAACTTTAATGAATACATTAAAAATATCGGGATTAAAGTATCAAAGGCAGAAAAAGATGAGCTGGGCGAACATATAGCCTTAGTTGCCGACAGCGTATTACCAAACTTTTTACCCGATGATCCTTCTGTAAATGAATTCTCGTTTGATTTTAATATGATGGGAATCGGCTACACCGCTTTTTACGCAAAAGACAGTGATGGCTACTGGCAAATGAAAAGATGGAAACTGGGGAGGTAGCAACTTCGAAATGTCACACGAGCCCAACCAGCCTCCCCGAAAGGGAGGGCTTTAAAAAAACTCCGGAAGATCAAAAAGTCTCCCCTACCGGAGGAGATTTAGAGGGGAACTTATAACGCCATGTCTGATGCACGCCGCTCTACTGCAAACTAAACGGCCGCTACTTTATATGGCTTTACATCAACAGATTCCCATATCTTTTGAGTGATGTAAGGCTCGTTTTGTTTCCAGGCATCAAGCTCCTCTTCGGTTTCAAATTGCAGTATCATCACCGAGCCTATCATATTGCCTTCATCATTTAATATAGCGCCGCCCAAAACATAATTTCCACTTGCTTTAAGAGCTTTGGCACCATCAAGGTGATGCGGGCGTACATTCATGCGGCGTTGCAGCGCGCCTTCGTCGGTATAGTCATATCCGGTAACCAGGTATTGTTTCATGGGGTTAAAATTTGGTAATTAATTAGCTAACCTGTCGGGCAGGTTTCTGCCTGTTTTGGTCGCTGTAAAGCTATAAAATTAAAAATGCAGACAAAATTTTACGACATATCCTCTAATTGGACATTTTTTTCAAATTAATTTATATTTATAACTGTAAAGTTGACAATTTTTACAATATTTGTTTTCCAATAAACTAACCTGAATAATGAAGAACACTTTGCACCAGGAATTTAATAAGATTTTTAACAAAGAAGCCGACAACGCATACTTTTCGCCAGGGCGCGTAAACCTTATTGGCGAACATATTGACTACAACGGCGGCCTGGTTATGCCGTGCGCAAT
The DNA here is from genome assembly GCF_056400585.1 of Mucilaginibacter sp. P5_A6. Taxonomy (NCBI): domain Bacteria; kingdom Pseudomonadati; phylum Bacteroidota; class Sphingobacteriia; order Sphingobacteriales; family Sphingobacteriaceae; genus Mucilaginibacter; species Mucilaginibacter sp. P5_A6. Next base: position 15,896 of record NZ_JBFUKZ010000010.1, on the reverse strand, counting down.
TACTTTTGGCACATACCTGCTAACGTCACCTAATGACGATGGCATTTTCCGTTTCAGGAGTTTAAATTTTTCAGACAAACAGGATGTCCCTTTGCAGAAATCCTATGTAAAAAAAGGCGAACACTGGTATAACTTCCCTATTGGCGTTATCAATAGTTTTGTAAAAGAAGGCCATGAGCTTAAAGGTTTGGATATGCTGTTTTATGGCGATATCCCTATCGGCTCGGGCCTGTCATCTTCTGCATCTATAGAAGTAGTCACCTCTTTTGCGCTGAATGATATTTTCAGCAGCGGCTACAGCAAGCTTGACCTGGTGAAACTTTCCAAATCAGTAGAAAACAACTTCATTGGCGTAAACTGCGGCATTATGGACCAGTTTGCTGTTGCCTTTGGCGAAAAGAACAAAGCGCTGATGCTTAACTGCGACACACTGGATTATGAGGCTGTTGACAGCAACCTGGGCGATTACGTGTTGGCTATTATCAACACCAACAAACCCCGTAAACTGGCAGAATCAAAATATAATGAACGCGTAGAAGAATGTAAGACGGCCTTAACCGCCCTTCAGCAGGAACTGAATATCAACCACTTGTGCGATATTGATGCAGAAACGCTAAAAAAATACCAACATCTGATTACTGACGCTGTTGTGCTTAAGCGAGCCAAACACGTTATTGAAGAGAACGATCGGGTAAAACTTGCTGCCAGGGCTTTGGCCAATAATGATTTAGCTGCGTTTGGCAAACTCATGTATGCATCTCATGATTCGCTGCGTGATTTGTACGAAGTAAGTGGAATCGAACTTGATACTGTGGCCGAATACAGTAAAACCAATCCCAACGTTGCTGGCGCCCGTATGACAGGTGCCGGTTTTGGCGGCTGTGCCATAGCTTTGGTAAAAGGTGATGCATTTGAAGATTACAGCAAAGGCGTTACCGAATATTATACCAATAAAATAGGTTACGCGCCATCTGTTTACAGCTCGCTGATTGGTAACGGCGTAGGCTTGTTAAACGCAGTGGTTAGTTAAGCACTTTTTAATACTTTTGTCCGTGGTTTGTGGATTACAGACCATGGACAAATTATATGCGCAAATTAAAGTTAGATGAGCTGAACCGTGCTTCGGTTGATGAGTTTAAACAGCAGGATAAGCTGCCGGTTACCGTAGTGCTGGATAATGTACGCAGTATGCACAATATTGGCTCTATCTTTCGCACTTCGGATGGATTTGCCGTAACGCAAATCTGCCTTTGCGGTATCACCGCTCAACCTCCCCATCGTGAAATTGAGAAAACCGCGCTTGGCGCCACCCAATCTGTAAACTGGATCTATTATGAAACCCCATTGCAGGCCGTTGAACAACTGCGCCGCGATGGTTACCAGATCATCGCCGTGGAGCAGGCCGAAAACAGTACGATGCTCAATGAATTCATCCCTGATACTGCAAAAAAATACGCACTTATATTTGGCAACGAAGTAAACGGTGTAAGCGACGAAGTGATGCAAAACATAGATGCCTGTATAGAGATCCCCCAGTTTGGTACTAAACATTCATTCAACATTGTAGTTTCTGCAGGCATTGTACTTTGGGATTTTTTTGCAAAGTTGGTGGTGAAGTAGTTGGTAGTTTGCATGTGATCAACTACTTACAAAGTTTTAAAACCGCGAAGCCCTCACTGAAGCCCCCAATAACATTATCGGGTTAAACTTATTAGTTCAATTTACCCCGGCGTCTTCGAATGTTATCACTTGTAATTACATATGCAAAACATATTTCCTAAATTAGCTATCGCCATTAAAATAAACCGATGAACGCCTTAGCTAAAAAACTACAAATAAAACCCGAATCACGCTGGCTGCTCCATAACGCCCCTGTTAATTTTTTGGACAGCTTAACGCCCCTGCCCGATGGCGCCCAGGTGGCATTTAATACTGTTGGCGATTTCAACGGTATCCTGTTATTTGTTACTAATAGAGCAGAGCTAACAACCGAGCTTAAAGTAATTGTTTCTTTATTAAAAGATAACACTACTTTTTGGATCATCTACCCTAAAAAAAGTTCAGGCATAAAATCCGACCTGGAGATGATGAGCAGTTGGGATGAACCAACGGTATACGGCCTACGCCCCGTTGCTTCTGCTGCTGTGAATGAAACCTGGACAGCGTTACGCTTTCGACCAATAGAACAGGTTAAAACCTCCGAAGGCCGCAATGAAGGTATCCGTAATAACGAGTATAGTGCTTATGTTGATGTTGATAATAAGATCATAACCCTCCCGGATTATATCAAATATGCTCTTGAACAGCAACCTGCTGCCCTCGCCTGGTTTCAGCAACTCTCCTACAGCAATAAAAAAGAATATGTATTATGGATATTAACCGCCAAACAGGAAAAAACGCGTGAAGACCGTTTAATTAAAATGGTGAACATGCTGTTAGATAAAAAAAAGAATCCTTCGGATAAGTAAGTGTTTGAGCTCCACTCGACACGCTGTGATTACTACCGTGACGTATTAGATTTTCAAGGTAAGGTAAGGGCTGTCAGTCTGAGCCTTCGAAGACTCGTGCGTAGAGGCCTTTGCCCGCTATGCTTCGACAGGCTACCCGCCCTTTTAGCAACGTCATGATTTTAGCTCTTATAATCACGTGTTTAACTTTTTTTACTTCCTTATTGCGTAACCAAAAGGGTTCATATATATTTGTAACCATATGGTTTCATATTGCCATTATGTTATGCACCGAGACGTTTTTAAAGCCATTGCCGACCCTACCCGCCGCGAAATCATTAACCTGATTGCGCACCAAAGCATGAACCTTAATGCCGTGGCCGATAATTTTGATATCAGCAGACCGGCTGTATCTAAACACATCAAAATATTAACCGAATGTGGCCTGCTGGTTATTAAACAACAAGGGCGGGAGCGTTTTTGCAGGGCCGATTTAAAACAACTTAAAGAAGTTACTGATTGGGCCGAACAGTACAGCAAATTCTGGACACAAAAACTGGATGCATTGGATGAATTCCTTACCAATGAACAAAATACAGAAACTATAAATTCTAAAAATGAAAAATTATGAGCGCACAACCTTTTGAAATTGAACGTACTTACAACGCCCCCATCAGCAAAGTTTGGGAAGCTATTACCGACAAGAACAAAATGAAGGAATGGTACTTTGACCTGGCAGAATTTAAACCGGAGGTAGGCTTTGAGTTTGAATTCACCGCTGGTGATGATAACGTAAAGTATCGCCACCTGTGCAGGGTAACCCAGGTTGTTGAGGGCAGTAAAATTGCCTATACCTGGCGTTACGACGGCCATGAAGGCGATTCGGAAGTTACATGGGAGTTGTTCTCTGAGGGGGAGCAAACCCGCCTTAAACTTACCCATTCTGGCCTGGAAACCTTCCCTCGCGTAGATGCCTTCAAAAAGGAGAATTTTGTTGCCGGCTGGACCGATATTACTGGCAGATCATTAAAAGAATACCTTGAAAAATAAATAGATTGCTATTGCGAGAACTAAGAAGTTGCTAAACGGGCTGTCATGCTGAGCCTGTCGAAGCATAGTGGGCAAAGGCCTATACGCACGAGTCTTCGACAGACTCAGACTGACAGGCCTTCACGCCTTGAAAATCGAATACGTCATGGGTAACGCAGTGAAGGATCTATTCGCAGACTGTACAGGGCGAAGAAGCATAGCGAATAATAGATGCTTCACTGCGTTCAGCATGACAAAAAGCTTTAATTGCAAAAACGTCAGGGGTAAGTACGAAGCAATGACGGTGGGTTATATGCTTCAAAAACGTATAAAACATTATTGAATAAAATTTAAACAGCTTCTTAATTCTATCTACAATTATGCACTCCAATCTTACAGATCATATTAAGAAGTTCATTGAGCTTACAGAAGCTGATGAACAAYTGATCAATGCAGCTGTAGTAATAAAAACCATTAAAAAAAAAGCTTTTCTGCTGCAGCCGGATCATGTTTGCAAGGAGCTTTACTTTATAAACACGGGGTGTTTGCGCCTGTATTTCATCAACAAAAAACTAAATGAGCAGATAACCCAGTTTGCAATAGAAAACTGGTGGATAACAGATTATGATGGCCTGGAAAGCGGCCGCCCCTCTTTTTACTATATCCAGGCGATTGAAAATACAGAAGTTACCAGCATAACAAAAAGCAAACTCGAAGAGCTTTTTGTGACGATACCTAAACTGGAGCGCTATTTCAGGATAATACAGCAACGGGCCTTTGCTGCGTTCCAAAACCGTATTAAATATATTTACGGCATGAGCGACGAGGAACGATACAGGCATTTCAGCAGTTTATTCCCGGCTTTTATGCAGCGGGTACCTCAATATATGCTGGCATCATATCTTGGGTTTACCCCGCAATTTATGAGCAAAATACGGGCTAAAAAAAGCTAATCAACTTGTGTTTTCTTAATCCTGATTCATTTTTTGAAACATGTTTTGTTACCATCTTTGGGTATTAAAACAAACAAGAAAATGAAAACAAGAGTAAACATCGGTAAAACAGATCCGGAAGCCTACAAGATATTATTAAACCTTGATCAGTATATCGTAAAAAGCAGCGTAAGTAAAACCCACCGCGAATTGATCAAGATTCGCGCTTCGCAGATAAATGGCTGTGCTTTTTGTATAGATATGCATACCAAAGACGCCCGCAAAGCCGGCGAAACCGAGCAACGCATTTATGCCCTTAACGCCTGGAGAGAAACACCATTTTTTACCGAAGAGGAAAGAGCAATACTAACCCTTACAGAAGAGGTTACGTTGATACAAAACCACGTTTCTGACGCTACCTATGAAGCCGTGGCCAAAGTGTTGCCCGAAACTTATATTGCACAGGTAATACTGGCCATTATAACAATTAATGCATGGAACAGGTTTGCTATTTCAACAGGGATGCAGCCAGCTTTGTAAGGGGATTATACATTATGTAATTGCGAGGTGCCCCACCAGAAAAATCCTGAAAAAACAGTAATGACTCAGGGGTTTTAAAACCCAACAACAATCACGTCATTGCGAGGCACGAAGCAATCCCGAACTATGCAGATCCGCTCTGTACAGCCTGCGATTGCTTCGTGCCTCGCAATGACATATATATTGACAATCAACCCTTTACAATTACGTCATTATAAGCGCAGCGCGGCAATCGTGAGAATCCCAGACTTACGAAGTTTTAGAAACTTCGTAAGTCTTTTGCCGATTTGCAATTTCCACTTCAGAGCCTACGCATTTTATTTCCGCAACGGGATTTTGTATGGCTCTTCTGCTATATATTAAAAAGTCTCCCCCTTCAGGGGGAGATTTAGAGGGGGCCTACGCCAAATTCCTCCCGGCATTCACAATACCATAAACCGTACGAATCACCAGCTTATCATAAATATCAACAAGTTCGTTATCCTTGCAATTGTTCAGGCATTGCAGGGCATAATGCTGAATGATCACCAGGGGCAGTACTATTTTTTCGCGGATAGCGATAGAACGACGCTCAACCGGGTATTCTTCCATCAATACCGTACTGCCGGTTAACTCAAGCAGCATAACACGCGTAAGATCAAATTCATCCTTCAGCATTTTCCAGAAATCGCCGAATGTCTCATCTTTTTCGAGGTAAGCCGTAACCCTGAAATCTGATTTCGACATAGACATCATACAATTATCCAGCATCGTTTTAAAGAAACCCGATGTTTGATACAATTCCTGGATCTCGCGCCAGTTGCCATCGTCCTTCATTTTTTTCAATGCTGTACCTACGCCATAAAAACCGGGGATGCTTTGTTTAAGCTGACTCCATGAAGTCACAAAGCTGATAGCACGCAAATCTTCCAGTTTTAACGGACCACCCACGCCACGTTTGGTGGGGCGGCTGCTGATATTAATGCGGGACAATAATTTAAGCGGGCTAAATTTTTCCAAATACTCTACAAATAAAGGATGTGCGCGCAGCGCCATAAACAGTCCATAGCTCTCGTCGGCCATTTGCGATATCAGGGATTTATGCCTGCTATCCAAAAGATCATTACGATTAGGGTGCAATGCCGATATAACACCCGCGTTAACCAGTTGCTCCATGTTAAACCTCGCAGTTTCAATTGATCCGTATTGCGAGCTTACTGTTTGCCCCTGTATAGTTAGCTGAATATGCTCGTTGGCTATCTCGTTGCCCATTGATGCATAAAAGCGATGTGTTTTACCACCGCCACGTGCCGGTGGACCTCCCCTGCCATCAAAAAACGCCAGGCTTACTCCATATTTACGGGCCATGGCTGTTAGTTCAACCTTAGCTTTATAAATGCTCCAGTTGGCCATCAGGTAGCCTCCATCCTTGGTACTGTCAGAAAAACCAAGCATAATGGTTTGCCTGTTGCCGCGCATTTTTAAATGTTGGGCATAGTATGGATGTGTATATAATTGTTCCATGATCTCACCGGCGCGGGTAAGATCATTAACAGTCTCAAACAGCGGCATAAAATCAACAGTCAGGCTGTCTTTTTGCCATCCGCTCCATAAAAACAAATCTATAAGTTGTAAAATATCCGATGCCTGCTGGCAGTTGCTAATGATAAAGCGCTGGCAGGCTTTTTCGCCATTGTTATGCTGAATTTGCTTCATCAGCCTGATGGTATCCAGCGTATCGCAGGTCATGGCATCGGCATCTTGGGGGCGATGGTAATCAACCTCGTTAAAAGTTAACTTTTCAAGCTTTTCGTTCTCCCCCCATTCCGCATATCCTCTGGCAACACCGGTATCAGTTTTTGAAGTCACAAAATTAAATACGCTGCGCAATACGCGGCTATCCTGCCTGATATCCAGCGTAGCAAAATAACAGCCAAATAAACGAACTTTCTGGATCAGGTTATCCACAACATCCACAAATAGAGCATCGTGATCTGTTATTAACGTTTGCTTGATGGCTTGCAGCAGGTCTAACAACTCGGGTTGCAGATCTTTTGGCTCACTATGCTGCTCATTCGCATTTTTGTAGATCAGTTTTTCCAGCTTGGCCATCGGTTTTTCAACCCCGCGAAAGGTGATGCGGCGTTTAAGCACGCGGTAATCGCGGTAATAGCATCTGAAAAGGCGCAGCCTTAAATAAGAGGCAACAGCCTTTGTGCTTTCGGTTGTTACGTTAGGGTTACCATCCCTGTCGCCACCTGGCCAAAAGCCCATTTCAAGCAGTTGATTGCTGGCATCAATATCAAACTCATCTTCAAGCTTGGCCTGTATGCCCGATACGGCATGGTAAAATATATTCTCCAAAAACCACGATAGGCTAATAGCCTCATCAACCGGCGTAGGCGAAGTTTTGTTAAAGAATGGGGTTTTACCCAATTGCTGCAGCAATACATCAATAGTTGGAATATCATTAACCTTTACGGCTTCAATAAGATCGGTCATGATGCCAAGCACCGTGCCCGGGTAAAACTGGGTAGGATGCGCGGTAAGTACCAGCCTCAGTGAAAAATCTTTTAACTTTTCGCTGATGTTTTTGCGGGTTTCATCACTAACAGCCGCTTGTTGCAACAGGCTTTGCAGTGTACCGGTATCGTCAAACTTGCCTATTTTATTAAAAGAAGAATCTTCAATTGCATCAAATAAAACAACCTGGCGCTCAATATATTGTATAAACCGAAACATTCGGTTTATCTGCTCGCGATGATCAATATCGGGAACGTATTTCTTAAAAAAAGTTTCAATAATATCTGTAGGCGATGCGTTCATTGCAGCCCCCTTTTCGCAATGTGAGCTAAAAAAAGGCAACAAAATACCGGTATCTTTTACCTGGTAAAAAGGAAGAGTTTGAAATAAACTGTTATACAACTCAAACCGGGTTACAACTTCGTTATTAAAAGTTGTTTCTCTTTGACTGAGTTTTAAGGTTAACGACATAGCACAAATAAATTGAAGGTTAAAATTGACGGGCAATGAGCATGGCACAATACCGGGGGTGAATTTAATTATCTAAAATTTAATTTCAGCAAAAAGTAAATAATTTATAACAATTATTAGCTATTAATGCCATATTTATTAAAATAAGCCTAAAATATTTAATTTTTGTAAATTTGGAAACCGTTTTTGGTACAAAAAAAGTGTTAAATGAAATGAGGATACCCATTGCTAAAAATTTGCAATGAACCGTATAAACATCATAGCTTTATCTCGGTTAAAAATACAAATTGATGAAATTTAATACCCGGGAGATCAACAGCTTCTTCTACAGTCAGTATTTTTCTGATGGCTTGCGTATTTCTGCGGGAATATTGCTTCCATCCCTGGTGCTGCTGGAGTTTGGCCAGTTCGATCTTGGACTAACGTTGTCATTAGGCGCCCTTTGTATTTGTGTCATAGATAATCCCGGTCCGCTTACACATAAGCGTAATGCTATGGCCGTGGGTAATTTATGCTTATTCCTGGTGGCGGTTACAACAGGCTTCGCCAGGTTAAATGTTTATACCCTTGGTTTAGAGATCACCCTGTTCTCGTTCCTGTTCAGCATGTTTACCGTTTATGGTAACCGTGCAGCATCAGTAGGTACCTCATCATTACTTATTATGATATTTATGATGGATAAGGCCCTTGCCCCGTCAGAGGTACTGATGTATAGCGCCACCATATTGCTGGGAGGGATATGGTATATGGTATTCAGCCTGGTATTTTTTGGTATCCGCCCTTACCGTGCCGCACAGCAAACCCTGGGCGAAAACGTAGCCGATATAGCTAAATTTTTACGAATCAAAGCCGAGTTTTATAATACAGAAAGCGATATCGACGAAAATTACCGCAAGCTGGTGTCGCAGCAGATACAGGTGAGTCAGCACCAGGATGCCGTACGCGAGCTGTTGTTTAAAAGCAGGCTGATGGTACGGGAATCAACCGGGGCAAGCAGGATCCTGGTATTAACATTTGTTGACCTGGTGGATATGTTTGAGCAGATAATGGCAACCCATTATGATTACAGCTCCATTCGCGAAAAGTTTAAAGATACCGGGGTATTAAATGAGATTGCCCGCATTTTGCACCATATGGCCGATGAACTGGAGGATATTGCCTATATCGTGCTATCAAACACCAGGCACCGTCATGTGATGGATTTTAATGTAGAACTGGAGAAACTAAAGCTAAAGATAGATTCTATTGGTAAAGACCAGCAGGAAACCAGTAACCTGGTGCTAAAAAAAATCCTGATCAACCTGCGTAACCTCAGCGAAGGCATTAATAACATTTACAACTATTATAACTCCAAAACCGCCCAAAAATCAACCGAAATAAAGGGCGAAATAGAATACTCGCAGTTTGTAACCCACCAGGATTACGCGCCCCACATATTTTTCGATAATTTAACTTTAGGCTCCGGTGCATTTAAGCATGCGCTTAGGGTGGCCCTGGTTTGTTTGGCGGGCTTTATTACCGCCAAAACCATAGCGCAGGGGCATCATAGCTATTGGGTATTGCTAACCATCATTGTGATACTAAAACCCGGCTTCAGCCTATCCAAACAGCGTAATTACCAAAGACTTATAGGCACCATCGGCGGCGGAGCTATAGGGATCCTGATATTGAGCTTTATACCCAATACAATCGTTCAGTTCATTTTCCTGATGATTTTTATGATCGGTGCTTACAGCTTTCAGCGGCTTAACTATGTTGTGAGTGTAATTTTCATGACGCCATACGTGCTCATCCTGTTCAAATTTTTGGGCGTAGGATTGCTTAATGTGGCCCAGGAACGAATATTGGATACCGCTATTGGCTCGTCTATAGCGTTTGTTGCCAGTTACCTTATATTCCCAACCTGGGAATTTGAAATGATAGAGGAAACCCTGCGCGAGGTTGTAACAGCCAATATCAATTACCTTATTACCATTGCCGAAAGTATTTCAGACAAGATTGTTGGCACAACAGCGTATAAGCTGGCCCGCAAAGATGTATATGTAAAATCGGCCAATTTATCGGCAACGTTTGAAAGGATGACATCCGAGCCCAAAAGCAAGCAGCGCAATGTAAAGGAAATACATAAATTTGTTGTACTCAACCATATTCTGTCGTCATATATCACCACCATTGCTGCCGGCCTTCTAAAAAACACGCACCGGCAACATCCCGAAGCATTAAAGCTCATTAAAAAAAACATTGCGGTACTAAACGAAACTAATAAAAAACTTCACGGACAAAGTATTGAGTTTAATATTGGTAAAGCCAATTCTGTACCCGAAGTTGAAAAACCTGTGCTTACGGCAGATGAAAGTTTATTGAAAGAGCAACTGGGATTTATAAATAAGATAAGCTACGATATAGCCAAGGTTACCGATAGCATTTTGAAGTAGGTTTGTTGCCGTATTGTTTGTTATATTGCACTAACAAACAACTTGCGCCCTGCAGCGTTTTTATCATCAAACGTTTTTTTTAATAAATTTTATTATGGAACAGCGCGAATTGGGTACATCGGGTATAAAAACCGCTCCCCTGGTTTTGGGAGGAAATGTTTTTGGATGGACAGTTAAAGGCAACGATATAGCTTTATTATTGGATGCATTTTTAGATGCAGGTTTTAACGCCATTGATACAGCCGATGTATACACCCGCTGGGTACCCGGCAATAAAGGCGGCGAATCAGAATTGGAAATTGGCAAATGGCTTAAGCAAAGCGGTAAGCGCAATAAAGTTGTTATAGCAACCAAGGTAGGCGCCGAATTTGCTGCCGGTAAAAAGGGGCTTAAAAAGGATTATATTATAAAAGCAGCTGAAGATTCGTTGACAAGGCTGCAAACCGATTATATAGACCTTTACCAAGCGCACTATGACGATCCATATACACCCGTTGAAGAAACGCTTGAGGCCTTTGACCAATTAATAAATAGTGGCAAAGTAAGGGCAATAGGCGCATCTAATTTTTCTGTTGAAAGGCTGCATGAATCATTTAAAGCAAGTCGTGAAAAAGGCCTGGCCAGCTACCAGAGCCTGCAGCCCGAGTATAACCTGTTTGATAGGGAAAAATACGAGACCAGTATTGAGCCATTCATTAAAGAACAAAATATAGGTGTTATCAGTTATTTTTCATTAGCAAGCGGCTTTTTAACTGGTAAATACCGCTCCGGCGCTGATCTGGAAGGCAGTAATCGCCCTTCTTTGGTAAAAAAATATTTAACCGACAGAGGCATGCGCATTTTAAAAGCTCTTGATGAAGTATCGGCACAGTATAATACCAAACCCGCCGCTGTTGCCTTAGCCTGGTTAATTGCCCGGCCAACCATTACAGCACCAATTGCAAGCGCCACAAGCATACCTCAATTGAACGAGCTTACCCTGGCAGCTACTTTACAGTTAAATAATGAAGCAATTGACAAGCTAACCAATGCAAGTTCATATTGATGTTTCTTAAACTGCATGTTTTAAGCAACGCCTGCCTTTTTAATCTCTTCCTACCTTTTTTAACATTAAATTTTTAATTGAGTTAACTTACTAATAATCAGTAATATATAATAATTTACTTGTTAAACAATTTTATGCAGGCATTTTACTATTTTAATAATAAAAGCATTTTTTCAAAAAATCTCCCTTAATTAGCCTATCCTTTTTGATGGATTTTACGTAAAAACCCCTATAATTAATTTTTTAACTTAAATGGAGAAGCTAAAACAAATTATTGGTTATGGCGATTCTCGTTTGTCTCTTGAGAATAAACTCTTTAATGCTATTACTTTATTCGTTTGCCTGATTAATATTATATCGCTGATAATAAACATTTTATTAGGGTTTGGGCTGGGTTTAATCCTGGCAAATTGTTTTGTATTTCTATTTTCGGCATTTACCTATTACCAAAGCCGTTTTAAAGGCTATAAAGAAACCCATGTATATATTTTCATAGGCATGGGTATAGCTGTGGTTTTCCCTGGCTGGTTTTATAACGGGGGCATACACGGCTCAACCACCCAAATAGCTGTTTTTTTAATTGTACTGATAACCTTGCTGGTGAAACAGCGTTACCACTATATTTTTATAAGTATCCTCTCGGGTGTATTTATTGCCTGTTATCTGCTCGAAAAAGCGCACCCACAATGGATTTCGGCAGCTTCTGACGAATCGGCAAACCAATTTGACCTTATATCATCGGCAGTTACAAACATTGTACTGGTGGGCTTATTGATAGGATTTATCAAAAAAAGTCACGAAGCCGATAAGCGCGACCTTGTTCACAAAAGCGAAGAGCTTCAAAAATCGCAAATTGCATTACAGGCTTCGAAGGAAGAGGCAGAAGCCGCTACATTTGCCAAATCGAATTTTTTGGCCAACATGAGCCACGAAATACGCACACCACTTAACGGCATCATAGGGGCTTCACAATTACTGTCGAGGTCGGCATTATTGCCCGATCAACAGGAACTTTTACAAACGCTGCAAACAAGCGGCAATTTGCTTATCAACATTATCAGCGATATCCTGGATATCTCTAAAATAGAGGCCGATAAATTAATCATCGCTCCTGTTACAACCAACATAAGGCATTGTGTTAAAACTGTAATTGATATTAGCCAGCCCGGAATTACCAATCAGCATAAACCTATTGTACTTAGCTATATAGTTGATGATAATGTGGCACAATTTGTTAAAGTTGATGAAGGCCGCCTGCAGCAAATTTTAGTTAACCTGATAGGTAACGCCATCAAATTTACGGATGAAGGCGCGGTTACGGTAACGGTAAAAGGATCTGAAATAAAAGACGGCGTACAGGACATAAGCTTCCATGTAAAAGATGATGGCATTGGTATCAGCCAGGAATCGTTAACGCAGCTGTTTAAGCCATTTACCCAGGTAAATACCACCGCGCTCCGCAAATATGGCGGTACCGGGCTTGGTCTTTCTATTTGTAAAAAGCTGGTTGAATTGATGCATGGTAAAATATGGGTCATCAGTAAAGAAGCAGAAGGGTCTATGTTTATTTTTAGTTTGCCGCTGCAGGTAACCGGCGAAGAGGTAGTTGCCGAACTAAAACCAGCCGATAAAGAAATTTTTCATTACCGTCCCTTACGGATCTTATTGGCCGAGGATAACAAAATGAACCAGCTTATAGCAAGTAAGATTTTTAAAAAAGTTGGTTACAATATCGACATTGCCGAAAACGGTTTAGATGCCATCAGGATGAATGACAGCCAGCAATACGACCTTATCTTCATGGATATCCAGATGCCCGAAATGGACGGCTTGCAGGCCACCAGGAGCATTATTAAAAAGCACGGCAAGAGTGCGCCGCCCATTATAGCCATGACAGCCAATGTATTAAGCGAAGATGAAAACGAATGCACCATGGCCGGTATGAAAGATTTTGTCAGCAAGCCATTTACATTTGAACGTTTAGAAAACGTAATCCAGAAATGGACGGGGGCTTAATTGGCTGAAAACCCAAAATCAGTAAATAGTACCATTCAAAATAAGTATAGTACCATTAAAATTATGGCATTGTATGTAATTTTGATTCATGATACAAAGCATCCCGGTATATGATATTTGCTCCCTGTCTGACGTAAGGCAGGATGACCTGCTGGTGAGCCGTTTTGCTGCTTACCTGAATATACATAAAAACCTGTTTTTCCCCCACCGGCATTCTTTTTATCACCTTGTATTGTTTACTGATGGTGCCGGATCACATACCATCGATTTTGAAAGCTTCGAGGTAAAACCTGGTCAAATTTATTTTATGATTCCCGGGCAGGTACACTCCTGGCATTTTGATGGCTTTACAGATGGATATATCATTAATTTTTCCGAATCATTTATCCAGTCGTTTGTATTGCAACCTGGTTATCTGAATAACTTTTCGTTCTTCAGCGGAAGTTTAAAAGATGCGGTGATTAATCTGCCAGCCGATAGTTTTGATATAGTTAAAGCTTTATTAGAGGGTATACTCTCAGAGATCATTAAACCGGCCCAATCGGGCAGTGATATGGTGAGGCTGTTGATGTTGCAGATGTTTATCCATATCAACAGACTAAACGCAAAACAGGATATCACGGGTAAATTAACCTACAACCAAACCCTGCTCAAAAACTATCAGAATTTAATTGAGCTGCATTATACCAATATCAAATTACCGAAGGATTATGCCGAATTGCTGTATATCACCCCAAACCACCTTAACGCGGTTTGTAAAGATTTACTGGGCCTTTCGGCCGGCGAATTGATCCGTAACCGTACCTTATTGGAAGCCAAGCGATTGTTAACCAATCCGCAGCTTAGCATCAGCGATATTGCATTTAAACTAAACTTCAGCGACAACTCGTATTTCACCAAGTTTTTTAAAAAAACAGAAAACATTACCCCCGAGGAATTTCGCAAACAAATATTGAAAAATTAATAATTATACGATCATGGAAAATACCCAATATAAATTAGCTGCCTGGCCTGCAATAGTACATGCCAGATGCCCGCGCTGCCGCAGGGGCGATTTGTTTGCTAACAGCATGTATGGTTTTAAAGGACAGGTAATGAATAAAACCTGCCCGCATTGCGGCTTAACCTATGAACGCGAACCTGGTTATTTTTATGTAGCCATGTTTGTGAGCTATGCCTTAAACGTTGCCGAAATGGTTACCATTGCCGTGGCCATACATGTGTTAACCGGCAGCAGCAATCCCTGGTTGTATTGTGCCATTATACTAAGTGTAGCTGTATTGTTATCACCCTTTAATTTCAGATATTCAAGGGTTGTTTTGCTTCACTGGCTTACCCCTGGTCTGCATTATCACCCCGAAATGAGTAAGGATAAATTATAAATGGTTAAACCCTCCTCCCCGCTTTCTGTCAAAACTACAACAGTTCACATTTACCGGACTCCAAACTTTTGAACAATGAAAGCGAAATTAAGCACCATAAAAAACGACATGTACAGGGTATTTATATTGGGTAATGCCGATAACGTACAATTAGCCAAAGCATACTTTTTATTAGCTATCCCTCTTTTAACAGTAATTTTTACTTTGGGGCATTTTGAATATTAATCCCCGCAGGTTTTTATCCTGGTCATAAAAAACAAGACAGCCATTACATTTCTGTAATGGCTGCTTGCAACTGTTTCCCTAACTAAATTATATTAAACTATTAACTAAACTACTTATTTAATTTTTTTAAGTGTGCCGAAATAATTGAGTGCTATTTGAAAGTTATTCGAATAGATGGTTTTTTGGCGTGCAAAATCTTCTGCACTCTGCAGCATTAAACCTGAATATACCAGCGTATTATCTTTTAAATTGGCAAGTACAACCGAACCACTCTGATTGGCTGCAAATGTTGAATCATCTTTCGATTCATAATTATTGGATTCTGGTGAAGGAAATTCATCTGCTTGTGATTTACTTTGAGGATCTGAAGCAAACATATTAGCACAGACAAGCAATATGAGTGTTGTAAACACAAAAAATAAAAAGTGGTAAAATAATTTCATAGCGATAGGTGTATTAAATGTAGACTTAGGTAATCAATAACGTTCTATCAAAGATAAGGTTTGACCTACAAAAAACATACAGGGATTTCACTGAAAATGCATACGTAGTTTTACGCAATTTTTAAGGAAAATTGCGTTTTATTGGCATTATTTATAGGAAACATAGCGGAAATTGGATTTTTTGTAACAAACCTATTACAATACAGTCTCTCTGAACCTGCCTATCGGATTAACGAATTTTTAGAGTTTTGTGTGAATCACGGATCAAACAGATTAAAAGGATTGCCACAATTTTTGACTAAATTGTATGGCAATTTTATTAACCACTCACCACTCACCACTCACCACTCACCACTCACCACTCACCACTCACCACTCACCACTCACCACTCACCACTCACCACTCACAACTCACCACTCACCACTCAC